>CAZNWG010000007.1:12714-20902 GCA_964576905.1 uncultured Candidatus Saccharibacteria bacterium
ATCAGTACCACATCCGCTTTCTCAGTGTTCCTCAGCAACACCGCGTATGCGAATGAGGTTATTGAGCACATTGAGGCGACTCTCATACGTACCAAGGCGGCGAATGTCATGCTCATTGGTGAGCCGGGTGTGGGGAAAATGGATATCCTTATCGAATTTGCTCGTCGCATTCGGGAAGGACATTCAATCGCATCACTTTCTGCAAAACGTATTGTGGTATTCGACACAGATCTTTTTGTTGCAACGTACAGTTCAAAGGCAGATTTTGAGCCCGCATTTCTCAATCTCATGCTCCAGACTGAGCGAGCGGGAAATGTGGTGGTTGTCATCGAAAACTTTACGTCCTTCCTCGATAGTGTTTCAGCACTCGAGGTGAATGCTGCCGACCTTCTGGGGAGGTTCCTCACCTCTCGTGACGTGCAAATTGTGGCAACAGTTGACCCGCAGAGCTACCACGCAACACTTGAAGCTAATCAGCAGTTGCTCCAGTATTTTGAGCCAGTACTTATTGAAGTACCAGATCTCTCGAGTACGGTTCGGGTCCTTGAAGAGTCATCGTGGACTCATGAACACACCTTTAACCTTTACTTTACCTACCCTGCTATCGTCCGTATTGCAGAGTGTGCAGATCAGTACATTGTCGAGGGAGTCATGCCCGATAAAGCGGTGAGCTTGCTCGCAGAAGTCGCTGCGCGAGCGGGACAAGACAAACGGACGATTGTCGATGCCGAATACGTTGATGTGGCGGTGAGTGAAAAGACTGGCATCCCCGCTGGCCCGGTCCGCGATGCAGAACGCGAAAAACTTATGCATCTCGAGGAGGTGCTCCACAAGCGCGTCGTCGGGCAAGAGCGTGCGATTTCGGTCATCGCAAATGCCATGCGTCGCGCTCGCGCCGGTATTCAGGGGAGAGACAAACCAATCGGAGCCTTTCTCTTTCTCGGTTCAACCGGCGTGGGGAAGACTGAAACAGCGAAGGCACTCGCGTACACCTTTTTTGGGAGCGAAGAACACATGATGCGTTTCGATATGTCAGAGTTCAGTGGTGCAGACGGACTCACGCGACTCATTGGCTCGCAGGATACGGGTGGTGTACTCTCTTCTGCACTTCGCGAGCATCCGTACGGAGTACTCCTCCTCGATGAGTTTGAAAAATCTGATTCTGCTGTGCGCGACCTCTTCCTGCAGGTCCTCGATGAGGGTATCTACACCGATGCACATGGACAGAAGGTGAACGCACGCAATACCATTATCATTGCAACCTCCAACGCGGGGAGTGATCTCATTTGGAAGTTTGTTCAAGAAGGAAAAACGCCTGAAGATGAGAAAGAGACAATCATTAACACAATTATCGAGCGCAAGATATACCGCCCCGAGCTCCTCAATCGCTTCGATGCGGTGGTGCTCTTTGAGGTGCTCGGAGAGGCCGAGCAACGCACCATTGCGGGGCTTATGCTAGGTGACCTCGTGAAGCGCATCAGAGACAAGGGATATGAGCTTGTTGTTGATGATGTGCTTATCAATGTGCTCATGAAGGAGGGCTATGACCCACAGTTTGGGGCACGCCCAATGCGTCGTGCAATACAGGATATCATTGAAGAGCGAGTTGCACGAAAGATACTTGAGGGGGGATTGCGCGTAGGTGATACGATACGGTTTACCCCTGAGGACTTTGCGCGATAGGGACCAGAAAGCACAGAAAATCACACGCGTACGCGTGTGGTTTTCTGTGCTCTTTGGTCAATCACCTATTCCACGGCATACGTTCGAGGATGTACGAGAGGGTGCACCATCCCGTAATGCCGGCGAACATGAGACCACATCCCACAAAGAGGGAAAGGTAGATAAACAGTGGACTCACGGTGAGTGAGAGGACTACTCCGAGAGTCACGAGGAAGCCTGCGGTGAGTAGTACCTGTCGCATGATGGGGAGTCGCTTTGTCGCCGTGTTCGTCGGATACCCGGCTTTCTCCCACGCGAGGATGCCACCTTCCATGTTGATGAGCTCTGCAGAGATACCGAGATTGGTGAGTACCTCCGTTGCGTTTCGACCGCGGGCGCCACTCCGACAGTGGATGTATATCTTCTTCTTGTCTTTGAATTCGTGTACGTGGTCATGGAGTACGTTGAGCGGAACACTCCGAACTCCCGGAATGCACTTCTCTTTGTATTCGGCAGGTGAGCACACGTTAATAAAATCAACAGCTGGGTTCTGGGACTCGCGGTTGAGCGCATCTTTGAACTCTGAAACGGATATATCTTTCATACACCAACCATTATGGCCGGTTTTTTATGTGTTGACTAGGGAAAACAAGGAATAGTCAAACACGAAAAAAGTGGCGTGAGCCACTTTTTTCGAGCTCCACTATTCCACTACTACCTTCACTCTGTTTTCGCTACTCTCCTCACGCTTCGGCATGGTGATCTTGAGCACCCCATCCTTGTAGAGCGCCTTTACCTCACCCTGTCGTACTGGTGCAGGGAGTGGGATAATTCGCTCGAAGGAGCCACGGCGAATCTCTTTTGTGTAATGGTTTTTCTCCTTCTTCTCATTCACCTCCTCGCGCCTTCCGGCAACACGGAGGTGGTTGTCCTCTACTTCGACGTCGATGTTCTCTCCTTGAAGTCCTGGGAGATTCATCTCTGCAACGATATTGCCACCGTCCTCGTACACATCAGCAGCGAGGTCAAACCCGGCGCCTTGCATGCGGAGTGAAGGAAGAGATGGTACATCGTGGAGGAAACGATCGAACTCATCGAATGGTTCCCATTTAATAAGTGACATACGCATTAAAAATTAAAACGTATAAACGACCTTTGCTCATAGTATACTCCTCCTGTGTACCCGATTTCAAGTGTTCGCGTATCTGGGCTACTCGGTAATGATTTTTGTCGTCGCAGGGAGCGATTTTTTGATGATTTCCAAGTCTGCTTTTGCGTAATTATTACCGGTAAGAATAAGCTCTTTAAGGTTTGATAGGTTCCCAAGTTCGTATGGAAGTCCGGTGAGTTGATTGTGCGAGAGGTCAAGATACTCAAGATTTTTGAGTTGGCCAACTTCTGCGGGAACACCGGTGAACTGGTTGTAACTGAGGTTGAGTGTCCGCAATTGTGCGAGGTGGCGCACTTCTGCGGGGAGAGCCCCAGTGAGATTGTTGTTGGAGAGGTCGAGGGTGAGAAGGTCTGTCTGGGTAAACACATCACTTGGTACTTTGGTAAGACCAGTGTGTGCAAAGACAAGCGTATGTGCAGTACTGGCTTTTGCACCTCCTCGTGTAGTCGGTACCACTGATTCACTCGATGTTTGCGCATCCTTCATCTCAGTTTTTTCTTGTGTCACCGTGATGTCACCTGTGGGGGCAACTCGGGTGTTTGACCACACAAAAAAGCCGATGAGCGCGACGGTGAGCATTCCTATGATGATGTTTTTATACATAGTAAGCATGATACGTCTAAGCAGTATATTTTGCTAGCGCAATGATAGGTGATGGTCTATACTGCACATCTACGCACAGTTCTCTCAAGAAGAGTAGAGCTTGTTATTTTGCACAACGGACGAGTATATGCTTGAACGCGTAGCAATTCATCAGGTATACGGCCGAAGGGTCAACTGTAGAAGAAAAAAGAAAGAGGTCTCCCATTGTGTGAGGCCTCTCGTTAATTATAGGTTACACGTCACTCCTTATTTTTAGTAAGTGCTGTTTTAAATGCTTCCTCGGAAGATGCATCAGACCACACACGCCAGTCGCGCTCTTTATTTTCGTTGAACCAAACCAACCCTTTGAGGGTACCAGTATTAAAATACTGACTTGCGAACATATCTTTAATCCAAGTCGCCTTCTGTTCGCCTGGAGCACTTGCGGTGGAGGTTATATATATCGGCTTGTGGTAGGGAAGGACATCTCCCACCGCGCGAGAAATGAGTGTATCAAAAGAGAGCCACGGCTTTTCGAAATTGAAGGCATTGATACCGATGAGGTCGACGTATGCATCTCCAGGGTAGTATGTCGCAATTGCATTTTCACTCGTATCAGGAACAGATACTTGATTGACCACCCATGCAAAGCGTACATTCGGAGCTACTCTGAATTTATCGCGCAGATACCGAAATGTCTCTACGTACTCCTCTTTTGTACCATATGTTCCGCTCTCACCATTCCAGTACGTCCAGCTTCCATTCACTTCTTCAAAAGGTGCAATGATGATGTCGCCTCCATTTTGTTTCGCCTCTTCTGCGAATGAGTCTATGTACTCGTCCCATGAGCCATCAAGAATTTCTTTGAAATGAAATGCTTTTTGACCATGTTCTCCCGAGTTGTAATCCATGGGGTACCAATAGATAAAGAGCGTGGAATTGCGGAGGGTAACGAGGTTTGCGTACGTCTCGGGGAAATCACGCTCGTTTCCCCAGTGCACAGATGTGGCAACAATGTCTACCTGCGCACCTACTCTATCCTCAAAAGCGTTGAGCTCCGGCACGGTACCCGCAAAAACTCCAGTTTGGATGCGTGGTGAGGAAACAGGTGAAGGGGAGACGATGACCGGGATATTTTGCACTGGCGCATCTTCCACATGTACGCTTCGAGAAACATATATATCTTCAATCACCTTCTCGGTATTCGATGTGGTTATCTCTGGGAAACTCGAGAGCACGTCAGTGGTTGTGGTCGCGATTTGAGGAGTTGTTGATGCATTTTGAGTCTCAAATTTTTCTGAAGAGGGTAGAGTATTGGTCAAAAAACCATCAGAAAACGAAAGAATAAATGCCAAAATACATGAAAGCACAATGCCCATGGCTAAAGTGAGCCATTTTTTGAGAATAGATTTATTGACATTGTGTTTAAAATGTAGTATCATGTTTTGTAATTGTACTCGTAGAAATGTAGCAATAATGTATCTCTTTGAGTGTAACACATACGCTACTTCTTCGGCTTGTATACCATAAACCATGTCACGACTCACTATTGCAATACTCATACCCGCACACAACGAGGAAAAAATGATTGCCTCATGTGTTTCTTCGTGTCTCCGCCAGTCACGCCCCGCAGACCAGATAATTGTGGTGAATGATGGGAGTACTGATAGGACTGCAGAAATACTGGCGTCATTTGGTAATCAGATTACCGTCATCACTACACAGAAAGCGACGGGCAACAAGAGCCGTGCACAGGAAATCGGTATCGAGGCGATTACTGCAGATGTATTTGTAGCAACAGACGGTGACACCATTCTCGATGAGTATTTCGTAGCGCACATTGAGCACGAGTTTCGCACGCGACCGGACACCGCAGCGGTGGGTGGGTATGTGATGAGTATGCGCGGTAACTATCTCACCGCAATACGTGAAATCGATTACGTGTTCGGCCAAGATCTTTATAAGCAAGCACAGGCCTATATCAACTATCTCTTCGTGATCGCGGGGTGTGCGGGTGCTTTCAAGACCGACCTCTTCCGCGATGGTACCATACAGTTCGATCACGATACGCTCACCGAAGATCTTGATTTTACGTATAAACTGCACTCAGCAAATCTTCCAATTCGTTTTTGTGCCGATGCTATTGCCTACACGCAGGATCCGCAAACGCTCTCATCGTACATCAATCAAATGCGCCGTTGGTATGCCGGGGGTTGGCAGACCGTGGGGAAGCACTGGCGTATCGCTTTTCGTGAGCCGAGTGCAGCGCTCGTACTCTCTCTTAACTACATTGAGGGACTCGTCTTCTCGTGTCTCTTTTTTGTTACTCTCTACGTGAATGCGTACGTGTTTTTGGGACTCTTCTCGCTCTATCTGCTCATCGGAACGGGTATCGGTGCGTATGCGTCACTCCGTCGTGGACGTTTTGATCTGCTCCTCGTGAGCCCGCTCGCCACGCTCATGCGTGCGGTGCACGCGTACCTCTTCCTTGAGCAATTTTTTGTTGAAATTGTTGTGGGTCGAAAGAACATGGTTTGGTTTCACCCAGAACGTTCTGTAACTTCAACCTAATATATGCCATTACCTTTTTTTGGATTTTCGTTTCTCATCAGTATCGCAATTGTCGCCGTGCATTTTTTTGTGCGCATCATGGGGTTTGGAAAACCTGCCTTAAAACTCCCGGTTCCTCCAAAACCTCGTGCTGAGGGAGTGCGCACGATAACGGCACTTGTGGTGATTGCGACTGTTTTTATGCTGAGCATCAATGTGTATGCACAGGTGGTGCGCTTTGCCTCCACCAATCACTACAGCAACATGAGCGTCATTGAACACTATTTGACAGACTGCACGAGCACTATTGACCCCTCGGTTCATGACCGCATGGTTATCCTCCGACTCGATGACGTGCAGGCATTTAGCTGGAATGAAGTTAACATGCGCATCATGGAGGATACTCTCGCACGCGGTATGCCCATTGTAGCGGGCACCATTCCGAAGGATATCAATACCGACTTCAAAATGGTTTCATTTCTCAATAAGCACAACTGCAATATTGAGGTCGCCCTCCACGGCTACACACACCACATCGATCTCGACTACATTGCGCAAGATGGGGAGTTTCACAACCTCACTGCAGAAGAGGCACGTGTGCGCTTACGCAAAGCGATAGCCGAAATATCGACGGTGATTGATACCCCCGTCAGTACCTTTATTCCACCCCAGAATCAAATATCAGCTGAGGCCAAGCGTGTTTTGCCAGAATTTGGTATCACGCATCTCTCAAGCGAAGGAAATGACATGTATGACTACGATGCAAAAACGTGGGGAGGTATTTCAGCACTTCAAGTGGTCGAGACGTGTGAACAGCGTTTTGCCATGGGTGATACAGTATGTGTCATCATGCTCCACCCACAGGAATTCAGTGATGAACACATGCACGTCGATGAGAAAAAGTATCGTGAGTACACGAAACTCTTGGAGCTTCTCGAGGAGATAGATGTGAGCGTTGTCCGTTTCAGAGATGTGCCACCTGAGATGCTCAAATAGCTCTGCATCCACATGACAGACGAATGAGAGACGCGCGTAGGCGGGTGTTTGGTGAAATTTGATTTAGAACTGGATGAGGATTGCGCTCAAGTAGTTTTTACGCACTCACTCCTATGCACATATACTCCATTTCTATGGTTGTTATTATGACCGAGAACTTATAAAATTCAGTAGACAATCTGATTATGTAGGTTTTATTAAGAGTTGATGCACTCGCGCTTATGTGCAGTGCTTAGTTTTATATATGTTTAAAAAATTCATTATCGTCGCACTCTTCGCTATTATTTCTCTCACATCTGTCGCTACAACGTATGCGGTCGAAACAACAACCCCAACCGCAACCATCACCACCGCACCGCTCACCGCGACGGTCAATGGTGCACTCCTCCTCTCGGGAACAGCTTCGAACATGGACAGACTGTACATTACCACTGCGCACCCTGATGGTAGCTCACAGACAAGCGGTATCACCTTCACAAACGGTGTGTGGTATCAAAATTATCCCGTGGGATACTTCACACAGCCGGGTAACTACGTCGTCACCCTCCGCGCAAATTCAGCAACGAACACGGTGCTGTACACGGGGACGATTGTGGTCACAGCAACAGGGAGCACCACAGCTAGCATTCCGTCAGCTCATACATTCGCGAGCCGTAGCCTTGTACAGACCACACCGGAAGGAGCCCTCACCGCAAGACTCACTAAGGGAGTACAAGGAAACCAAGTTTCGGCACTGCAAAAATTCCTCATCAACAATGGCTATTTGAAGGAAACACCCCCAACCGCTTACTTTGGCCCACTGACCGAAGACGCACTCAAACGTTTCCAATGCGAAAAACTTGAAGTGTGTGATGGGACTCCCGACACAACTGGATATGGGGCAGTCGGTCCACGAACACGTACAATGATCAATGGTTTGATAGGAGGATAATAGAAAGACTCGACAAAAAACACCGTACGCCTTGCGTGCGGTGTTTTTTGTATCGTTCGACTACTTCGTTTTCTTTGCGGTCACCTTTTTTGCAGCTGTTTTCTTTGCTGGCGCTTTCTCTTTCACTGTCTTTGGTTTTCGAGTTTTCTTTGGTAGCTCTTCAGTGAGGGTTTCTGGTACAGCGGGCACTTCTGCTATCACAACAGCCTTCTTCTTTACGGGAGGTGTCGGTGGGTTGAGCAGGTCGAGAATCCGGTTGAGTCGTGATTCAATCGTCGCAAGCTGACGCTTCACGT
>CAZNWG010000007.1:21002-28890 GCA_964576905.1 uncultured Candidatus Saccharibacteria bacterium
TTGCTTTGAAAAGTTCCCCAGAACCCCCGCGCCCACCTCGGTCGCCACCTCCAAATCCGCTACTCTTGCGCCGTTCTCCGCCACCAAAACTTCCTCCACGTTTGTCACCAAATCGTGGTTTTCCGCTAAAACTACCACCTCTCCCTTTGGAGTCTCCTCCTCTAAAGTTATTCATTCGCTGATTAGAACACGAAATGATTATTTTAGCAATCTATTGCGCGCGTCGCCTCTTTTTGTGCGAGTACCACCAATATGTATAGAGCCCTATAATAAGCGCGACGTTGGGGAAAAATATCCACGGTGTACCCCACGAGACTCCATCAATGGTGAAGTTTGAAATCGGCCAGAGGAAGGGTGTGGGAAAGAACGTCGCATCGTGTGTTGGTATATCAACGAGAATGTGGAGTGGCCACCCGAGCGAAAGCCAGAGAAGAGTTTTTCTTCCGAGCAAGTATAGGATTCCTGCAAAGAGTGCAAATATCACAAGACTATGGGTTATGTCGTACATGATGTACACAAACTGCGGTATGAATTTTGGGTCGGGAGGCCCGCCACCATTTGTCCCGAGCTCAATAAAACCGAAAATACCGAGCACGAAATAGACACCAAATGAGAGTGCGTCGGGCAGAATACCAAAGAGAAATGCTATGAGAAAAGCGCGCTTATTTTTTCGCCCAAAACCAACTCCCCCGTAGAGACCGTGTGA
The DNA here is from genome assembly GCA_964576905.1 of uncultured Candidatus Saccharibacteria bacterium. Lineage (GTDB taxonomy): Bacteria > Patescibacteriota > Minisyncoccia > Phycocordibacterales > UBA918 > Damh-18. The sequence continues at coordinate 21,709 of CAZNWG010000007.1, forward strand.
AATGATATCCATTATGTGCATAGTGTAACACGAGGATACACTGTACAGCATGGTAAAACTCTCACAGAAAATGTGCTACGCTATGAGGGTATGAAAAAACCAACGGTACTCATCGTGGAAGATGATGCAAACATTCGCGCGATGTACTCAGACGCGTTTACACTCGCGGGTGTCAATGTAATGACCGCAGAAAATGGGAGAGAGGGGGTAGCTCTTGCGCTCGCGCATCACCCCGATGCGATTCTCATGGACATCATGATGCCCGAGATGAACGGTCATGAAGCTATGAATATGATTCGGAGAGACGCGTGGGGCAAGCACGCGCACGTGGTGTACCTCACCAACATGAGTGACGCGGAAAATATCGTCCACGCGGTAGAGCAGGGGAGCGATGAGTACATCATCAAGGCAAACATGACACCGAAAGAGGTTGTGAATCAGGTGCGCATGACGATGCGTGCCTAAGTACACATAAAGACAACGAAAAGAGCGTCCCTTGGGACGCTCTTTTGTAGATGTTTTTATTATCTTGATTTCTTGAAACAGTCAATACATTTCAAGTTTGTTGTATCACGAGGTTCAAAGGGTAGGGATGTGATTGCGGTACCACACTCGCTACACTTCCAGTCTCCAGAAAATCGTGGACGGTCACCGTCTTGTCTCTGAGGACGAGGACTATCACCCTTCTTGTTTTGATGACATTCACGACACAAGAGTCCAGTGGTGTTTCTTGGTTCGAATGGTAATTCGGTAATTGCTCCACCACATCCGCTACACGTCCAATTTCCTTGATGCATACAAACGATTGTAAAAATTAAATAATGTTCTTCTAGTATACAACAGAATGAGTAGTTCAGAAATAAACGAGCGTGAATTTCAAGCCGAATCCTTTTAACGGTCATATTTTTTGACACATATACTTCCTCATGGTTTACTAGTTTTGGACAGTCAATGTTGTACAAAAATTGGCTTGAGTCTACTTTGACGACTTTTTGTGAGGAACTCGCATGAACAATGCACAATCTACTCAACCCGCATCCACCCTCCGCCGTGCCTTGGACAAAAGAGATGCACAGCCCCACGCGTATCTGGCGGCGTACTGGGAGTTGACGGTGATTTATCCGAAAAATGAGGGAGATCCGGTACTTATCTATGTCAGGAATCATACAAGGTGGAGTAATTTGGAATCTAAGTGGGTGACTCTGTCTTTATTTGAGTGCCCAGATGGAGCCGATGACATTCAGATTTCTGCACAGGAGATCATCAGCAAAGGACGCGCAATCGCTGACAGACTTCGCCACAACGTCTCCATCATTCACTGTTTCGGCAAATCACAGCAGGTGGAACACCAATTCACACCGTCGTCGATACATTAGCCAAATGCCCGAGGCCCCGCCTCGGGAACCAACAAAACCGCCCTCAAGAGGCGGTTTGTCTTTTTGTGACGTAAGCATCACTCTTTCCGCGTGCCATCCCACTTGAAGAAGGTCCAAATGTAGTACTGCTCTACCTTTTCCCGCGCCCACGGGGTTTTGCGAAGGAAGGTGAGACTCGAATTGACGCTCGGATTTTCGATGAAGCACTTGATTCTTATCTTTTGTCCGAGCGCACCCCAGCCGTAGTGTGCTTCGAGTTCCTCAAGTATGGTCTTGAGGGTAATGCCGTGGAGAGGGTTGTTTCTCTGTGGAGTCATTATTTCTTTAAAAATCCCTCGAGTGCGCGGAGTGCTTCCACGGGCACCATGTACACCACCGTGTTGCTCTGGTCGGACGACATGTCGTTGATTGACTGGAGCGTGCGAAGGTGGAGCGCTCCGGGTGTGTGGGCGAGCATCTCCGCTGCCTTTGCGATATTTTGCGATGCGGCGAGCTCTCCCTCGGAATTGATGATGACAGCGCGTTTCTCGCGCTCTGCTTCTGCCTGCTTCGCAATCGTGCGCTCCATCTCTGCGGGCAAGCTCACGTCCTTCAGTTCCACATTCTGCACCTTGAGTCCCCACGCGTCCGTTTCCTTGTCGACAATCTCGCGAATTCTTTCGGCAATCTTATCTCGGCTCGAGAGGAGCTCGTCGAGCGTCACCTCACCGACGATATTGCGCATGGTGGTCTGAGCGTACTGAGAGATGGCGTACTGGAAATCCTCCACCTCGATGATTGCCTTATCGGCGTTCGATACCTTGTAGTAGATGACCGCATTCACCTTTACGGTCACATTGTCACGGGTAATCGCATTTTGGTCGGGCACATCGACTGCTTTAGTGCGAATGTCCACTTTCTCATAGCTCTGGATGATTGGCCACACAATCCGCCACCCGGGTTCCATGATTCCGGTGTACGTACCGAGGGTAAATTTCACCCCGCGTTCGTACTGGTTTATTTGGCGGATGCTACTGAGTACGATGACTGCGAGGCCGATGAGTACAAATTCGAAAAACATATACAAGAAATATTACAGAGAATAATAATCAGTATATCATTACACAGAAAAAGCGCCGCCCACTCGGGACGACGCCTTGGAACCTTACCCCTCTCAGACTTGCCAGGGTTTTGAGAAGGTCAGGGGGTAGACACATGCTTGCCCCGCACCTGCTCTGCCTGCCATGATGATTGGCATGATGAACCCGAAGACATACAGGGGGATAGGGGCTATTATCGCAATGAGCGAGACAAGCCCTGCCGACAGCATTACGAACACACTTGCTTCTTTGAAGACGGGTGCAGTGCCGAACACCACAACCGCAAAGAAAAACAGAGCACAGGCGATTACCAAGTACAGCAACATGAAGAGCTGGAATTTGATTGCCTGCCAACCGTGCTTCTTTGCGAATTCATCTGTGTCGCTGAAAGCCAGCACACAGAGAGGCAATGCTATATTGAGCAAAGGGACAAAAATTGCAAAGAGAGCACCGATAGCGGCAGCATAGTGTACGCGTGTCGCAACTTGAACCTTCAGATTTTCTGACATTTGGACTTCCTTTCTGTTGCTCATGCAACAATGAAATAGTTTAAGTACTACCACTAGAAATTTCTTCTATCACTATATAATAGATTGTATAGTCAGTCAACCTCATGAAATATGATATAGACAAAGAACAAAACCTAATCGGTTTTGTTGAGTTATACAGAATATGGAAAAGATAACACTGCGATTCTTCTGGGTATGTATGCTCGCGTGCGCAAGTTGCGTCATTGTGGGGATATGGCTTGAGGGTGCACTTCCCGAGGAGTACTTCAGAATACCTGCCACATTGTTTATTATTGGTCTCGCTAACTTCCTCCTCTGGGCACCACTCATTGTGTATCGGTTTTTGGAAAGGAGTTGAGTGCAATAACATTGACACATACGTCTAGACATGGTTTACTGAAATCAGACAGTCGGTTTTCTCTATGAAAATCGACTTGAGTCTGTTCTCAAATATTCTTTGGAAGGAATCAACCATGAATAGTGACCTTCGTCGCGCATTGGCACAACTCGATGCACAACCCCACAGTTATTTCAGTGGTCCCTCAGCGATGCTGAAGGGGCATCGATTTCCCATTCTCGGGAAGTCTAGGATTCGTCCTGCTGAGAGGGTAGCTCTGGTCTTTGTAATCCGTAATTTTACGGACCCAGGGTCAATTCGTGTGGAAATCTACATCAAACCAAAGGGAGAAGAAAATCGAAGCAAAGCATGGATGCGTCCAAGACGACTTGTTGTCGAAAGAGTTGAGCTAGGCGCTGTTTTCCAGCGGAGGCTTAGCAAATGGCTTGATGAGAACACAATCAATGGGCTCGTGCCCGCCGAGGCCTTTTTCAAGGGCGGTATGGACATTGCTACCGCCTTTAGCAGGCCGATTTCCATCGTGCACATCCACGGCCAAGGACGCCAGGAAGAAAGGCAATTCAGCCCTTGCCGTGTACATTGACGACGCCTGATGTCGAACTCCTGTGGGCGAAATTTGCTCGCCACAAAGTCGCCCTCTCAAAAGGGCGGCTTTTTATGTCTAAACCTGTCCGAGGTCCGAACTTGGATAACTAACGGAACGCATCGATGAAAGCAAACATGTGCTTGAGGAGGATGTGCCACAGAAGTGCCATGAGAACGGCGAGGCCGATGTAGCCGACACCATGCACAATCAGCAGTTCAACCCGCGGTGACGCGAATTCCCATGCCCACACGGGGAAGTAGTAGTTGGTAATTTCGTACACCGCCACCACGATGAGCGTCCAGATGTAAAAGTGTATGAACCGAGTTTTCTGCATGAGGAGTGTGTTCGCTTGCATAAGCCCGAATGAGAGCGCTCCGTTGATGATGATGAACGGGAAACCGAAGCCAAGGAAATAGGAGTAGATGCCAAAAAATTTCCCGACGATGAGATCAAATGTGATACCGAAAACAATCCCAATCAGCATTCCCTACGCGAGCATTTTGGGTACGCGCGGAAGCATTTTTTCATAGTACGCGTGGATAATGAAGAGAAGGAGTTGTACAAAAATGACCACTCCAAAATTGAACCATTCATGAGGCATGGTGAAAGTATAGCATCTGTCCATACCGAGTAAATCGGTGACGAGAACATAAGGCAAATACAACACCGGACCTTGCGCGGGACGGAGAGCGCTACTTTTTCAGTCCAAAGTACCGCGGGAAGAGTACCGATGTATTATCGGCCGTTTTCCCCTCAGGGGTGATGGGGAGTTGCTCGGTGTGGCTGGGCCACGGGAGGGGGAGTGTTCCGGTGAACGGCTTGTCGCCAAAGAGCACATCGGCGACTCCCTCACCCGCGCTTCCGGGGAGCCACGCCATGATGAGCGCATCGAATGATTCAATCTCCTTTTTAATCATGAGCGGACGCCCTGAGACGAGTATCACAATCACCTTGTCGCACTGTGCTTGCAGATTTTGTATTGCGCGCAGATCTTCCTCACTGAGTATGGGGTACGCTCTATCTCCCCAACCCTCTGCGTAGGGCGCTTCGCCCACTACGGCAATACCCACCTCAGCTCGCTCAGTGCCAGAAAAAATACCACCACGGTTGTACTCAACGCGTGTCGTCTTGCCGACCTTCGCCTCGATACCCTCCAGAATAGAGGTCGCACCAGCAGGCCAATTGCCATCGATACCTTGCCACTCGATGGTCCACGCGCCCATCTGCTTTCCAGTGTTGTGCGCAGAACTCCCCGCAACGCGAATGTGTTTGATACTTTTTGATAACGGCAAGAGGCCATCCGTGTTTTTGAGGAGGACTAAGGACTTCGCGACCGCATCGCGCGCGAGCGCGCGATGCGCGGGGTTTTCGGTAGTTGCAGGGAGGGCAGGTGCTACTTTTCCATCAAAGAGCCCGAGAGCGAATTTTGCGTACAGGATTCGCCCTACGGCGTCATCTATGCGCGCATCCGACACCAAGCCGAGACGATTTGCCCACTTCAAATGTTTTGTAAATGTCTTGTAGTCAAACGGCAACATCACCATATCGACGCCCGCGTTTACCGCTTGCACGCTTGCCCAAAATGTATTTTTCCTGCCTTCGTGTACCCCATACCAATCGGATACGACAAAACCCTTGAATCCTAGCTCCCCCTTTAGGACGTCGGTGAGGAGCTCATTATGGAGCACCATTCGCTTGTTTCCCCATGTATTCAGTCCCACCATGACGCAGAGTGCGCCGGCTTGCACCGCTTCTTTAAAGGGAGGCAGGTATACGTCGCGGAGCATGTGCTCATCTGCAGGAGTAACCCCTTGGTCTATTTTGAAATTCTCATTCAGAGAGGTGTTCCACCCCATGCCACCGAGGCCAATGTAGTGTTTCAAGGTGGCGAGCACTGAGAGACTGCTGTCCTTCGCATCGGCATGTGTCTGCAGTCCTTCTACGTACGCCACTCCGAGCTTCGAAACCAATGCAGAGTCGTCTGAGAATGCTTCGTACGCTCGGCCCCAGCGGATGTCCTGGGGTTGGTCGAGGTTCGGTGAAAAGTTCCAGTTGATGCCAACACCGGCCAAATCTTCAGCCGTTGCTTGCGCGACATTTTTCACAATTTCCGCATTACCCGTAGCTCCGAGGCCAATCATGTGGGGGAAGACCGTCATCCCCGGTACATGCGCATTTCCGTGTATCGCATCGGAGCCATAGAGGAGGGGGATGCCAATTCTCGATTTTCCTGCTTGGGCTTGGTACTCATCAATCATCTCCCGCCAACCCTCAGCAGTATTTTGGACTGGCTTGGCACCAGAACCGCTCAAGAGACCTCCGAGATGGTACTTTGCGATATCGCCGGGTTCCACGATGCTGTTTTTCTCGACGAGTGCCATCTGTCCGATTTTTTCTTCGAGTGTCATGTACGACAGAAGGTCTGTGACACGAGCCTCAATCGGTTGGGTCGTATCCAAATACAGGGGAGAGGCAGGGGGCATATCCGCCACCGGGCGCGTATCGAAATAATCGGTCTGAATAAAAGCATAAAAGCCTCCTAGAAAAATTGAAATAGGAAGTAAAAATAGCAATACTTTCACTCGCACCGTATGAAGGTTCACCCCCATAGTATACATCCCAAGAGTGACGAATTGCAGGTATGCTGTGGTTTGTCTGTATCGGTACAAGGGTCACCCCCTGCATTCGAGTGAGTGAACAAAGAAGAGTGCTATATGCTCTCACTGTGTATCTCCTTGAGGTACTGCTGGTACCGGGCATCGGTGAGTTGTAATTTGTAGTTGAGGCGCGTAAAGACAATTTTGTATGCGTTGCCATACGCACCGCGTACGGTCGCATGAATCTGGAAGGTCGCGGTTTTGCCGGCCGGTATTTTCGCAAAGAGCAGAGTCCCCACGGTGACCTGTGTCACTCCCTCACCACGGACCTTGATGTCTGCGGTTGCAATCGAGCCCGGGGCCGTGCCCTCTATCTGGTACATAAAGCCGGCAGTCTTTTTGCCCGAAGCGATGGAAAGGGGGATAAAGACGTTTTCCTGCTTGGCGGTAATGTCGAGCTCAATATAAAACTTCCCAACCAACTTATCTTTCGCATCTTCGAGCCTAATCCGTTCGCCACGCGCTTGTTTCTTTTTTACCTTCACATCGATATACGCATCTTTACCCTCGAGCTTCTGCGCTCGTACCAATTGCTCTTGGAGTACCTTCACCTCCGCGCTCAGCCCCTTAATACGTTTTTTATCCTCCGCAGATATTTTTTGCATAGGGTAATTATA
>CAZNWG010000008.1:0-25694 GCA_964576905.1 uncultured Candidatus Saccharibacteria bacterium
ATTTCATGGAAGATCATTTGAATTACTATAAGGGGAACATGGATGCGTACTTTGCAGACAAGGCGAATATCTTTGTGAATCAGGAGGAGAGTGGTGTGTTTGTCACCACACCCGACGTATTTGAACGGGCAAAAATGTTTGCAAAAGGAAAGGAGATTACCCTCGGACAGGAGGTGGTGCTCGTTGACACTTCAGTACTCCCTGAGGATTGCATACTCAAAATGCCAGGCGCGCACAATCGCCTCAATGCAGCACTCGCTCTTGAGACTCTCCGTGCAGTGGGGCTCACCGATGAAGAAATCTTTGAAGGACTCACGACGTTCCCCGGGGTATCTGGACGACTCGAGTATCTCGGTACAGTCAATGGTGTAAAGGTATACAACGATAACAATGCGACGACACCGACTGCAACAGTGCGGGGAATTGAGGCAGTTGCCAATCCGCCAGTTGGCGAAAAGAATGTCATCCTCATCGCGGGCGGTGCGTACAAGGAGGTAGACCCGAGTGTGCTCATAGCGCCGATGCAGAAATACTGCAAACAGGTGGTGCTTCTCCCCGGTACCGGCACAGACAAGCTCGTAGAAGCCCTCTACACTATTCCGGTTAACCGGAATAGTGACAAGCTCATGCAATCCCTCCACAACCTTCCATTCGAATGGAAGGTTGTGGAGGGTGCGACGGGGAAGGAGGTGCTCGAGAATGCTGTCAAAATTGCGCTCGCTGGAGCGAGTGCGGGCGATGTACTCCTCTTTTCTCCCGGCTTTGCGTCGTTCGGGATGTTTGTAAATGAATATGACCGCAATGACCAGTTCGTTGGAATTATAAAAGAAAAAATACATGAAACTGAGTGATATCACAAAAGTACACTTCATTGGGATTGGGGGCATTGGGATGTCTGCGCTCGCGCGACTCTGTCATCATGAGGGGAAAGAGGTGACTGGCACTAATGACAATCCGAGTCCTCAGACACTCGACGCACTTCGTGAAATGGGAATCTCTATTTGTCTCGACACTACAGTACTGCCAGATGCAGATTTGTATGTGTACAGCGAGGCATGGCACAACCTCAATCCAGCACTTCTCAAAAAAGCATTCGATTCTGGAATCCCCACCATTAATTATTTTGATGCACTGGGTATGATCGCGAATGAGTACTATCTCATCGCGGTGGCGGGGAGTCATGGCAAGACGACGACCACCGCGATGATTATCGATATCCTTGAGTCAGCGGGACTCGACCCTTCGGGGATTGTAGGATCACTCCGTGCTTCGACGAAGAGCAACTACCGTGCGGGGAAGAGCAAGTACTTCGTCGTCGAGGCGTGTGAGTACAAGCGCGACTTTCTCTCGCTCACGCCCGACGTGCTCGTGATTACCAACATTGAGCACGAGCATGTCGACTACTACAAAGACCTCACTGCTGTGCAGGAAGCGTTCAGGGAATTTGCAGGGCAAGTGCGCGAAGGGGGAGCCGTTATCGTCAATTTTGGGGGAGAGAACATCGCACCCATTCTCGAAGGACTCACGGTGTCTGTCGTCGACTACGGAAAATACTTTGATCCACTTTTGAAACTCAAAGTGCCGGGGGTGCACAATCAGCTCAATGCCTCTGCCGCTCTGGCCGTGGCGGAGCGTGTCGGTATTGGAAGAGAAGTCAGCGAGCGAGCGCTCACGCAATTTGCGGGGACGTGGCGCAGGTTTGAGTACAAGGGGGAGGTGAACGGCGCGAAGGTGTACGATGACTACGGCCATCACCCCACTGAAATCACCGCAACCATTCGCGGTGCGCGTGAGCTGTACCCGGAGCGAAAACTCACGCTTGTATTTCAGTCGCATACGTACACGCGCACGAATGAACTTTTTGAACATTTTGTCGACGCGCTCGGCTTGGCAGACATGACGTACATTCTTCCCATCTACGCGGCGCGCGAGGAGAACGTTTCCGGCATTTCGCACACCATGCTCGCAGACTCGGTGGTGGAAAAGGGGCGACCCGCGATAGCGCTCGATACCTTTGATGAAACAGTCGCACGTATCACCGCTACAGCGAACGAAAATGACCTCATCCTCGTCATGGGCGCAGGGGATGTGACGCAGGTGGCGGACATGTTGACAAACAGATAAATAAGTATTACTATTTGCTTCGGTTTTTGTTACTTGTGAAAGGACAGCCATGAGCTGGAAAGGAAATTACTGGGGCACCGATGGTGCTCTCGAGGTTGCACGGAAACGTTTTTCAAACTCAAATAAGGCAGGCAGTGACCATGTTGCATATGCGTCTGAACTGTATGCTGCGGGAGGGAGGGCATTTGCAGAACTTCGCATCTCGTTCAGGAGACGGGATGTGTTTGGAGCATGTCTGTGGTTCTGGCGTATGCTCACGTGTGGGTATCAATCTGTCTCGCACATCGATACGGCGTGGGACGGATGTGAATCCACCGACTTTACGCTTGATGAAGTAGACATCTCCTTTGCAGTGTGGCTTCGGTTTGGTGCACTCAAGTTTGGGAGAAGACAGCGGGTGCTCGACTTGATTCCTGATCCGCTCAGTCAGGCAATAAGCACTTTTTCAACTGCCAAATCGCATACGCGAGCGTTCATTGTGTCCCATGCGTTTACGAGTGGATACTGGAAACGCACACCCGAGTGGATATGCTTCATTGAGCAGATGGCACGCCAAACTTTCCTCGATCATGACATCGGACAAGCTTCGCGGGTATGGAAGCACGCATCTGAGCATTGGGAGAAACTTCCCGGTAACGAATGGCGCGCTTTCATGACATACTTGTTGGCACGGCATCTTGCTACTGCATCCTCACCTGATCAGGTGGTGAAGCTCTCCCCTTGAGTGTCGAAGGGGGCGTGGTCGGTTTCATGGGTCGCGCACTTCTTTTTTAGGAAAACTGTGTTAATTTTTATATATGGAAACAAAGGGCATACTTTCAGTTGTTGCAACACCAATCGGGAACATGGAGGACATCACCCTGCGCGCGCTTCGTGTGCTCAGGGAAGCCGACTACGTGCTCTGCGAGGACACGCGGGTGACGGGGAATCTCTGCAAGCACCACGGCATCGAGACGAAGCTGAAGCGCTACGACGCGCACGCGAGCGAGAAGGTGCACGAGGATATTCTGAGAGATCTCGAGGAGGGGAAGCACATCGCGCTCGTCTCCGATGCGGGGACGCCGGGGATAAGTGACCCGGGAGTCTTTTTGGTGGCGTGCGCCCGCTCTGCGGGCGCGCGCATCGACGCCATCCCCGGAGCTTCAGCGATTACCGCACTTTTTTCCATTGCCGGCGTATCGGGGAATAGTTTTGCATTTCTGGGATTTGTGCCACAGAAAAAGGGCCGGCAAACTTTTTTCAAAAGTTTGCCGGAGTACCACATACCCGTCATGTTCTATGAAGCACCGCACCGCATTATGAAGACGCTCGAATCGCTCGTCACATACCTTTCTCCAGATGATACCCCTGCAAACCTTCCATTCGAATGGAAGGTTGTCGTTGGGCGCGAACTCACGAAGATGTTTGAAGAGGTGGTGACAGGGACTCCAGAGGAAGTGCTCCAGTACTTTGTGGACCACCCCGACCACGTCCGCGGGGAGTTTGTGGTGCTTGTAGCTCAGGAGTAGGGTTTTCTCAGTTTTCCACACTTTCGCACCTTTTGGCTTGTTGCGCTATACTATTTCCATGTCAAAAGAAACACTCGTCTTTGTTCTCGGCGTCTTGATATTTTTTGTGCCGTTCCTCGGGTTCCCCGGCGAGTGGAAAGAGTGGTTCCTCATGGGTGCGGGAATTGTGCTCATGGGTGCAGGTTATGCGCTTCGTAGGAATGCATTTTTTCAATCATTGGAGCGCGATAGCGGAGAGCGCCATGCGGATGTTTTTGTGGAAAGCCCACACGTAGCTGAACCGCAGGTACCTGATGTCGTATGAATCGAGCAATAGTACTTGGAGTTGTTGGAGTTGCACTCGCGACATTTTCCTATGTGGGACTTCCTGAACTCACTGCGACAAAATATCCAATTAGAGAAGACATACACGAGGGTGTACGCAACACGACGGTACAACCGGAAGCTGTAGTGGTTGACACACGTTCTGTGGTATCGCACGTACCACTCCCCGCACAGGTGAAGGCAATCTATATGACCGCATGCGTGGTGGGGACACCGTCCTTCCGTGACAAGCTCGTTGCACTCATAGATGAAACCGAGGTGAATGCAGTCGTCATCGATATAAAAGATTACTCAGGAACAATTTCATTTCCACCTGCAAGTGAAGCATGGAAGCCGGCGTGGGCTGCAGCAAAGTGTGGGACGGGCGATATGGAGACGTTCCTCAAGACACTCCATGAAAAGAACATTTTTGTCATCGGACGTATTACCGTCTTCCAAGATCCATTCTACGCGCCAAAGCACCCAGAGCTCGCAGTGACACGTGCTTCTGATGGGGCAGTGTGGCGAGACGGCAAAGGACTTTCATTCATCGATGTGGGTGCACGTCCGTACTGGGATCATATCATTACACTCTCCCATGATGCATATAACATCGGTTTTGATGAACTCAACTTCGACTACGTGCGCTATCCGTCTGACGGCAATATGCAGGACATTGCATTTCCACAGAGTATGCAGAGTGAGTACAAGGGCGATAAGCAAGCAAACCTTGAAGCGTTCTTTCAGTACCTCAATCAGAAACTCGATGATGAAACATACTTTGCAGAGTTCAGACATGAGAATACTGGACGTGCGTCATCTACACCGTATACCTCGGTGGACCTCTTTGGGATGACGACCACCAATACCGACGATCTCTCGATAGGGCAGGTGATAGAGCGGGCGGCTGCTCACTTTGATTTTGTGGCACCGATGGTGTACCCCTCGCACTACCCCAAATCATTCCTCGGGCTCGGCAACCCGAACGACTACCCGTACAAAGTGGTCAATTACGCAATGCAGGGAGGGGTGAATAGGATGAAAGCGACCACAACGGTGGTAGCCGGTTTCGCGCATACGCGCATTGGCACTTCGACACCCGCACTCTACGCAAAGCCTGCCTACTCCCCAGACAAACTCCGCACGTGGATACAGGATTTCGACTACGGTGGTGACTACGATGCGCTCGATGTGCAAAATCAGATTCAGGCGAGCTACGACGCCGGCGTGAAATCGTGGATGATTTGGGCTCCGAGTAACATTTATACACGAGGTGCACTCCTAGCAGAGTAGTGGATGCCTGCCCTGTACTCACATGTGTAGTACTGGGGACTGCCCCGTACGAAGGTGAAGTATGAACCTTTCGTACTGGGGATTTGGGCGCCCTCGAATATCTATACCCGCGGGGCGCTCCTGACAGAGTAATATCGCTCTCCGAGAGGTCTACAGATTATCGGTTGTATCTGGTAAGATGGATTTGCATGTTTGCACGCACAAGAGGAGAATGCGATGACCTATAGCGGTAATGATGAAGAGAACCTGTCAGAACTTCCTGTCAAAGATCTGATTCGGCTCTGGAGAGAGATGGGAAGAAACAGAGACTTCAAACGATTGTTTGAACTTGAAGAAGGAGCTGAGCCTAAAGAAGGCGATGCTTTCGAGCGACGATACGTTGCAGTTTGGGAAATGCTAAAGAAGCACAATTTGGCGTAGCGAGTACCCATGTTCCCCCACCCCACGGCGCGCGCGCCGTGGGTTATTTGTTATACTATGCTCATGGCATTTGATCCCAATAAAATAACGTTCTTTGCAAAAACTGACGCGCGTGGAAAAAACGTGCAGTTTGGAATCAAAGCGAAGGATAGACAGCGCCACGTGTACGTCATTGGAAAGACGGGTATGGGAAAATCGACCCTCCTCGAAAACATGGCGGTGCAGGATATCCAAAACGGTGAGGGAATGGCCTTTATCGACCCGCACGGCTCAGCCGCGGAGACACTCCTCAACTACATTCCCGAGCATCGCATCAATGACGTGCTCTACTTTGCGCCATTCGATACCAACTACCCAGTCTCCTTTAATATCATGGAAGATGTCGGTCCCGACAAACGGCACCTCGTGGTATCGGGACTCATGTCGGTGTTTAAAAAGATTTGGATCGATGCGTGGAGCGCACGCATGGAGTACATTCTGAGCAATACGCTCCTCGCACTCCTCGAGTATCCGGATTCCACGCTCCTCGGCGTCAACCGTATGCTCTCGGACAAGGACTACCGGAAGGTTGTTGTCGATAACGTCAAGGATCCCGGCGTACGCTCATTTTGGGTGGATGAGTTTGCAAAGTACAATGAGCGGTACATGCAGGAAGCGGGAGACGCCATCAAAAATAAGATCGGTCAGTTTACCTCAAATCCAATCATTCGTAACATCGTTGGGCAGCCGAAGTCCTCATTTGATATTCGCAAGATGATGGATGATAAAAAGATTCTCATCATAAACCTTTCAAAGGGGCTCATCGGTGAATCAAACGCAAACCTGCTCGGCTCGATGCTCACGACACGTATCTACCTTGCGGCGATGAGTCGCGCTGACCTCTCACCCGCAGAGATGCGCGAGATGCCCAACTTCTACTTCTACGTGGATGAGTTTCAGTCCTTCGCCAACGCAACGTTTGCAAACATTCTCTCCGAGGCGCGCAAGTATCACCTTAACCTTACGATAGCGCACCAGTACGTTACGCAGATGGAAGAAGAGGTGCGCGATGCAGTGTTCGGTAACGTTGGCACAATCATCTCGTTCCGCGTAGGGCCACTCGACGCAGAGCTACTCGAGACGATCTTCACCCCGCAGTTTTTGGCGACGGATATTGTCAATCTTTCATTTGCGCAAATCTACCTCACCCTTATGATTGACGGCATCGGCTCACAACCATTTTCGGCGACTACACTCCCACCCATTGCGCCACCCGCAGTCTCCTGTCGGGACATGGCTATTGAAGCGAGTCGCTTTGCATTTACCCGTCCCCGTGCCGAAGTGGAAGAAATGGTGCACAAATTCCACGAGCCGGTCGTCGTACCAAAAAAAGAAGATAGGAGGGAGCGCCCTGATGGTGCGGTGCTCCCCGCCCGACCACGTGAAGACAGACCCCGTGCTCCTGTCAGAGCAGAAGAAGAACGAAGAGAGCGCCCTGATGGTGCTGTGTTTTCTGCCAGACCTCGTGAAGACAGACCCCGTGCTCCTGTCAGAGCAGAAGAAGAACGAAGAGAGCGCCCACGACCGGCACCGGTTGAGGTATCGGTGGAGGAACAGAAACGTGCTGAGGAGCCACGGCGTGAAAAGCCAGACCAAGCAACTTCTGCTATAGACCGTTCTGAAAAACCAAAAACGCAATCAAACCAGAAACAGACCCCATCAACTGATGATTTGAAATCCATTCTCAGGCGTATTGGTGCGACTCCTGGAGAAGGAGCCCCTGTAGAAAAAAAGGAAACACCAAACCGTGTCGAACTCAAATCACTATTGAGTACGGTACTCAGTGAAGAGCGTAGCGTAGCACCGCAGGTATCTGAAGAACGAAAAGAAGAGGTGGTGGTACAGATACAGAGAAGTGATACAGATGTTTTCCAGAATTCCAGTGTTAAGAAAAGTGAAACTTCCAATAGAGAAGAACGAAGCACCACCTCACCTAGAGGCAAAGAGACAGTGCCACATCGCACACCGCACGTAGGGAATGGGGATACCAAACACACTCACCCGAGCCCCAAGGAACTCGAGCGCATGATGCGCGTGACGACAAACGACAAGCCCCCATTCGGGTAGAACAGCTCACCTATGAAGGCCTTAGTTGCATTTCAAAAAATGTGGGGTACTGTTACAAGTGGAACTACTCACACTGGGTAGTGTGTTTTGAACTGTTTTTAGAGGAGGTCATCATGACCGGTAATAATGTGGTATTGGCAACAGGAACCCTTTCTCCTGATGAGGTAAAGCAACTCGCATTTGATTTTGGTCAACACCCAATTGGACAGCACGTTTGTGTCCAAAGTGAATCGGATGGTCGAGTGTTCGTCATCTCAAAAGGCATACTTCCCGTGGAAGTCGAGCGCACATTGTTGAGTCAATGCTTGCAACAACAGTGCAAACCCGCAAAAGAAGACAATGGACTGGGAAAATTAGGGTGGGGATCTGTTCTCACCATGGTCAAGTGACCGATAAACCCCGCGCACGCGTGCGCGGGGTTTCCATAACTTATGTTAAAGGGGTTCAGTTATGATGTTTGTATATGAAAGTTGAGTTTGAAAAACATGAATAAAAAACGGGTAGTCGTCATGGGTGGAGGAACGGGAACACACACCGTGCTCACCGGGCTTAAGAAGTACGCGGATGCGCTCACGATTAGCGCCGTGGTCGCCATGACCGACTCGGGGGGCTCAACGGGGCGCCTCCGCGATGAGTTCGGGTACCTGCCCGTGGGTGACGTGCGCATGGCGCTCACGGCCCTCGCGCGCGAGAGTGAAGCGGGGGACACGCTACTCCGGCAACTCTTTCTCCATCGTTTCAAGACGAATGGTGATTTCAGTGGACACAATTTTGGAAATCTGTTTCTCGTCGCGCTCACCGACATACTCGGCTCGGAGGAGCGAGCAATCGAGGCCGCGTCGCGCGTGCTTAATGTGGTCGGTACCGTCATCCCCGTGACGAAGACGAGTGCTCACCTCGTCGCCGAGTACGATGATGGCTCAGTGGTGGTGGGGGAACATGGTATCGATGAACCTCAGGGAGAGAAGAGTAATCGACACATTGCTTCGCTCCATATCGATTCCTCGGCGTGCGTGACCGAAAACGCAAAGCGAGCGCTCACAGAGGCAGACCTCATCATTCTCGGCCCGGGAGACCTGTACACGAGCATCATCGCAAACTGCGTCATCTCCGGCGTACCGGAGGTCCTCGCGGGTGCACCGGGGAAGCTCGTGTACATCGCAAACCTGATGTCGAAGAATGGGCAGACGCACGGCATGACGCTTTCCGAACATGTCAGCGAGATTGCAAAGTACGCGGGACGTACTCCCGATGTTGTCTTCGTGAACACCGCGCCACTGCCTGAGGAGCTCCTCAGACGGTACGCAGACGAGGGGGAGTACCCACTCACGCTCGACATGGAAAATGTTCCCGCGGAAATACGCACCGGTGACCTTTTGAGCGAGGAAAGAGTGGTTGTGCCAAGTGGTGACGTGCTCAAGCGGAGTCTCATCAGACACAATCCCGACAAGCTTGCCGTACAGCTCCTAAAACTCGTTGGGTGACATTCCCCTGTATTTTTTGGTACTATACGAAGATGGAAAATTCTGAGAAAAAGCAAAAACTCGCATTTGTGATCGGCTTGGCGGGTTTACCCGCTCCGGCCGCACGAATGAGTATCTACACAAAATTAATCTCAACCGTTTATGGAACCAACTAAACTTGCGCTAGTAACCGGAGGGGCGGGATTCGTGGGCTCACATCTCTGTGAGCGTTTGGTGGCTGACGGACATCGTGTCATTTCTCTCGACAATTACTTTGCAGGTTCAAAAGACAACCACGTGGAAGGGGTGGAGTACCGAGAGGGACACACGAAAGACATCGCGTCGCTCGTTCCCGAAACGCCCGACATCATCTACCACCTCGGAGAGTACGCGCGCGTCGCCAAGAGTCTCGAAGAGCCTGAAGTTGTGTTTGATTTAAATATGGTAGGTACTGCTGGAGTGCTCGCATACTGGCGAGAGAAAAAATGCAAGCTCGTGTACGCTGGTTCATCCACGAAGGGCGTCGGTGCACGCGAAGACGGTGTCGTCGGGCGCGACCTCGCGCCGTACACGTGGATGAAGGCAGTCAACACAGAGTTTGTCGTCAATTACGGACGATGGTACTCACTCCCGTACGCAATCGTCTATTTCTACAACGTCTACGGCCCTCGCGAGCGCACGATTGAGGAGTACGGGACCGTCATCGAGACGTGGCGCCAGTACACGATACAGCAGAGACCGCTCATGGTGCGTGAGCCAGGGACACAGGTGCGCGCATTCACGCACGTGCTCGACACCGTGGAGGGAATTGTACTTGTCGGGGAAAAAGGGGAGGGAGACAATTTTGGCATCGGTACCGATGAGAAATTCTCACTCCTTGAGGTGGCGGGGATGTTTGGCGGAGAAATAGAAATGCTCACAGCGACGCGGTCCACGCGAGGCACCGCGGAGGTAGACTCCACCAAAACCCGCGCCCTCGGCTGGGCACCACAGCGTCATCTGCCGGACTATATAGCCGAAACAAAGGTACTTTAGTACCCCATACATTAGTATTGGAGATTTTCTCATGGCACTTATTGGACTCATCACCGCGCTCGGCTCCGCCATTTTTGACTCAGTCGATAATCTGAGCATGAAGACTGCAACACAAGTCTTTCCAAATGCGCGACAGTTTGCTCTCGTACGGGTATGTGTCGCGACACTCATACTCTTTGTCGTGTGGCTTGCGCTCACGTACGTGGAGAGTGAGTGGATTGGGATGGCGGGCCTGAAAGACGGTTTCTTTCTCACCCTTCTCGCTTCCGGTGTATTGAACGCACTGGCGTTGTATTTTCAAATACGCGCACTGCGACTCAGTGACGCTTCTCTCGTGGGACCGATACAACTTTTCACTCCGGTAATTCTCTTAGTCACCTCACCAATCATGATTGGGCAATACACATCTCCGATGGGTGTGGTAGGGGTCATCATCATTGTCGTTGGTGGGTACCTACTCGGATGCACCAGAGAGTCACTCAAAAATGCTGAAGTGTTCAAACCATTCCTCGGTCTGTTCTATGACAGGGGAGTCCAGTCGATGTTTGTGACCGCATGTATCTGGGGGGTCACCGCAAATCTTGACCGCATCGGTGTGGGTATGTCGAGTCCTCTGGTATGGAGTCTCTCCCTGTACTGCGCCATGACAACGACCGCGTTTCTCTTTTGGTTTGTCTCGCGCGCTGACTCGGTGACACTCGATGTGCACACTACGAAGGGTGCGATTGTCCCGGGGTTTGCAAAAGCCATAGGCCTCTTACTGCAGATGTATGCCATCACGGTAGTTCCCGTACCGTTCGTCATTGCACTCAAGCGCACCAGCGTGCTCATGACTGTGGTCATGGGTGGCGTCCTCTTCAAAGAAAAGATAGGATTTCGCTTCGTGGGAGTGACTATCATGTTCCTCGGAGTGCTCCTCATCGCGTTCTCTCTGTAGAGAGTACGACTTGTAGATGTTGGGTTTCGTAAACCCAACATGAAATCGAATCGCCACTAGCGGTATGTTTTCGCTTGACATATTGCAAAACTGATGTATTATACGAGTAATTGTTCTTTGACTCATACCCTTTCCCCAGTCTACTTTCTGGGAAAAGCTCAACTCAGTGATGAAGAGAACTTCTCAAGAATTTGTGCATCCCGCGCAGATCCACTCACGTCTTTATTATGTGATGGATGTTTCAAACAACTTGCCAAGAAGGAAATTAGATGAACACAGAGCTACTTTGCCCCGGACCCGATAATCCAATTTGGGCCATACGTCACAAGAGATATTTAGAAGAAGTTAAAATCCCGATGCGCCGGAAAAAAGCTTCCCTCTGGTTTCTTGCATTGACCGTCATTCTTTGGCTCGGTCAGTTTGTTTTTCTCTCGAAAGCTGAAATGCATCAACCTCCCGGGGCTCTGTTCTGGGTGATATCACTCTTGGTTGCCCTATCAAGCTGCATTTATTGCTACTTCGCAATAAAGAAATTTGATGTCGATATGGCTCATGACGTGCCAGATCATGATATCCCACACGACCCGAATGTAGCATGAGCACCATCCATATGCCGTCCGCTTCTCGCGAGACGGCATTTTTTATATAACATAACATTTTTATGTCAAGTTGACTTTCATGTATTTAATAGTATTCTGTGAGTAATTGTTCTTTGACTCATACCCTTTCCCCAGTCTACTTTCTGGGAAAAGCTCAACTCAGTGATGAGAAGAACTCTCAAACACATTTCGGTTTCATTTTGCCACGCTCGTGGCGTAACTAGTGCAAAACATATTTCAGGAGGAAATACTCGATGAGTAATGACCAAAGAACCATTGGGGTTGTGATTCGTGTTTTTGCAGTGCGACCGGAGCTTGCGCCAAGTGAGTCAAAAAAGGCCCTCACTGCGGTGAGGGATCTGATTGCACTCAACAAGAACTTTTCACAACCGGTCTTCCAACAAATTACTCTCGTCGTTTCGACCGATGAACGCTATATCGATTCGGATTGTGGACTCATGCTTGAACTTCTTCGTCGGGGAACTGCTCGGTGGAGGAAACACAATGTGGTCGTCTCTGAGGCTCCGGTGGGTGATATATCGTGTTGTGCTATGAACCACGGGTGTTATGAGACTGCCCTTTCAGGGCATGAGTACTCTTTCACCGTTTCTTCGACGATAACCTCGTATCTCAATGTGGCGATCGTGAGTCGCATGCTTATAGCGCTTGAGAAAGGAGCACTCGTGGTGCCACTCGCTATCGGTGAACACAGAGGATTTGTGCTCAACGGCAGGCCACTCGGTACGTGTACCATCTGGAAAAATCGCGAACTTTTCAACATTGGTGGGTTCAGTCTTGTCGCTGCCCGCCCGTTGAAGAATTTGCAAAAAGATCGTGCGCGAACTCGTTGGATTGAGGACTATTGGCCCAGTCGGGGTGAATTGATCCAGTATAGTCTTGGCGGAATGGAGGAAGTCTACGCAGTAATCGAATTGATTCGTCTGTACGGACGTTGCGTTGCTCCCATCGACCCGAAAGGAATTGCTGATGGAATCTGGATCAGACCAATTGACCCAGAGCGCGCAGCACGTGAGGACTTCAAAATAAAAACGAAATTCTCACGTTTCCTGTCGATAGCTACTCACATGGGAGTGGGACCAAGTTTTTGCCTGTCGGGGATTATGGATGGATATGGTCCAGAAAAGGAAGATATCGATACGTTTGCTGAGTACTGAGTAGCAACCCCACGCGGGAATCCTCCCGCGTGGGAAGGAGTTCCTGTTTGTAACGGGATAGATGTCCCACGGGGCTTACGAGAAATCGTAGGCCTTTTTGTTATACTATCTCCATGCGAAATGAATATGCGGGGAAGGTACTTGCGCGCAACCGAGTGGGGGCGCTCATTCGGGTGTTTGCAGATTCACCGGAGACAGTTTCGTATCAGGTGGAATCGGCGCTCAAGGCGCTCGAGCAATTACTTACCATCAAAGTGGAGAATCGTTTAGTTTTTTCTCGTATCGATTTTTTGGTCTCAGATGATAATCGCTTTGACGATTCGGACTGTGGACTCACTGCTGAATATTTGCGTTCGCAGATTCGCGCGCGGTACGCGGGAGCCCCCGTTTCCGTGCTCGATGTGAAGAATGGTGATATATACTGTTTACTGCTCAATTACGGTATTGTGAACCAACTTGAGGACAGGGTCTCATACAGTCTCATTTTGTCACACGGTATTGCTGAGTATCTGACACAGGAACACATTGAAGCACTGGTGGCGGCGATGTACTGCAAGGCGCGTGTGGCGGGGCTTGCAATACCTGAAATCGGAGATCTCGTGAAAAAGGGGAGAATAGAAAATACCTGTGCGCTCTGGCACAACAAGAGCTTGATGACCGTTGGAGGTTTTGATCTTCGTGCATCGCGTCCTGAACGTGTACACCTTCATCTCCACAAAAAAGTAACGGGAGAGAGTCAAGAGAAGGCAGAGAAGTATGGTGATCCTGAAGTGGAATACACACTTGCAGGATGTGAGGAGATTATTCCACTCGTACGATTTCTGAAATTCTTTGGTCCTTCGGTGGCGATAGTGAAGCCACACCAGCAGTATGCGTGGCACGTCGGAGACGACGGGGGCGA
This sequence comes from uncultured Candidatus Saccharibacteria bacterium, assembly GCA_964576905.1. Lineage (GTDB taxonomy): Bacteria > Patescibacteriota > Minisyncoccia > Phycocordibacterales > UBA918 > Damh-18. Next base: position 13,865 of record CAZNWG010000008.1, read on the forward strand.
TACTCATGCGCACATGCGACACCTCGCCAAGCTTGCCACAAAGGAGATTCGTCAGAGCCACATGGCATCGCTCGAGAATGTGTCGGTTGATATTTTGGAAAAAGGTATTATCGACCTCCATTCCTCGATTTGTAACCCGATGCCGGTGGAGATGTAGCGTGGTTTTGAGACCTTGATTTTTACGAAAATAGTTGTATTGTGTGAGTTGGTAGCTAGTCAACGGTGTACGTTCGGTACACATTTTTTTGTAAGGAGAATCAAAATGGCAAGAAATACGGGTCACGGGACAGTCCTCGCAGAAGGAAACTTTCCCGATTCCAAAACAGCGCAAAAGCTCATGATTCAATTACGCGACTTGGAAATTGGACGGTTCGTCAATGTGCAACAAATCAGTATTAACAATGAAGAATGTGGTGGGCACGTCCATGTTGTTACCAACGGTTTCCTAAATATGGAGCTCACCAGAGAACTTTTTCAGAAAAGCCTGGAGGAAGGATTGCTTTTCGTCTTTGGGTGGAATGATTATCTCACCATCTCTGATTCTAATCCTCTCGTGGCATCAGAGGAACAGGATGACATCGAGTATCCAAGGTGAAATATCCATGATGATGTACAGCCCCGTCTCGCGCTTGCGCGAGACGGGGTTGTTTTTTATGCTACAATCGAAAACGTATGAAAAAAATTCTCATCTTTTCACTCGATTACCTACCGGGGACCATTTCGGGGGCGGAGGTGGCCATACAGGAAATCACCGACCGTATTAGTCCGGAGGAGTTTGAGTTCCACATGGTGACCTTGTACTACGACAGTGCCGTACCGCGCGTGGAGAAGATAGGGAACGTGCTCATCCACCGCGTGGGACTTTTTGGAAAACCACACGCGACACTCGAGGAGCGCAGGAAATTCCCCCTCCACTACAACAAGCACTACTTTCAGTTTGCAGGGGCATTCAAGGCACTCTTTCTCAACTTCAAGTACCACTACGACGGCGTGTGGGCGATGATGGCACACGGTACTGGCGTCCCCACAGCACTGTTTAAATTTGTGCATCCAAAAATGCGGTACGCGCTCTCCTTGCAGGAGGGCGACCCACCAGAGTACATTGAAAAGCTTTTGCGTCCACTCTGGTTTTGGTTTAAGCGAGCATTTACAGAAGCTACGGTGGTGCAACCAATCTCGGAATTCCTCGGCGCGTGGGCACGAAGAATGGGATACAAAGGTGAAATGGTGCTCATTCGCAATGGTGCGAATCCCGAGTCACTCTACCCGACGTTCGATCAAAGTGAGGTAGAGAAACTCAAAGTGACTCTCGGGAAGAAGGAGGGTGATGTGTTCCTCGTGAACACCGCGCGCCTCGTGCACCAAAAAGCGTTTGATATCACTATTCGAGCACTTCTACTCCTCCCCGCACACATCAAATTGCTCATCGTGGGAGGCGGTCCCGATGAGACGATGCTCAGGGAACTTGTACAAGAACTCAAGCTCTCCGATCGCGTCATGTTCACCGGTCAGGTAGAAAGGAGCGAAGTCTCGAAGTACCGCTTCGCGGGGGACATCTTTGTGGGACCGTCCCGCTCTGAGGGTCTCGGGCTAGCTTTTCTCTCCGCAATGGCGTGTCGTCTTCCCGTGGTCACCACGCAGGTGGGAGGGTTGGCAGACTTTGTTTTTGATGCGAAGCGCAATCCCGAGAAGGGAACGACAGGGTGGGCAGTCGACCCCGATAGTCCGGAACAGATTGCTGAGGCGGTGAAGGATATTCTCGCGCACCCCGAAGGGGTGCGCGAGGTGACGGAGCGGGCGCGGAAGATGGTTGAGGAGGAGTATGATTGGGACATCGTCGCGAAGAAAATGAAAGAGCAGGTTTTTAATGTAATAACACAATGAACACATTTAAAATAGAAACAGCAATCGGGTACGCGCTCCGCGCACACGAGGGGCAGACGAGAAAGGGGGAAGACACCCCGTACATCGTGCACCCCCTCTCGGTGGGTCTCTTACTCGCGCGACATGGTTTTGATGACGATGTCGTGATTGGCGGTATTCTCCACGATACCATTGAGGACACGGATGCTTCGCTCGATGACATTGCGGAACTTTTTGGGGATACGGTCGCGGAATTGGTCACTTCGGTGAGCCACAACGACACGCTCTCGTGGATGGAGAAAAAGCAGAACTACATCGAGCTCGTGCGACAGGGGAGTGAGGGTGCGAAAGCTATTTCGACAGCAGACAAGATTGCGAATGCCGAGAGCTTGCTCCAATCGTACGCGGTCGTGGGTCCCGAACTCTGGAGTCGTTTCAACACAGGTCGTGAGAAGAAGCTCTGGTTTGAGCACGCCATGCTCACGATGCTCAGAGAAACGTGGAATCACCCGCTCATTGATGAGTATGAGTCGTACGTCGCTCGCATGGACGCGCTAGTGTAGCCCCTTTTGGCGTCTCTTTTCGTCGTCGCTACGCAGTGCGTCGCGCACCTGTGTGTATGTCTCAATAATCGAGAGAGGGACTTCCTCATCCTTAACTACCGAACACAGCACGTCGTGCCAAAAGGTCACACGCGCTCTATTCAGTGTATACAGGTTCCCCTCTGTCTCTTTGAGAGTCCGGGTGTAATACCAGATGAGTTCACCGAGGCGGTGTGTGCGCATCATGCGCAGTGATACTGATTCCTCTTGTGTACGGTTCTGACGCACATATTCGGTAAGTGCCTTCGTGAGTGGTGGGTTGTAGAGCGTCATGAAGTTGAGAAACCGAGCCCATCCCTCGTACTTATTGCCGAACGTGAGAGATGAGTGATCGAGAAGGTACATTTCGTTATCTCTGATACGAATGTTATGTGGGACGAAATCGGTGTGAGTGAGGAAATCAGCGTACTGCTCGATGATGCGCGATTCTTGCGTGAGTAAATTTTGCGCACGAGTGAGCGTCTCATGTATGTGAGTATCCTCGGGGAGCTCTTTTCTGATGTTTGCCGTAAACGTCGCAAAGATATCGAGATACGTTTGCGCGGTACGTATTTCAAATGCCTCACGAATGAGGCGACGGTGTCCCCATGTGGTGGCGTGCGTACCCTCTTGCGCTTTGAACGCGCGGAGCGCGAAATCAAACTGCACTTCGATTGGTCGTTCGAGAAACGTGCGCTCCTGTGTGATGAATTCGTACACCGCAACGGTCGCGCCCGCCTCCTCGGTGAAGAGCACCTCTTTCGGTGAGAGGAAGACCTCCGCGGCGAAGTCAATTTTTTTGAGAATTGCTCGGCACGCGCGTTCGTGAAGAATCTCCGCTTTTCCTCTCGCGTCGCGAGTGGCTTTGATGACGACCGGCGAGCCATCCTCTGTAGTGCCGAGGAGGATGAGCTTTTTGCCACTCGTGGTCGTCACCGCGTGCATGAGAAAGCGCTCGCCGGAAATGTGCGGTTGGACGTCGGCAAGTGTGATGCCATGACGGAGAAGGAGAGGCGTCACAAACGCAATCTCATCTCGACAGTACTGTTCCCACAATTCTTTTGTCATGTGCGAGAGGTGATACTGGTGAGTAATGCGATGATGTGCGCTTTCCATGATGCTTCATAGTGTGCAAGTGCATCTTTTGGATATTCATGAAAGGGATGAATTTCGGGGCGTACATCTGGACTCGGAATACGCACACATTTTTTCGCGAGGGTGGGTGTTGCAATGAGGGCTTCGACAACGGGCACCGTGGTTTTTGGAATAATGAGGGTCTGGGCACGATGCATTGCAGTCAGAAGCGTTCTATGAAAAAGTCTGCGATGCGCCGTGTGCGTAAGCGCGACTGTATCTCCCAAGCGGAGCATATTGGGTACTCGTGAAAAAAATGACGCCAGTGCAAATGGCACTTCTGCCGAGGGGCCGTTCTGCACGTACACGATGTCAGCGTTTCGTTGGAGCATTATGAGTTTCCAAGTGAAGAGTGCCATACGCACAAGTGCTGGAAGACGCTTCTCTACGGTCACTATCTCCACGTCGGGGACTGTCTCGGGAATGTGACCGTACGCCAGTATCGTCACCGTATGCGTTTCTCTGAGTCGCTTCGCGAGTTCTTTCACGTATGGAGCCGGTCCGGCAATATCGGGTGGGTAGAGCGGTGTGACGAGAAGCATGCGCATAATGGTACTAACTATAACAGTATTTGTTGTCTTTGGTACTCACTATAACAACAGTTTTGCAGAGAGGTTTCATTGAAAAGGTGTGCGTGGACACAATATTTTAGCCGTATTAGTATGGAGGTATGGAATCAGCTCTCATTCTCGACGGAAACCTCAAAAGCGCGCTCGCGGTCGTGAGGTCGCTTGGGGCACGGAGGATTAACGTGTCAGTGGGAGCGACCCGCAGTACGGGCATGGCGCTCCATTCGAGGTATGCGACCGCACGATTTACGTACCCGTCTCCATATACACATCAAGATGAGTTTATTGAAGCGGTGAAAGCGGAGGCACAGCGCCTCGGGGGGAAGCCGGTGGTGTATGCAATGAGTGATGCCACGTGGCTCTCTCTCTACGCGCACCGCGATGCGCTCGCGCCTTGCATGACGCTCGTCTTTCCGAGCGAGACCTCCGTGGACATCGCCTTCGATAAAGCCGCGACGTACTCGCTCGCGCACGTCTCGGGCGTGCACACCATCCCGACCTATGCTCCCGTTACGCACGATGAAATCCTTCGGCTCAGTGAGACCCTCACGTATCCGGTCGTCGTGAAGTCGCGGAGGAGCGTGACGTGGAAAGACGGGGTGGGTATTTTTGGGAGTGCCGTATTTGCCAAAAATGCAGATGCACTCATGTCACAGTTTGAGACAATCACAAAAGTGAACGGTGAACCTCCACTCGTCCAGACGTGTATCTACGGAGAGGAGTACGGTGTCGAGATGCTTGCGCACAAGGGAAAGGTATTTGCGATGACCGTCCACCACCGGCTCCGCTCGCTCTCACCCACCGGTGGTGCCTCAGTGCTCAAGGAAACTATCGGAGAGGGAGATCTGTACCACGAGCTACGCGGGTACGCAGAAGCGCTCGTCAAAAAAGTAGCGTGGTCGGGACCAATCATGGTCGAGTTCAAGGTGGATAGTGACACCCGCACACCGTACCTCATGGAAATCAATGGACGCTTTTGGGGATCATTACCACTTTCAATTTTTGCGGGGGTTGATATGCCGTACCAGTACTTCATGTACGCCGTGACAGGGAAGGCACCAGCGCAGGTGACACACGCGCGCGAGGGGGTTGTCTCCAATCACCGCATGGGCGGTGTGATGCACCTCCTCCGCGTGCTCTTCAAGCGTGACCCAATGCGGAAGCAATTGTACCCGAAGCGCGTGAGCGCGCTCCACGATTTCCTCGTCCTCCCCAAAGGCACCGTCTCCGACGTATGGTCCTTCCACGACCCAAAGCCCTCCCTCATGGAGATTGCCGATATCATAAAGAAATTCTTTCCCTCAAAATAATTTTGGTATACCAATAACCACGGTCATCTGATGACGTATTACTTTTATCATCAACGGTCGTGTATAATAAAAGTAACCACTGTACTATGGAAAGTATTGAAATAAATAAATTTAGAAAAGGAAATCGGGTAAATATTGAAGGAATTATTCTGAGAGCATGTGCACTTGCGGGTGTGGTGACTATTGCGGTGCTTGCACCGAATGCTCTACAGCTCCTTATGTACTTCGATAAGGAAAGGCGGCGTAAAAAGGACCCGAGATATCTTGTCAATGAAGCAATCGCACGTCTGGTGAGAAAGAAGTGTGTTACGGTCTCAAAAAGCGGTCGCGTGTTTCTTACCAAGGAGGGAGAAAAAAGACTGCACATGATCGAACATGGAGTGTATCCCTTTCCAAAAACAAAATGGGATAAGAAATGGAGAATTGTCTCATTTGATGTTAGTGAAAAGAGAAGAAAAACGCGAGACCAACTTCGTTTGCTTCTCCGCCAAGTCGGGTTTGTCCGATTACAGGATAGTGTGTGGGTGTATCCGTACGATGTTGAAGATGTAGTCAATCTTATTAAAGCCGGAAATTTTCTCGAGAAGGAAGTGCTCTACATGACGGTGCACGCGACAGGAAAAGACACTGAATTAAAGTCGCATTTCAAACTCTTATGAAACTACTTTTATAATCAACGGTCGTGTAGTGTAAAAGTAATGACCATACGTATGGAGACTGTGTGAGAAAATGAGTATGAGCATGGGTGAGAGACCGGACGAGAGAAAGAAAATGGGATGAATATGTTACACTAGAAAATATATGGAACTCACCGGTATTATGCATTGCCACTCGCTGTACTCGTACGACGCAAAAATGTCTCTCGCTGAGATTAAGGAATTGTGTAAAAAAAATGGTGTGCAGTTTGTGTGCATGACCGAGCACACCGATGAGCTCACTCACGAGCGTGCGGAAGCTTTTGTGCGTGAGTGTGATGCGCTTTCCGACGAGACGTTTCTTTTTATTCCAGGGTTTGAAGTGCCGTATGAAGGGGCACATATTCTCATGGTTGACGCGCGCACGTTTGTGAGCCAGTATGCCTCCACAATTGAGACACTCAAAAAATGGACAGACATCGCATCCTTTGTGGTGCTCGCGCATCCCGTACGCAACCAGTTTCAGGTGAGCGATGCGCTCCTTGCAGAAATTAGTGCACTCGAAGTGTGGAACCAGCAGTATGAGGGAAAGCGTGTGCCACGGACACGTTCACTTCGCCTCTTTGATACGTTGCGACTTCAGAAACCGGCACTCGTCGCAACGGGTGGCGTGGACTTTCATCGAGCATCACACTTTGGAGCCCCGTTCATTACACTCAATGCTACCGAACTCAGCGAAGCAGATATTGTGGAGAAACTCCGCATTGGTGCGTTCCGTGTCCACTCAGACGAAGCTTCGCTCTATGGCGTACTTCCTAATGCATCCGCGCTCATTTACCTGTACCGATGGAGGAGTACCCTCTCGGTCTTGATTATTGTGATTGGTAAGGGGGTCAACGCACTCCTCGCTTCGTGTGGTATAGCTCTTCCCAAACAGCTCACACAGTTCGTCCGCTCGCGCGTGTAGCAATGTCGTGCATGTGGGCACTCTCCATACGATAGCGCTTTTGGAGTACGCGGAAGTGTCGGAGAATCTCCTCTAGATTTTTAAAGTTTTCGGTCTGGTCGATACCCATGTTGTGTGGGTGCCACCAGAGGTGAAAGATTTCTCCGTGCTTTGCGGCGTGCGTCATGCTCTTTTTTATACGGCGCAAGCGGAGCCATTCAAAGAAGCGGAGCGGACGCAAGAATGGGCGGAAGAAGCGACTCGAGGGAACATTGAAGAGTCCGTACACATCAGGGTGGGGGAGCGGGTAGGTGTGGTGCCCACTCAGATTGCAGTAGTGGTCGAGCAGACGGGTGCCACGGATGAGGAGTGACTGCGCTGACTCTTTTCGCGGGGCGTAGAGAAAGTGCTCTTCGTTGCCACGGTATGCGGTGATACCGCGCTCTCTACAGGTATAGAGCGCCTCATGACTCGCTTGGTTGCGCGGGAAGACGATAGAAGTGGCGCGTATGCCATACGTCGCTGCAATTTTTTCGAACGTTTCCATGTCACGTACAAATACGGGTGTGTCATTCGTATAGCCATCGATACAGTAGTAGTGTGAAAAGGTGTGGTTGCCAAACTCTTGGTGTGGCGTCTCCTGAATCATTCGTACAAATGAAGAACCAAAGTGGTAGGGGTCAGAGTTTTCATCATTACCGATACGGGTGTTCTTGATATGCTCGTATGAGGAAGCACGCATGTCGGTGTACTGTGGACGGAGTTCTTGGGGAGGAAGGAGTGCCATGAGCTCCGCCTTTGTGCGCGCCATGAGCATACCAACCCCCGCCCACGTGGCGTGAATGCCGTACTTCGTGAAGAGTCCGAGCGTGCGCGGGATAGCGGTGCGCTCACCCTTGATACGCTCTCCGTACTCCTCGAGCGTGGTTTTATCAAACATCCCCCAGAAAAGTTCAAGGTCCAATGAGACGACAAAAAAGCCGTGTTTCTCCTCCATACTCTGTAACTATACCGCCTCGGGGGCTGTTTTAAAAGATATAATTCAGGCATACTATCTTCCATGAGAATTCTTATTGCGACAGGACTCTATACACCCGATATTGGAGGCCCCGCAACGTATACACGCTTTCTCGAGCGTGTGTTGCCACCACGCGGATTCTCTCTGCGTGTGGTTTCATTCAGCGACGTACGTCACCTCCCAAAAATAATTCGGCATCTTGCATACGTATGGAAACTTTTACGCGCAGGGTGGGGGGTGGATGTCATCTATGCACTCGATACGGTGAGTGTGGGGATGCCTGCAACAATAGTGAGCATCATCCTCGGGAAGTCACTCTATGTGCGCGTACCGGGGGATTATGCATGGGAGCAGGGGCAGCAACGTTTTGGGGTGACAAGCACACTCGATGATTTTCAACATGAGCGTGCGCACGCGAAAGAAGTGCGCGCGCTCGTCGCCGTGCAGGCGTGGGTGGTGCACCATGCTCTGCGCGTGGTAGTGCCGAGCGAGTACATGCGCTCACTTGTCGTCGGGTGGGAAATTGCCCCTGAAAAAATCACTCGCGTGTACAGCGCGCTTGCCCCCATCACGCTTCCTGAAACACGGGGAGAGCTCCGACAAAAATATGACTACACGGGGACTGTGGTGAGCACCGCGGCACGCCTCGTGCCTTGGAAGGGGATTGTGGGGCTCTGTGAGGCCGTCCTTGCCCTTAGGGCGGAGGGAAAGGAGGTTTCCTTGGAAATCATGGGGGATGGGGTTTTGCGCCGAGAATTGGAGACGTTCATACAAAAGCACAATGCAGGTACCTTCATCATACTTCGCGGGAGCGTGGAGAAGCAGGAACTCTGGGAGCGCGTGAAAGCGTCAGATGTCTTTGTGCTCAATACTGCGTACGAAGGGCTCTCACACCAACTCCTCGAAGTCATGGATATCGGCACCCCGATCGTCACCACTCCTGTAGGTGGAAATGTGGAGCTCATTACGCATGAGGAGAGTGGATTACTCGTGCCATACAACAATGCACATGCAATCGCAGAGAGCATCGCGCGCCTCGCGGGTGATGCAGTGCTCCGTGAGCGAATCACTCGCGAGGCGCATGCGAAGGTGACTCTGTTTCGAGAGGAGGTGATTGCAGAAGAAGTCGTCCGATTATTTTCATAGTATATGCACGTACTCACTATTAGTCTCGGAAGAAACATCCTTCGCACAGGGCGCGAGCAGGAGCGGATGAAACTCTACGCAAGACACCTCGAACAGCTTTCTATTATTGTACTCACGCGGAAAAAGCATGGGTTTACTGACGCGGTGCATGAGGGGAATCTCTCCGTATATCCCACGAACTCAGGCAACCGTTTCATGATGCTCGTGGACGCATTTCGTATCGGGATTCGAATTTTGCGTAAAGATATTACTCTGACACGAGTGGTGTCTGCACAGGACCCACTCCTCATCGGGTGGTTTTCATGGATGCTCTCTCGGATGAGTGGTGCGCATTTTCACGTGCAGGTGCACGGGGATTACTTTGGTGGTGGGTGGGGCGAGCGCTCTCTGTTCCGGCGCGTGCAATTATTTTTTGTACTCGCGCTTTTGCGGAGAGCTCCCGCCATTCGCGTTGTTTCAGAGCGTATCAAATCATCACTCGTGACGCGTGGTATCTCCGCAGAACGAATCACCGTACTTCCCATTCGTCCTGAACTTGAGGATTTTCTCCCACACACCCACGTGGTGCGTGCGACACCACCGTACACATTTCTTTTTCTTGGACGCCTTGCACCCGAGAAGGATATTCCGAGAATTATTCGCGCGTTTGCACTCGTGTATAAAGAGCATCCCGAGGCGCACATGCGCATTGTCGGAGAGGGAAGTGAAAAAGAGAAACTTACGACACTTGCAGAGTCCCTCGGACTTCATGATGCAATTACATTCCTCCCATGGACGAGTGATGTACCGAAAGTGATGGAAGAGGCAGATATCTTTCTCCTCGCGTCGAAGCACGAAGCGTATGCACTCACGCTCATCGAAGCAATGGCGGTGGGTCTCCCCATGGTCACGACCGACGTTGGGTGCGTGGGGGAGGTGGTACTGGATGGAGTGCATGGACTCGTGGTGCGTGAATCTGGTGACACCGTGTATGCAGATGCAATGCTTCGGTTGTACGCGAATGCACAGTTGGAGGAGCAGTTTGGCAAGGCAGGGAAGGTGACGGCGCGCGCGATTGCTGATACAACACCTGATGCGTACGCAGAAGCGTGGGTAACCGCAATCACGCGCGCCGTCACTACGGTATAATACCCGCATGGAAGAACCTTCACCTGATCAACTCGACCCATCAAAGCGTGCGGTCACACAACTCGATTCGATATTGGATGACACAAACGTTTTTTCCAGTGACGTGGTTATCGTGAATGAAAAACTTGCGGAAAAAGTCACTGAACGTGTCGAGACAGAAACTGTACCAATACCGACACCACCACAAGAACCAGAAACGCCCAAAGTGCTTGTAAAAAAAGCGCGTGCAGAAGAAACAGTGCTTACGCATGAAACGTATCGCTCAAGTGCACGACTACTCATCCTCACGAGACACACCGCGCTCATGGATGAGGGATCAGATGCCCGCCGTATCATACTCGACCTTCGCGCCCGTTTCATGGAAGTGCACGTTGTCTTGCTCAACGAGCGGAGCGAGCACGCGTACGAAGAGTCAGTGCGACTATTTGAAAATGTGTGGGTCTATCCCACGAATTCACTCTCATGGTGGCTCATGAGTATCGATGCATACCGCGTTGCAAAAAAACAGCTCGTCTTTAGTGGAGGTTTCCGTGTCGACATTATTGTTGCCGACGATACCTGTGAGTCGGGTATGGTGGGGATGTGGCTTAGCCACCGGCACAAACGCCCGTTCCAGCTCCACGTCGGAGCGGATTTCTTTGATGAGGGATATATTGCAACACAGCCACACCCGCTTATTTTTTCATGGTGCACTGCGTTTGTTCTTGAGAGCGTGCAGAGTGTGCGTACGAAAACAGATTTGCAACGAAATGCTATTATTGCAACCCGTAAAGCGCTTGAGCCACATACTGAGGTCTTACCACGATATTATGATTTACGTAGCTGGGAGACACAAGCACCCACGTTTGATTTGCACACACGCTATCCGCAATTTAAGTTTATATTACTCCATATCTCTTCAATGCAGGCAGCGTCTCACACGATTGAGGTCCTCACGGCAGTCGCGAGAGTGCTTGTACGATATTCAAGTATTGGTTTGGTAATGGTGGGTGATGGTCCTCAACGAGAAACATTTGAACGTCTCATCACTGGGCTCGGACTGCAAAATCAGGTTGCATTTGAGCCGGCACCCGAGGAATACCTATCGCACATGAAAACAGCGAATGCGTTTCTCCATCTCTCCGACAATCCAAACGAAGATGATTTCATCCTCATGGCGGGGATAGCAAAAGTGCCTATCATTGCAAGTACACACGGTCTCTCGGGTAAGCTTTTTATCAATAATGAGTCTGCACGATTATGTGAACCGACCGACATCTCGTGTATTGCAGAAAGCATTAATTACTACCTTAACCAAAATCAAAACAGAGTAAATTTTGCTGAATCGGCACATCAAGCGATAGTTGATCGTGTTGATCAAAATTATGAAACATACCTCGACCAACTGGCCGAAAGCATCGAACGAAGCGCGGTGGCAGAGGATTAATATACCCATCTGTGTTCTTGTGTGATTTTCAGGTATTATGGATGCACTTTACCTATGAAACTCCTCATCACCAC
>CAZNWG010000009.1:0-5810 GCA_964576905.1 uncultured Candidatus Saccharibacteria bacterium
CGACTCAAGAATCCAAAAGACGACGCGAAAGCACAGGAGCTTAAGAGAGCAGTGGAAACGCTCTGTATGAAGTTTCCCGTGCCTGAGGTGATGGTGTAGTGGGAAGGAAGGGTGCAAACCCCGCGACCACGTCAGTGGTCGCGGGGTTTGCCGTTTCCGGAAATTATCCGGGAATCGTTATGCACCCCCTGTCCCGAAAATAGTATTGACTACGAGCTGATATGGGACTACAGTATCACCCGCGTATCTATCTCAGTTGCGTTTTTGTCAGAAGCTAACAAACCTCTCTTTACTATGGACCATCAGATTCTTGTTGTGGGAATACAACTACTACTCGCCGTTTCAACCGGTATCATTGTCGGCGCTGAGCGTCAGAGCAACAACGTTTCGGGTCAAAAGACCGTCGGTATCCGTGACTTCGCACTCATTTCCTTGCTCGCATTCATATCGAGTTACCTCTATGAGAGCAATCACTACATCTGGCCGATTGCGTTCGTGGGCGTCATGATTTTGGGTATTGCCGTATTCACGTTTGAATCACTGGGAAAGCGAGACGAGCCCGGCGTGAGCCGTGCGGGGACAACGACGGTACTCACCATGCCCATCGCTTTTTTGCTCTCGAGCCTCGTCGTGTTCAACATCAACATGTGGCTCATCGCCACCATGCTGTTTCTTTTGCTCATTATTCTCGAGCTCAAGGATAAGTGGAATAACTTCGCATCGTCTTTGGAGCACCACGAGCTCTTTGACTTCAGTATTCTGATTGCGATTGCGCTCATCATCACGCCACTCATCCCACACGACGCGATGCTCAAGATTCCGCTCTACGCGTTTGCCGAGCATGCATTCGTCTTTAAGACCATCGGCATCGCAACCTTCTGGAAGGTGATTATGATGGTGAGCTTCATGAGCTTCGTTTCGCACTTCATCACAAAGTACGTGCGCGGACGAAACGCACTCCTCCTCGCGACATTCTTTGGCGGTCTCGTGTCGTCGCTCGCGACTATCATTCTCTTCCTCAAGGGTTCATCCGCAAACGGGAAGGATGGCGTTCCGAAGAAAAATCTGTACCTCGCGTACCTCGCGGCGAGTACCGGCTCTCTCACGAAAGACCTCATCATTCTGTTTGCGATTGTCCCGCTCGCGTTCTTTCAGAAAATGCTCCTCCCCATCGCGGGCGTCTTCTTGGTCATGGCGGTACTCACGCTCCTGAGCTTCTCGCGTGCGACCGAGGAAGAGGAGATCAAGTTCACCAACCGCCCGCTTCCGTTCAAGTTCATCACGAAGTTCTCAGGCATCTTTTCCATCGTGATGATTATCATGGTGTTTGTGCGCTTCTACCTCGGAAGCTCGTGGCTCGTACTCGCATCATTCCTTTCTGGGCTCATCAGCTCCGCGGCAGCCCTCGCATCGATTGGGGAAGCGTTCAGAGCAAATGAAATAAGCGAGATGGTCATGGGTATCGGTATCCTCGTCGCACTCCTCGGGAGTATTACCGCGAAGTACAGCGTCATCCTCTCGCACCTCGGGTTCCGTCAGGCGCGACCATTCTTCATGCCCATTCTGTACATCATTATTGCAGGGGGACTCGGTTTCTACGTCACCTTCTTTTAGAGAGAAGATAGTATTCCTAAATGTGAAAACACCGCGGACCAAAGGTCCGTGGTGTTTTCACATTTTGCTCTACAGAGGTCAGATCTCTGTAGAGAACGTAAGTGAAATCCATCGACACGTCGACACGTTGGGGCGGGGCTGAATGTACACCCCATCAGATTTATCCTATACGTAACACCTGTTACGTATAGGATAAGGTGCGTGAAGTGTGGTTTAAGGGCATCTTTTCTTCTCGGATACGGTACAATACTCGATATGGCTTCTTGGTATAAAGCAATACGCGCATTCATCGGCCACCACTGGCTCACCGCGGCATTTCTCTTTGGCTTCATTCTCGACAATCTCACGCTCACGCGCGTTGATCAGGTGTTCGATAATGTGGTGCTCCTCCTGTATGTACTCCTCGCCATGCTCTCTATTCTCACGCTCTACGCGGGGATTGCGGAACGCTTTGGTGAGCGGGTGAGTCGCTTCATGCGCGATAAGTCGCCGATTGTTATGCAGTATGCGTTTGGGGGACTTCTCTCAGGAATGCTCATCTTCTACGGGCGGAGCGGTTCGCTCACCGCGAGTTGGCCGTTCCTCCTCATCATCATTGGGGTCATCTATGGCAATGAGACAATCCGAAACAGGAGTCAGCGCCTCGTGTACAACCTCGTCATCTTCTTTGTGGGACTCTTCGCGTACATTACGCTCGTCGTGCCGGTGTACCTCGGCAAGATGGGTCCTGTCATCTTCGTGGGGAGTGGTCTCCTCGCGCTCGTCATTATGAGTGTGTTCTTTGGGCTCGTGACACGCATTGTTCCCAATTTCATTCAGTTGCAGAAGCGAAACGTGGTATTCATCATCGGGTTTATTTACCTCACGCTCAATGTGCTCTACTTCACCAACCTCATCCCGCCGATCCCGCTCTCGCTCAAAGAGGTCGGTATCTATCACCATGTGGAGAAGTACGATGACGGTGCTTATGGAGTTACCTACGAAAAGCCGAAGTGGTGGGAGTGGTATCGTGACTCGGACAAAGTGTTTCACTACGCGACTGGAGAAGACATCTATTGCTTTGCTTCAGTATTCTCGCCATCGCGACTCAATACGAGTATCTACCATCGGTGGGAGTACTTTGATGAAAAAGAGAAAAAGTGGGTGGAGCACGGTAGGTACGCCTATCCGATTCTTGGAGGTCGAGACGACGGGTATCGCGGGTACACACAGATTAGCACATATAGCGAAGGGGATTGGCGGTGCACGGTCGAGACGGAGAGAGGACAGGTTATCGGGAGAGAAACATTTATTATTGCATCAGGAGTACAGGGAGACTTCGTGACACAACGCAAATAGTTTTGTATTGTGTGGGTATGGAACAAATCATCAGAAAAGAAATTGACCAGGCACTCTTAAGCTTTGGGCTCGAAAACATCTCTTTTTCTGTGGAGCATCCTGCGGATACGACACATGGAGATTATGCGACAAATGTGGCAATGGTCTGCGCGAAGGAGATGGGGAAGAGTCCACGCGAAATTGCAGAGCAATTTCGCGTGGCACTTGAGGGAAAAATTCTTCACGTCGCGTCTATCGAAATCGCCGGCCCCGGTTTTCTCAATTTTCGACTCACTCGCGATTTTTTCTCCGAAAAAATCGCGAGTGCAATTGCACAGAGTGATGTGTGGGGTAAAAATGAATCGCTCAAAGGAGAAGAAATCATTTTTGAGTATACGAGCCCTAATCTCTTCAAACCGCTCCACATCGGCAACCTCGTGGGGAATATCGTCGGTGAATCCATCTCGCGCCTCTTCGAGTACGGTGGGGCGACGCTCCACCGCGTCAACTATCCGTCCGATGTTGGACTCACCGTCGCGAAGGGCGTTTGGGGGCTCCTCGAGACAGGTGGAAACGCGGATGACATCAACGCAATCGGCGAAGCGTACCGTGTGGGCAACACCGCGTACGAGGACGGAAGCGCGAAAGAAGCGATTGAGGCCATCAATCGTGCGCTCTACGCGGGAACTGATGAAAAGCTAAATGAGCTCCGTGCCCATGGCATTACCACTTCGCGTGCGCGCCTTGCAGAACTCTGTGCGATGCTCGGCACACGCTTCGATGCGGAATTCTTTGAGAGCGAGGTGAGCGAGGACGGTATACGTATTGTGCGCGAGCACATAGGGAGTGTGTTTGAGGAGAGCGAGGGCGCAGTCATTTTTCGGGGAGAACGCCACGGGCTCCACACGCGCGTCTTCCTCAATTCCCAAGGACTCCCGACTTATGAAGCAAAAGACGTGGGCAACTTTGCCCGGAAGTGTGGGCTCTTTCCCGCATGGACACGCTCCTACATTGTGACCGGCGGTGAACAGCGCGAGTATTTCAAGGTGCTCATCTCTGCGCTCAAGGAAGTTTTTCCCGAGGCAAAAGATAAAGTGATTGAGCACATAGCGACCGGGTTCCTCACGCTCACCACAGGGAAGATGTCGTCACGAAAGGGAAATGTGCTCACGGGAGAAGCACTCCTCTCTGAGGTACGCGAAGGCGCGGAGGCGCGCGCAAAAGAGAGCAGGACTGATGACATGGAAGCGCTCACTGAAATGGTGGCTGTGTCGGCAATCAAGTACCAAATACTCCGCCAGTCGGTGGGGAGTGATATTGTCTTTGATAAAGAGCGCGCACTCTCGCTCGAGGGTGACTCGGGCCCGTACCTCCAGTACACGCACGCGCGCATTGCGTCTATTTTGGCGAGGGCGGAGGTGGAGGGCGCGCGTGCTAGTACTGAAGTAGCTCCCGAAATCCCGTACGAAGTGGAGAAGTACCTCTACCAATTTCCAGAAGTTGTGAGGAAAGCACAGCGCGAAAAAGCACCACACCATCTCATCGTGTACCTCACCGCGCTCGCGAGCGCGTTCAATGCGTTCTACGCGCACGAGCAGATTCTCGACGCGACCGACCCCTACGCCCCCTACAAGCTCGCTCTCGCGAGCGCGGTAAAAACCACGCTCCACAATGGCCTCCACCTCCTCGGCATCAAAGCTCCAGAGCAGATGTGACCAGAAAATAAGGGGCGAAGACCCTATATTTTCTGAGTCCGTCTGAAAATTTTATTCCTAATAAATTTTCAGACGTCGTCATGATGTGTAGAGGGTTATTTACTCTAGCTCCTATAATTTTCGAGTGGCCCGAAAATAAGGAGCGCAAGCGACTATATTTTCGGAGTCTGTCATGATTTTGTATTCTTAATCAAAATTATGACCAAGGAAGAAAATTTTATTCCTAATAAATTTTCAGACGCACCGCTCCAACGCCATACAAACTCTTATACATCCCATCCTCCCAAGGCAGAGATACTGATACTAGGACATCCGATGTCCTAGTATCAGTATCTTTCCTTCGACAGGTAAAAAATATCGAGCTATTTTCTTGCAAAAATCATATTTGAGCGTACTATCCATGAGTACTCGAACGTCGAGGTGTTTTTTCAGGAGAAATTGAGATGGCGGATTTCAAAGTTGTAGGTGGTGAGGGTGGTCAATGGGGCGTTGAGCCACATAATTCAGGGCAGTTACTCACTGCAAATCAAGTCCAACTGCGTAATTTTCTATACGCGCAACGCATCGTCGCATCGAACGAGGAGGCGAACCGAGTGGTTGTCATGCTTGGTCCAAACAGCTCCCGTGCGTTGATGGGTGAGCTCAGGGAAGCACTCAACGCACTGGAGCAAGTGGCGAGAGGTGAGGGCACAATCCTCAAAAACCCACCATCACTTCAGGGCTTCTATTTCGATTTCATGACTGCCACGGGATTCGTCCTCAACGAGAAAGGGGAATTCATTCGCCTTCAACAATGATTGCCTCCAAGCACCACCCCGCGGGCCACAAACTCGCGGGTCGTTTTTTATGAGAACAACTTGCACTATGGATACTCTTGGCGTAGTATCCACATGGTCCCGAACGTCGGGATAAATGATTGATCTTTATAGGACAAGGAGAAAGACATGAAGCAAGAAAATGTTGGTAGTCCCTCACAAAGTGAAGAAGGTTTTCGTAACCCTATGGAGTTGTTGAAGTCACTAAAGCCCTACACACAACAACGTCGCCTCGTATCGGTGCTTGTCCGCAAGGTTGGGCTCACCGAGACGAATGCGGAGAGCATCGCCGAATTGCTCTCCATCCCTGAAATGAAGAAGTTGAGGAAACGTCTCGAGCGAAAAGTCA
>CAZNWG010000009.1:5910-25188 GCA_964576905.1 uncultured Candidatus Saccharibacteria bacterium
AATATGGAAAAGAAAATAGAGAATAGTAAAAAGAGTGACGTAGCGCTTCGTGAAGAGGAAATACTCGCCTTTTGGGCGGAGCGCGACATTTTCAAAAAGAGTGTAGAAACCCCTGCGGGCGGAGCGCCTGTCGGGAAGTTTGTTTTTTATGATGGACCACCGTTTGCGACAGGGACACCGCACTACGGACACATCCTCGCGGGTACGATAAAGGATGCGATTCCGCGTTTTCAGACCATGAATGGCAAGCGCGTCGTGCGCACGTGGGGATGGGACTGCCACGGACTCCCGCTTGAAAATATTATTGAGAAGCGACTCGGGCTCTCTACGAAGCGCGACATCGAGGAGATGGGCGTGAAGGAATTCAATGAAACTGCGCGTGACGCCGTTATGGAGTACGCTGACGATTGGAAAGAAGTGGTCCCCCGCATGGGGCGTTTTGTCGACATGGAGGATGATTACCGCACGATGGATTCATCATATACGGAGACGGTGTGGTGGGTATTTTCGGAGCTTAACAAAAAAGGCCTCGTGTATGAGGGGTTCAAGACGATGCATCTCTGCCCACGCTGTGGCACGACCCTTTCCAACTTCGAGGTCAATCAGGGGTACAAAGACATCAAGGATATTGCCGTCACCGTAAAGATGCCATTACTCGATGACGCAGGCAATGCAACCGATACCTCGATACTCATTTGGACAACAACTCCGTGGACGCTTCCGGGTAATCTCGCTGTGGCAGTCAACCGTGAGATTACCTATGTGAAAGTCCGTGTATCATTGGATGGTACTGATGAACATGTAATCCTTGCAAAAGCACGACTCGCGCAACTCGGTACCGATGCGTACGAGATACTCGAAGAGATGAATGGTGAAGCGCTTTTGGGAAAGAAATACCTCCCGCCATTTGATTCCTTCACCGCACAGGAGTTTGGAGGAAAAGAAAAAGCGTGGACTATCTACCACGCCGACTACGTGGAGGTGGGTGAAGAGGGAACGGGTGCAGTACATATTGCCCCCGCGTATGGTGATGATGATATGGAACTCGCAAAGCGCGAGGGAGTGCCAGTCATGCACCACGTCGATGCGGACGGACATTTTAAGGAGTGCGTCACCCAATTTGCGGGACAGCTCGTGAAGCCAAAAGACGATGACAAGGCAGACGTCTCGCACCTCGATGCTGATATTGAAGTAGTGAAATATCTCAAAGACGCGGGCATACTTGTGCGCAAAGAAAATATCACACACTCGTATCCACACTGTTGGCGGTGCGATACTCCACTCCTCAACTATGCAACCACCTCGTGGTTTGTGCGCGTAACCGACCTCAGGGACGCACTCGTCGCCGAGAACGCAAAGGTAAAGTGGATACCCGAGCATGTGGGTACCAATCGTTTTGGTAGGTGGCTCGAAGGCGCGCGTGACTGGGCGGTCTCGCGCCAGCGGTACTGGGGGGCACCACTGCCTATTTGGAAAAATGTGAAGACAGGTGCATATAAAGTCTTTAGTTCGCTCGAAGAATTAAAATCATACATCCCTAAGTCGGGGAATACTTATTTTATTACCCGACATGGAGAGTCAGAGTTCAATCCGCATTTTATCTTGAATGGTCTTCCCGGTGTGAAAAATGGTCTTACCGAAAAAGGGAAAGCACAGGTGGATGCAACCGTCGAAGCACTCCGTGGTGCACAGATTGACTATATCTACTACTCGCCACTCGAGCGCACCGTCGCGACCGCAATGCGTATCCGTGAAGAGCTCGGACTTCCAGTAGAGGCATGTATTGAGGATGAGCGCATCACGGAAATGCAGTTTGGTGAATTTGAGGGGAAGCAGGTGTATGAGTATCACGCATTCTTTGGTGCAGGGTATAATCGCCTCGTGATGTGTCCCGAGGGAGGAGAATCGTGGACTGATGTGAAAAGACGTGTAGGAGCATTCCTCTATGAGATAGAAAAAACACATAAGAATAAAAAGATTCTCATCGTGTCACACAATGGAGCACTCCAAATGTTTCAAGCTTCAGCGTATGGTACTGAGCATGAGCGCCTCGGCGAAATTATTGAGACCGACGCGTATGACATGCACAATGCGGAGGTCCGTGAAATTTCATTTACACCACTGCCACACCGCGATACCTACGAACTTGATTTCCATCGTCCGTACATTGATGAGGTAGAACTGAGAGACACTGATGGTGAAAAAATGGTGCGTGTACCGGACGTCTTCGATTGCTGGTTCGAGTCGGGCTCGATGCCGTACGCACAGAACCACTACCCATTTGAAAATCTGGAATCGTTCAATGCAGAGAAGGGGATTGGATTTCCGGCACAGTTTATTGCCGAGGGGCTCGACCAGACACGCGGGTGGTTCTACTCACTCATTGTCTTGGGGACAGCACTCTTCGGAAAGTCACCCTTCCTGAATGTTATCGTGAATGGACTCACGCTCGCAGAAGATGGAAAGAAGATGAGTAAGTCGTTGCAAAATTATCCAGACCCGATGGAACTCGCGGATCGTGTGGGGGCGGATGCGCTCCGCTACTACCTCCTCTCGTCTCCAGTCGTGCGCGGTGAAGATTTGCGTGTGTCCGAGAAAGAGGTCTTGGAGCAACAGCGGAAAAATATCGGACGCTTGCATAATGTGCTTGCGATGTATCTTCAGTATGCAGATGGTGCACCTGCACACGCAAATGCAACACATGTGCTCGATAGGTGGATTCTCGCACGACTCAATGAGACTATGCGCGATATTACTGCAGGATACACTACCTACGAACTCGACAAAGCAACACGTCCCATAGAAGGACTCATTGATGACCTCTCAGTGTGGTACCTGCGCCGTTCTCGAGATAGGGTTAAGGGTGATGATATTGAAGATAAAAAAAATACACTCGCAACTTTACGGTATGTATTACAAAACCTAGCACTCCTCATGGCACCGGTCATGCCATTTTATGCTGAGTATCTTTGGGGACGAGTACGTGAAGAGAATGGAGCAGAGAGCGTACACCTCACGGCGTGGCCAAAGGGTGGTGAGGTAGATACTCGTATAATTGAAGGGATGCGCGAGGTCAGGAGAGTAGTGACGGAAGCACTTGAAGCGCGTACGAAGGCAAATATAAAAGTTCGACAACCGCTTCAAAAATTGACCTTTGGTTCAGATGTTCCAACTATGGGAAGTGAATTCTTTTTCCTCATTGCTGATGAGGTGAATGTAAAACTGGTAGAAAAAACAACAGCAACAGAAAAGACGTCTGTACTGCTCGACACCACCATGACTCCCGAACTCAAGCGAGAGGGGAATGTCCGCGAACTCATGCGCGCGATTCAGGATGCGCGCAAACAGGCAGGGCTCGAGCCGAGCGACAAAATCGTACTATTCGTAAATGGGGTGACCAAAGCGCTCATCGCACCGTTTGAGGAGGAGGTACTGCGGACGACAGGCGCAAGCGAAGCGCGCGTCGAGGAAGGTTCCACCACGGAGACCCTCACCATCGAGGGTACTGAGTACCGTTTCGGCATTACTGTTCTCTAATGGCATACCAGACGTACATCACCGAAGCGATTGTATGTGGAAGTATTGATAGCAATACATCCAATCGCTCGTACTATCTCTTTACGCGTGAGGCGGGTATGGTCTTCGCACACGCGCAGAGCGTGCGTGAAGAGCGCTCGAAGCACCGGTACTCGCTCCAGGTGTGCAGTTACGCGCGGGTTACGCTCGTCCGGGGAAAGAGCGGGTGGCGCATTACCGGTGCTGAACCAATCCAAAATTTCTACACTCATGCAGAAAGCAGGAGTGCGCGCGCACTCGCGCGCGCTGTCCCGCTACTGCTTACTCGCTTTGTACACGGTGAAACAGCCCATCCCGTAATATTCGATGATGTGATTTACGCATGTATGCAGAGCAACACCGAAGACCCTGCACACCTTGAATCTATTTTGACTCTCCGTGTACTGTATGTCCTTGGATATATTGCGCCCGATTCGATAGTAACGCCGTTTGTGAGCAATGCATTTCAAGAGGCAATACGCCTCACACTCGATGCACGTATTGAAAAGCATATAAAACAGATGATTCTTCATGCACACACAGAGAGTCATCTATAGACACAGAGAAAGAAGTGCTGTGGTATACTCGTACGTATAAATTAGTATGGATTTAAGCAAGTTCATCCCCAAAAAAAAGACCCCGATTGATGAGTCAACACGCATTGACCCTATTGCCAATCGGAAAGCCGAGCTAAACGAGACCGCGCGCGTGCAAGATTTACGTGACCGCCTCTACGCACGGGGCACTGCACCCAGAGGAGTTGAGCATCACCAAGTACCACCGCACCTCAGTCCTACCGCGCAGGTATCTACATCGTTTACACCGACTTCTGAAACCCCCGCATCCGAAGTCCCACAAGCTGTGCAGAATGCTATATCATATACAGGTACTATCGTGAAGAAAAAACACACTATCAGAAAAGTCATGGCACTCGTCGGCGTTATCTTTTTTGTGGGTGCTGCGGCAGTGGCAAGCTTGCTCATGCTCTCTGGTAACAATATCATTTCGGGTCAAAACATCACGGTGAATGTTATTGGACAGATTGCAAGTGGAGGAGGTGATGTACTTCCGTTTCAGGTTTCAATAGCAAATCAAAACGCAACACCAATACAGGGAGCGACACTCATTATTGAGTACCCGAAAGGTACGAAAGACCCAGAGACGGGGAAGGAGCTCACCACAGAGCGCAGACAGCTCGATGTAGTGAAGGCAGGTGAGCTCATCAACGTAGAGCTCAAAGCCCGTGTCTTTGGTGAAGAGAATGAAGAGAAGGAAATCAGAGTATCCGTTGATTATCGTATTGAGGGTTCGGGAGCAACATTCCACAAGGATGCAGAACCATTTAAATTTAAAATCAGTACATCACCCGTTGTTGCAACGTTTAATGCACTCAAGGCAGTTGCCACAGGGCAAGAGTACACACTCGAGCTTGTTGTGCAATCAAATACCACACTGCCACTCACGGATGTACTTGTGAAGATGTCATACCCGAACGGGTTTGATTACACAAATGCTACTCCCGCACCGGTCTCAGGTGAAGACGTATGGCGTATTAAGGAATTAAAACCCGGAGACAAAAAGGTGATTACGGTGAAGGGTGTGGTGACGGGGTACCAAGACGACGTTCGTAAATTTATCGCAACGGTCGGTGTCGGTGAGGGTAACAATAGCACCGCACTCACCTCACTGCTCGCACAGACAGAAACAGAAGCAATTGTTGAACGACCATTCCTCGACACGACAATTAAGGTGAATGGAGTTTTGGGGAACCCAGTTATTGTTGATAAGAATGATACGGTAACTGTTGATATTTATTTCGAGAATACACTCGATACCATTATCTACGATGCAAAAATAATTGTCAGTGTTGAAGGAAATGCGGTCAATGAACGGAACATCAGATCTTCTGAGGGATACTATGATTCGGGCAAGAATACAATCACGTGGGATGGGACCGACTCAATAACACTCAAAGAGATTCTCCCCGGTGAGGATGGCAAAGTATCATTCAGCATTTCACAAGAAAGAGAAGTCGAGAGTGCACCAACACTCAATTTGAGTGTGACCGTCCGTGGACAGCGTGTTTTTGAAGATAATGTACCGAAACAACTTGAGTCAGTCACAAAACAGGTGATTAATATTGAGAGTAAAGCTACACTTGCGACGAAAGTTTTCTATAACACTGGTCCGTTTGAAAATGATGGTCCGTTACCTCCCGTCGTAGAAAAGACAACAAAGTACACCATTGAGTTTAATCTAAAGACTGGCAATAATGATTTGTCAAAAACAGAGATGATTGCAGAATTGCCTCCCTATATGGAATGGCTTAATGCGGTGACTGAAGGTGATAATGTGACCTATAATCCGAATTCACGCATGATTAAGTGGTTACCTGGTGATATGAAAGCGAATACGAACACATCAGCATCAGTCCAAGTCGCATTTACCCCAAGTGAGATACACATTCAAAAGTTCCCACAACTTCTAGGGAGACAGTATTTCACAGCAATTGATACTCATACAAACACTGACGTCAAAGATTCTAGCGCGCCGGTGACTACAATTATCGAAGAATCTGACGGAGCACAGAACGGACAAGTTCGTGCTCACGAGTAATATCGCTTGAAACTTCTCACAGAGTGGTCTAGAAACAAAGGAGTGTAACGTGAGAAGCGAATACTTGGAGCTTCGCAAGACTCATTGAGGACTTTTGCGATCCGCTAGCTGGCGGAGAAACAAAAGACCCAATGAGTGGACAGGTTCTGTAAGGACTATTGTTTCCGGTCTAGCTACTTTTTCTCACAGAATGAAAAAGTAGGCCAAGTCGATTCCTTTCGGACAGAAGAAATCAGACGAAGACGCTCCAACATGACGGTACTTGAAATATAGCTCATTTCTCTATATTGTGTAGCAATCTATGATACAAGAAAAAATAAGTTCAATGGACAAGATAATCTCGCTCTGCAAGCGACGCGGGTTCATATTCCAAGGGTCAGAAATATATGGTGGCCTTGCGGGGGTGTTTGACTTTGGCCCTCATGGTGTTGAGCTTCTCAATAACATAAAGAAATCATGGTGGAAGGCAAATGTGTATGACCGAGAAAATTACTACGGTCTCGATTCTGGTATGTTTAAACATCCGAGAGTATGGGAAGCCTCGGGGCACACAAGTGGCTTTTCCGATCCACTCGCAGAATGTCGCGAGTGCAATACGCGTATACGAGTCGACAAAGAGCTCGAAAAGATTGGTGTGACCGCTGACGAAAAAATGTCTGAGGCAGACATCAACGCGCTCTTTAATGAGCATCGTTCAGAAATCATTTGTGCGAAGTGTGGCAAGAAAGATTTTACAGAAGCACGTTCTTTCAATCTCCTTGTAAAATCAAACCTCGGTGATTTCACTTCAGAGGGGAGTGAACCAGTCTATTTGCCAGGAGAAGCGTGTCAGGGTATTTACCTCAATTTTAAAAATGTTGTGGACTCGATGAGCCCAAAAATTCCATTTGGTATTTCTCAAATTGGAAAAGCATTTCGAAATGAAATTTCACCACGCAACTTCCTTTTCCGTGCGCGTGAATTTGAGCAAGCAGACACACAGTTTTTTGTACGACCTCATGAGAATACAGAAGCGTACGAACGCATCAAGCAAGAACGATGGGATTGGTATCTTTCATTGGGAATCAGTGAAGCAAACCTCCGCTTCAAGCAACACAAAAATCTCGTTTTCTACGCAAAAGATGCATGGGATATTGAGTATAATTTCCCAACAGGATTTGATGAAGTTGAGGGTATTCATGATAGAAGTGACTATGACCTTACACAGCACACCACTTTTTCAGGAGCTGACCTCAGATATACTGACCCACAGACAGGAGAGAAGTACATTCCTTGGATATTAGAAACCTCAATGGGTCTCGGGCGTGTATTCTTAGCGGTGCTTTCAGATGCATACCACGAAGAAGAAATGGATGGTGAAAAAAGAGTAGTTCTTAAACTTGCACCACACCTTGCGCCCTATCGCGCCGCGGTATCACCACTTTTGAAGAACAAGCCAGAGCTTGTAGAAAAAGCGCGAGAAGTATTCCGCATGCTCAAAAAGGAATTCGGTAACATCGCATGGGACGACAATGGCAATATCGGGAAGCGGTACCGCCGTCAGGATGAAATCGGCACCCCCTCGTGCATCGTCATTGATTTCGATACACTCGGAGGGGAAAAGCCGGAATTGAAAGACACCGTTACCGTGCGCAACCGCGACACCGGCGCCCAGGAACGTGTCGCTATCACTGAACTCATACATTATTTACAAATATAAAACATATGTTATCACAGGGTTACCCTATGACAACACATTAAAATGAAAAGTAAATACATCACCACAACGCTCCCGTACGTTAATGCTGATCCGCACATCGGCTTTGCGCTTGAGGTGATACAAGCGGATGTGTTTGCACGATATTGGCGACTCATGGACGATGCGGTGTTCTTCAACACCGGCACCGACGAGCATGGGCAAAAAATTGCAAACAAAGCAGACGAAAAGGGACAGTCACGGAAGGAGTACGTTGACCACTACGCACATGAGTTCCAGAAGCTTCACGAAGTGCTTAACCTTTCGCCGGACGCATTTATTCGTACAACCGATGCAAAACACGTTCATGCCGCGCAGGAAATATGGAAGCGGTGTGATGAAAGTGGAGATATCTACAAGAAGAAGTACACCGGACTCTACTGCGTCGGGTGCGAAGCATTTAAGACCGAGAGCGACTTGGTAGAAGGGAAATGTCCTGACCACGGGAAAGCACCCGAGCACATCGAGGAAGAGAACTATTTTTTTCGACTTTCAAAGTATCAAACATATCTCGACGAATATTTAAGTCAGGAGGGGGTCATTGTACCCGAGTGGCGAAGGCAAGAAGCACTCAATTTTGTGAAGCAAGGACTTGAAGACTTTAGCATTTCGCGTGAGAAAGCACGTCTTGATTGGGGTATTCCGGTGCCGGGAGACGAGAGCCAAGTGATGTACGTGTGGTTTGACGCGCTCACCAACTATATCTCCACACTCGGGTGGCCTGAAGATGCAGAAGGGAACTACAAAAAATTCTGGGAGGAGGGCGATACGCTCCAGCTTGCGGGGAAGGATCAGGTGCGCTTTCAGTCAATCATGTGGCAGGCGATGCTCAAGTCTGCAGGGCTTCCTCCGACGAAGCGAATTGTCTACCACGGATTCATTAACTCAGGAGGGCAAAAGATGAGTAAGTCACTCGGGAATGTCATCAGCCCCTACGAGCTCGTCGCACGCTACGGCACCGATGCGACGCGATACCTCCTCCTCCGCCACGTGCACCCCTTTGAGGACACCGACATCACCTGGGAGCGCCTCGACGAGTGGTACACCGCCAACCTCGTGAATGGAATTGGTAACCTTACCTCACGAATTTTGAAAATGTCTGAAACATACGGAGTGAGTATCCCGACTCTCGTTACCCCGCTCAAAGAAAATGAGTATATAAAACATTTTCATTTGCACCAATATATGGATAAAATTTGGGCAGATATTGCAGACCTCGATGGGTATATTCAAACTGAAGAGCCATTCAAAAAAATCAAAGTGGATGAAATAGCAGCAAAAAAAGATGTATCGTATCTACTTTCGCGTCTCGATATGATTGCACATGCGCTCAGTATCGCAATGCCACACACCTCAGAGATAATTCTGAATGCAATTCGCGACAATAAAAAACCCGAAAATCTCTTCCCCCGTCTCCCATAAACATCTGCAAGACCTTCCATTCGAATGGAAGGTTTTGAAGGTATAAAACGTATGAACATATGAGGAAAATATACAACAAACTCGTCCGCGACAAGATGATAGACATCTACAAAAATGATGTCGCAAACAAAATAAGCGCGAGCGACTACTCTGTGCGATACATGTCACCAGATGAAACGCTTGAAAAATTGAAAGACAAATTGCTTGAGGAGGCACAAGAAGTATTTGAGGCATACAAGGAGGAAGATACATCACATCTCAAGGAGGAGGTAGCAGACGTGATCGAAGTTATTGATGCAATTTTGTACCATAACAAGATTTCACTTGCAGAGGTGCTTGTACTTCGCGATAAGAAAAAAGAGAAAAAAGGCGGATTTGAGACAGGTCTTTTCCTCGAGAGTATCGATTATTTTGACGAACACCCCTGATGCTAGATATTATTTTTTAGAGGCGTGTAGCAAGAACAACACAAGTAACAAGTCAATGTAAAATAGTACGATTAATCGTACTATTTTTCAGTGAGGAGTTTTGTGACGAGGTTCCACCGGCCTCTCCCACGGGGCGGGAGACCTGCTTGAAGTATAACCTCAAGGGTACGGAGAAGACGTGCGTATTCTGAACGGTTTTTGGTGATGAACGATTGTATGTTTCGGTATTTACCGATTTGAAAGTTGAGACGAATGCGGTCTGCAGTTGAGGGACTCATGTTGAGTAGGGTCCACACTCGATACGAGGAGCTCCCCTCGATGTAGAGAATGATAGCAGCGAGGCGCTTTGCAAACATGAGCTTCTCTTCTTCACCAAAGAGTTCGCTGAGGAAATCCGGAGCGTTTGTTTTATTGAGTCGTGCGATGACGCGGAATAATTGCGCGTAGAGTTCACCCTCCTTTTCTTTTGAAAGTTTTTGTTTTGAGATGTGTGTCATTCCACAATAGTACGATTAATCGTACTATTTGACAAAATGGATCGGTGGGTATTTTTATGATGAGGTGGTATGCTACACGTATGGAACAGTTTCGATACATCGACATTCATACGCACTTAAACCTCGACGCATTTGACGCTGATGGAAAAGAGGTGGGCGAACGCACGCGTAGAGAGGGTGTTGCGTATATCAACATCGGGACAGGGAAAGAGACGAGTGAAAGAGCGATTGCACTCGCTCATGAGGCAGAAGGAGTCTTTGCGACTGTCGGCATGCATCCCACGCATACGAGTGGCGAGCACGCTGAGATTTTTGAGTATGAAGATTTTCGCAGACTCGCGAGTGATGCAAAGGTGGTTGCGATAGGCGAGTGTGGGCTCGACTATTTTCGTGTCGATAAGGGACTGAAAGAAAAAGAAGAAGAAATTTTTATGGAGCACATCAAGCTCGCGAACGAGGTTGGGAAGCCCCTCATGCTTCACATTCGCCCGAGTGAGGGGAGTATGGATGCGTACGAAGACGCGCTTGCACTCGTGAGGTTGCACGCAAAGGTGCTCGGGAACGTCCACTTTTTCGCGGGAACGTACGACATCGCGAAGCGGTTTTGGGACATCGGCTTCACGACCTCTTTTACGGGTGTCATCACCTTTGCCTCGCAGTACGACGAGGTACTCAAGAACGCGCCACTCGAAATGCTCCACGCGGAAACCGATGCCCCGTATGTCGCTCCCGTACCATTTCGCGGGAAGCGGAACGAACCACTTCATGTGCGTGAGGTATACAAGCGTATTGCCGAAATACGCGGTGAGGGTGCGGAAGTGGTACGTGTGGCGCTACGTCAAAACGCGGAAAGAGTGTTTGGGATTACACTATAAGTATAAGAGGAAAACCGCGGGCCCGAAGGGCCCGCGGTTTTCTGATTGCTAATCAAACAGCTTAATGAGGTACGTATCAATCTCTCGCTGATCCATGTCGTAGAAGTACTTTCCCTCGCGGTACAAATCGCGTGCGAGATCTTCTCCGACAAAGCGCCAGTGCCACGGCTCAAAGATGTAGTACGCGTTGTCTTTGGGGTAGGAGAGCACGAAGCCGTAGCGGTGTGCGTTCTCGAGAAGCCATGTGTACGCTTCAGTTTTTTCAAAGCCGGTGAGCGAACCGCCGATTTCGGCAGATGTAAAGTCAAGCGTTGTGCCGAGCTGGTGCTCAGAGTACCCCTGGTCTGCGGAGAAGGTATTAGCACCCGAGCCGTACATGACCGAGTATGCGGACTTTAAGCTCTTTTGTTCCGCAAAAGAGCGGTATGCAGAAGCGACTTGTATATCGATGCCATCACTCTCTGCTTCATCGAGGAGGTCGATGAGGTGCGGTTCAACTTTTGCATCAATGTACTCCGGTACTGAGGAATTTCGCAAAGAAGAAGTCGCGATGGGCACTACCTTAGCCGGCGCGTAGTGCTCATTGAGAAAATATACCTTTGAGTATTTCATGAGGAGTTCAGGGTCAATTTTAGAAAGTTTGTCGAGCTTGCCCACTGTCCCTGATACTTTTTTGATTTGATTTTCAAAATCATCATTGCGCTCTTTTTCTTCCTCAAGCAGTTGACTCAATTCCGATGCATTTTCTTCCGAAAGTGCGAGTGCATTTCGGGTCTCTTCGAGAGTCATTTCTTTTTCACTCAAACCGGTCTCTTTTTCGGTGAGTGTATTTTTTGTAGAGATGAGTTGTGCATTGAGCTCAGTAGTGGTGTTTGCATATGCACTCTCAAGGTCGCGGATCTTTTGTTCTTGCGTGTAGAGAATAAAAGACAATACTCCAATAGCCACAATAAGTAACCCCGTAATAAACAAGCCAAATCGCGCAAAAAATGTATGCATAGCGCTTAATAATACCATAGCGAGACAACGCGTTCGTGGGGTTGAAAGTGTGCTGTATATATGGTACGGTTACGCCACATTATTAGTGAGATATGCAGTGTAGTACTACGATGCGTATCTCAGTCATGTAAGTAATTATGACAGAAACAACAATGCCAGTAGCCGAGGCGACTCAAGACAATTTCGATGAGCGAAATACGTACGAGTTTGCCTTCCACGTTCTTCCAACGGTTGCTGAAGGGGAAGTACCGAGCGTCTTTGCAGAAATCAAGACACTCATTGCCAGTATTGGTGAAATCACCGACACAGAAACGCCTGAGCGTATCGATCTTGTGTATCCCATCGTGAAGCACATGGAAGGGAAAAATCGAAAGTTCACAAGTGCGTATTTTGGTTGGGTTCGTTTCAAGCTTGAGGGAGAAAAGCTTGCTTCACTCATGGAATCACTTTCGGTAATGCCAACACTACTCCGTCACCTGCTCATTAAGCTCACACGCGAAGAAGAGGAACAACCGTTTCGTTTTCACGAAAATCGCAAGTCAATTAAAATGGTAGAAGTGCATAATAGCGAGGAAACACTCGATGAAGTCCAGACTGAAGTTGAAGAAAATGTTGAAGTGTCAGAAGAGGCACTTGATGAGTCGCTCGAAAAAATCACCAACGATGTTGTGATTGATGGGAAAGTGTAGTTTATTCACTAGGAATAGAATCAATTATGTACCTTAACAAAGCAATGGTCTATGGAAATCTCACACGAGATCCCGAGATGCGCGCACTTCCAAATGGCCAACAAGTATGTAGTTTTGGCATCGCCACAAATTACACATATAAAGACAAAGAAGGAAAGCGTGTCGAAAAGCCAGAATTTCATAACATCGTTGCATTTGGACGACCAGCAGAAGTAATGCATCAGTACCTTAAGAAAGGACGCCCTGTATTTGTGGAGGGACGTATGCAAACCCAAAGTTGGGAAAAAGACGGCGTGAAGCAGTATCGAACTGAGATTGTTGTTGATAATTTTCAATTTGGCGCGAGTGCACCAGGAGGAGAAGCGGGGGCATCACCAGAACCGGCAACATCAGCATCTTCAGCACCGCAGGGGAATGCACCAGCGTATCCTGAGGAGGATATCAACCCCGAGGATATTCCTTTCTAAAGTCAAAATCATCTAGAAAACTTGAAACATTAATCATTAAAACATCTACATGGAAAAGAAAGAAAAGAACAGCACACAGGTAGAACACTACGACTACAAAGATGTAGTGAAGCTCCGTGCACACATGAACCCACACGCTCGTATGTACAGTCGCAAGCGCACAGGTAATACTGCACGCGAGCAACGCGTATTCGCACAAGCAGTGAAGCGCGCACGCTTCATGGCACTCGTGCCGTACGTAGCAGAATAAAGTATATAAAAAATCACCGCGCCCTACGGGCGCGGTGATTTTTTATTCTCTATCTTATATCCTCTATTTTCTTAGGGTCAAGTTGCTAAGTAAAATTTATCGCTTTGCTCAAATTTATACTAAGCACTTCCTCCCCGGCCTCGCTGTTTTTCTGTCAGTGAGACAGAAAATATCGCTCCGGCTCATAAAGCTAAAAAAGTGTCCCCACGGACACTTTTTCTTTACGCTTTATGCTTTTTCTGCCCGCTCAGTATACTCACCAGTATCAGTATTCACCCGTACCACGTCTCCCTCATTGATGAACATGGGCACCTGAATCTTGGCACCAGTCTCGAGTATTGCTTCCTTGGTAGCGCCAGTAGAGGTGTTGCCCTTTACCGCCTGTGTTGTTTCTTTAATCCTCAACTCCATCTTTACGGGAATCTTTATACCGATGATAGTGTCATTATAGAGTACTGCATCAAGCGTTGTCTTCGGCATGACGTAGTGAATACCATCACCCACTGTGTCGGCAGAGAGCGCAAAGCGTTCGCTCGGCTTTCCGGGGGTATTAAACCAGTATTCGCCCTTACTCTCGTATATAAACTCAATCGGTTTCGTTCCCATATCGGCCTCTTCTGCAGTATCGTTTGCATGGAAGGTCTGCTCAACCACGCGCCCCGAGATGAGACTTTTGAGCTTCGTCACATTGACGGGCTTACTTTTTTGTTTTCGAAATACATGAGAAGCGAGAATAATATACGGTTCATCGTTCCATATAATCACTTTCTTCAGTGAAATTTCATTGTATGCAAGTACCGCCATAACTTTTTTAGTGTATTATACGTAATAATTATAAACCCGTAGTGGGTGCATAGTACCAGTATATGTTTGGCCTTTCAACTGCAGAGAGTGTGAAGTTGCTTCCCGATGAGGTTATTCTTCGACGGGTACAGACAGAGCCGTGGCTTTTTACCGCACTGCTCGAACGATACCAAGATGCTTTTTTGAGAAAGACGAAGACTATTATCTACAATGAGCAAGATGCAGAAGAGGTGGTGCAGGACGCGTTTACCAAAATATACGTGCATGCACATCGCTTCGAAGTCCGCGAAGGGGCAAAATTTTCTTCATGGGCATACACTATTTTGGTGAACACCGCACTGACGCGCTACCAGAAGTGTGTCAAGGAAGGGAAGCGCACACTACTCCTTGATCCTGAGCTCATGGAGCAGTTTGGAGAAATGCGTGAGCATACCGGGTTCAACCAAGACAAAGATGCGATTGAACGGGTGTTGGTGAAGCTCCCCGGACATTTCGCGCGAGTCCTCCGCCTCCATTATCTTGAGCACTGGTCGCATAAAGATATTGCAGAGGATTCGGGAGAAACCGTAGGTGCGGTAAAGGCGCGTATCCATCGTGCAAAAGCCGAGTTTCGCAAAGAGGCCGAAGGGGTGTCACTACTCTAGAAACCTTTTTGTATAATTGAAAGTTATACAAAACACTTAAGATAATCAATTATTACTATGAAAACACTTCAAAGAAAAATAATGCGAGGTATCTACTACGCATACGCAATCCGTCTCGCCACACTCCCAGGGCTCTGGCAGGGTTTCCTCATGCTTGCGAGCATGATAGCGCTCACACGTTTTGTCTCACTTGGCAACGTCATCAATAACTTCTCGCACATTGAGATGAGTGACGTAGGTACCTTTGCCTACAATGCGATACGTACCACAGAGATTTGGACATTTTTGTTCATTGGCATCTTTGTCTTTCTTTCACTTTCACTTCGCTTCACACTCACCCCCCGTCGCAGTGATACCTACGCTTTCGCTCGCGTGTAGGTAGGGAAGCACAATCACAAACCCCCGCGACCCATGGTCGCGGGGGTTTGTGTTATACTTTTAGTATATGAAAATAGTGTTTAGTAAGCACTCACTTCTTCAAATTAAACAGAGAGATTTGGATAAAACAAAAATCCTTGCCACTATAGAGCATCCAGACTTCATTGAACCGAGTTACAACTTCAGAGAGGAACGATATAAATTGTATGCAAAAAATCATCTTAAGGTTGTTGTGAAAATCGAAGAGCTACGAATTGTGGTCGTAACGGCACATTGGGTTGCGAAGCATAAAATCAAGTGATACCATCAGCATATGAAAATTACCTACGATAAAGAAATTGATGCACTCAGTATGACTTTGCGAAAAGGCAGAGTGGCAAAAACTGTGGAAGTATCCCCGGAGATACTTGTTGATTTTGATGAAGCCGGTAATCCGCTCTATTTAGAAATTCTTGACGCATCCCGCAAAATAGGAAGAAAGGAAATGAATCAGGTTACGGTAGGTACCACACACATTCCACTTCTTGGACTCGCAATAGCGAAGTGAATGAGAGGTGCAAAAGTAAAACCCCGTGGCTTCGCCACGGGGTTTTACTTTTACACTCTTCTCTACTCCGCTCCCACCTCCTCATCGGCACTCGCCTTTGTTGTCTTAAAAGTCGGAGCATCATCACTTTTGAGAGCAGTGTACACATGCTTTTGCAATTCTTCCATGAGTTTTGCATTTTCGCGAAGGGAAGTACGTGTCGCGTCATAGCCGCGCCCGAGCTTCACCTCAGCACTCGCATCACCTCCCGGAGGAAGGTATGAGTACGAAGCTCCCGATTTTTTGATAAGGCCGTACTTCTCACCGAGTGCGAGGAGCTCGCCCTCGCGACTGATACCCTCATTGTATATAAGGTCGAATTCAGTTGCTTTGAACGGTGCCGCTACTTTATTCTTTACCACCTTCACACGATGACGCCCGCCCACAACTTCCTCACCTTTCTTTATCTGCGCAATACGGCGAATATCAAGACGCACGGAGGTGTAGAATTTGAGTGCCTTTCCTCCTGGGGTTGTCTCAGGGTTCCCAAACATCACCCCAATCTGCATACGAATCTGGTTGATGAAAATGACCACGGTCTTGCTCTTCGCCACAATACCGGTGAGCTTGCGCAGTGCCTGGCTCATGAGGCGCGCTTGCTTGCCCACATGGTGTGCTCCCATCTCACCCTCAATCTCATCTTTCGGTGTGAGCGCAGCCACTGAGTCGATGACAATCACATCTATTTTGCCTGAGCGCACGAGTGACTCCACGATTTCGAGTGCTTGTTCTCCCGTGTCGGGCTGTGAGATGAGGAGTTCATCGAGCTTCACACCGAGATTTTGTGCGTACTGTGGGTCCATCGCGTGCTCTGCATCGATGAATGCACAAATGCCACCGAGTTTTTGTGCCTCAGCGACTGCATGGAGAGAAAGGGTAGTCTTGCCCGACGACTCAGGACCAAAAATTTCAATAATACGTCCCCGAGGGTATCCACCAATGCCGAGTGCTTCATCAAGTCCAATAGAACCTGAAGAAATAGCATCAACATCCACTTTGTGGGTATTGCTGAGGGTCATAATAGCGTCATCGCCAAATTTTGTTTTGATGCTCCTGAGGGTTTCTGCAATGTCACTCAGTCCATGTCGTTCGTCAGTCTCGGGGGATACTTTCGTAACTTTTGCTTTTGAAGCAGGCGCTTTCTTTTTTGCTAATGCCATACCAATTTTCTTACGTATTATTGTTAATAGACCTCTAGTATACCGTATTTCTGCACACTACGGTGATGTCTCCTCAGGGATGAAGACAAATTCTCGGGTAAGGGAAGTGGTACGTCCAAAACGGTCTTCGGCTGTGAGCAGTATCAGTGTATAGCCGTTTTCGAGTACAAGGTGCTCCCTGAAAACACCCGCCTCATCGGTATGTATCTCACGGCCGTTTAAGGTAAGTTTTACAATATTCGATGCAGATCCGGTCAGTTCGACACTGTGTGTGTGGTGGATTGTTCCCCCGGTATCGTCGAGTGTGATTGTGGGGCCGGTAAGGAGATTTCGCGCTTGAAAGTGGATGTACCACACGAGCAGAGCTATCCCAATCCCAATACCAAGAAAGCGAAGGAGTGTACCAAGGGTGAGAGAGTATATGCGGAGTGAGTGTGGCATACACTAGAACATGTTCAAAAACCTTTCATACCTGCGTTCTGTGCACTCAAAAACGCTCATCATATATTGAATATGCCTCGCATTTTCTCGCTTGTGCGCCTTGTCTGAAAGATTTTTGACCACGTTACAATTTTAATTGTAAAAAGTTTTTGGATATGCTCTAGAGCTCATTGTCAGAAGAAGGGCGTTCTGCTATGACCGAGCGTGGTTTTG
Organism: uncultured Candidatus Saccharibacteria bacterium; assembly: GCA_964576905.1. Lineage (GTDB taxonomy): Bacteria > Patescibacteriota > Minisyncoccia > Phycocordibacterales > UBA918 > Damh-18. Next base: position 23,670 of record CAZNWG010000009.1, read on the forward strand.
AGCCATCGGCAGGGCCAACGATGCCACGATCTTCAAGCATATCCACAAGGCGCGCCGCTCGTCCGTACCCCACACGCAGTTTGCGCTGGAGGAACGAAGTCGAGATTTTGCCCGCTTCGAGTGCAATAACGCGGGCCTCCTCATACAATTCATCATCGTCCTCATCATCGTCACCAACACCCGATGCAAAAATAGCATTCGGGTCACTCGTATCGCCACCGGGGTTAAGGTTGATGGTGTCGAGCGTTTGTACAGAATTTTGGTCACGGAGGTAGTTCACCACCTTCTTCACCTCTTCTTCCGTCACAAAGGCAGACTGCAGGCGAATTGGTTTGGGACTTTCAGTTGAGAGGAAGAGCATATCACCCTTGCCAAGGAGTTTTTCGGCACCGGGCTGGTCGAGAATGGTACGTGAGTCAATCATCGAGTTTACCTTGAGCGCAATACGGGTAGGCATGTTGGCTTTAATGAGTCCTGTGATGACCTTCACCTCAGGACGCTGTGTGGCAAGGATAAGGTGAATACCGATAGCACGACTCTTCTGCGCAAGGCGCACAATACACGCTTCAAGTTCCTTTGGATACGCACTCATGAGGTCGGCAAGCTCATCGATAACAATCACAATGTAGGGGAGTGGCTCAGGGAGCGTGGCCTCTTCCTCTTCAGGCGACCCACGTTCTTCAAACTTCTGCTTTGCAGGACGGTATACCTTTTCGTGGTATGAGCTCACATTTTGCACCTTATTTTCGCGGAGTATCTCGAGGCGTCTATCCATCTCTTTAATACACCACTTGAGTGCAATAATCACCTTCTTGGCATCGGTGATGACCGGAGAGAGAAGATGAGGAATACCATTGTACAGGGTAAGCTCCACAAGCTTCGGGTCTACCATGATGAAGCGAAGTTGTTCAGGTGAATTGCGGAAGAGAAGGGAAATGATGATGTTGTGAATAGCGACCGACTTTCCCGCACCGGTCGTTCCCGCAATGAGTCCATGGGGCATACGCGCCACATCAGCAAATTGTGGGATATTTGCAATGTTCTTTCCGAGCACTGTGAGGAGCGGTTTTGGCGAGTCGGTGTACTCAGGAGAATTGAAGAGTGTCGCGAGGCCGATGGTTTGGCGGGTTTTGTTTGGTACCTCAATACCCACGAGCGACTTACCGGGGATAGGTGCCTCCACACGGATAGAGTCTGCAGCGAGTGCGTACGCGAGGTTGTTTTGCAAGCTCACAATCTTTTCGAGCTTCACCCCCTCAGCGGGCTTAATAGCGTACTGAGTCACGGTAGAACCGATGGTCACTGCGTCCATCTCTACATCGATATTAAATTTCTTGAGGGTACGCTTGATGGTAATAGAGTTGGCACGCACATCACCCACATCAGCACGCCCCTTGTCTTTATTGAGGAGCGAGAGTGGGGGAGCAGCATAGGTACCCTTGAAACTCGAAACCATAAAATCCGCGGTATCTTTTTTGAGGATACGGTCGGCAATGGAGAGTTTTTTGGGGACATCTTC
>CAZNWG010000010.1:0-21722 GCA_964576905.1 uncultured Candidatus Saccharibacteria bacterium
CATTTACCACCGATGCACCCACACCGTGAAGACCACCCGACACTTTGTATCCGCCGTCTTCCCCGCCAAACTTTCCTCCCGCATGGAGTGTCGTGAGAATTGTCTCGAGTGCTGAGACCTTTGTCTGCTTGTGCATGTCGACGGGAATACCACGACCGTTGTCGACGACGCGCACGTAGTTACCCGGAAGGAGCGCCACCTCGATACGATTCGCAAATCCACCCATCGCTTCATCGCGTGAGTTATCGAAAATCTCCCAGATGAGGTGGTGGAGCCCATCGGGGCCGGTCGTGCCGATGTACATGCCAGGGCGCTTGCGCACCGGCTCAAGACCTTCAAGAATCTGAATGGAATCAGCACTGTATGAACTTTGTTTACTCACGATTTGTCGATGTTAAAAATACTCAGTAATGAGTAAAAGTATAGCATATTTAAGCCATTTTTGCCTACCTTCCCCTGTGGCAAAAATATATCGAAATTGTGAAGAAATACAGTAGATTCTTCATCATCACATACTCTGCATGTTGTGGGCAGAACTCTTTCTCCGCACTCCTTTTCTTCAGCACGCATAAGGCTCAAAGTACGAAACAAATTTTCGTACTTTGAGCCATTGCTCCGCTCCTCCCCTGAGGTCGTCCGCGAGGCTACATAAAAGCAGTGTGTCAACGAGTTCTTAATTGTTTATGCGTAAAATCCGTTGAGTTACAACTTTTGAGCCTTATGCGTGCGGGGCAAAAGTTGTGACGAGAAAGGATTTTGCTGGGGGGCTAACTACCGAATCTCAAAACCCTGTGCGGTGAGGGCGGTGGTGAGTGTTTCCATTATCGCCCCAACCTCCTCATCGGTGAGTGTTTTTTCGTATGACTGGAAAATAAGCCGAAATGCGTAGGAGATTCTTCCCTCCTTTGCAAACGAGTCAAAAAGCGTGACACGGGTGAGGAGTGCGCCTGCATGTGCGCTAATTTCTTTTTCAATTGCTTCTGCTGTCACTTTTTCTGGTACCCAGAGTGCGATGTCGCGAGAAATGAACGGATACTGAGAAAATGGAACAAAGGTGACGGGTTCATGTGGCGTGTATGCATCATACGTCAGAGGTGCTTTGAGTGTTTTCAAGACCTCAGTGAGGTTACACTCATAGACCCCCCTATCGCTCGTGCCCTTGAGTGAAACGCTGAGTGCCTCTTCGAGTGTCGTCACAAAGAGAGCGAGTGGCGCATCGTCTTTTGGTGTGTATCCCTGTTGCTTCGTGCGAACACCGATGGCGAGTGACGTGTGCTCGATAACACTGTCTCCCGCAGAAGTTTTATTGAACACGGTACCAATCTCAAAGAGCGCGAGTGTGGTGAGTCCGAGCAGGTCCACGTTCGGCATATTTTTATCGAGCGCTTCGCGTATATTCTCTGCGAGTGTACTCCGGAGACACTCCTTATCACTCGCGAGCGCATTCTGGAGTGTGATGGTGTCCTTTTTACGGAATGATGAGGTAATCACCTCAGAACATCCCAGAGAGACGAGTGTGTGGCGAATTTTCTCACTGTAGTACTGTCGTGGATTGCACTCCGCAAGTGGCACGGGGACAGGCGTAATTGTCGCAACATGCTCGTATCCATATATTTGCCCAATGTCCGCTATCACGTCAGCGGGAATAGTGACGTCGGTCCGACCCCACGGAGCAACAACAACCCACTCCTCACCCGTCTGTGTACTCGTGAACCCGAGTCGTGAGAGTATTTTGGTTACCTCAACTGCAGTAAGTGACATACCGAGGAGTGCGTTGATGTGCGAGAGCGTCACAGTAACAGGAACGGTACGGAGGTGCGTGGGGTACACATCGGCATATCCCACACATGTACCACCGGCAATTTCAATAATGAGTCGCACGACCTCCGTGAGCGCGTACGGCACCAGTTCGGGTGATAGATTGTTTTCAAAACGCTTCGATGCATCGGTCTGAAGCTTCAACCACTGTGATGCCTTGCGCGTGACTTGAGGATCAAAGTTGGCAGCTTCAAGAATAATGCCTGTCGTAGACATATCTATTTCGGCCAATTTTCCACCCTTAATGCCTGCAATGCCCGCTGGCGCATCACTCACCGCATCGGTGATGAGTTGCACAATCGGCGTAAGGGTGTAGGTATCACCGGTGAGCGTCGTCACCACTTCTCCTTCCCCCGCCATACGCACACCAAAGTGCCAGCCGTCTGTATCATGGGGGAACTTTTCTGCATCATACGCATGGAGCGGTTGCCCCAAAGCGAGCATGACGTAGTTGGTTGCATCAACCACGTTATTGATAGAGCGTTGTCCGAGTGCCTTGAGACGGGTCTTAAGCCACTCAGGTGATTCTTTCACCTGCACACCGGTGATGTGTGCCATGGCGAAACGACGACACATCTGCGCATCTTCAATCGAAATGTGAATCTTATTCGTCACGGGAGAGAGTGATACAGGTGTGCAAAGTGGGTCCACGGTGAGGGGTACACCCATAATTGCAGAAAGTGCATGTGCGACACCGCGATGTGAGAGACAATCGCTCGCACGGTCAGGGAGTACTTTGATATCGAGCACCTCCTTCCCTTCCACCACTTCCACACCATCCACCTCGAATGCGTGGAAGGTGAACAGATTTTCGCAGGTCGCAACATCCGGCATTGCCTCCCCCACATACTCTTTGAGCCACTCGTGTAAGACTTTCATAAAATTTTGAATATTGAATAATGAATATGGAATATAGAATATTACAGCTTCGCTCTCAATGTTTTTATTGAAGCATGTAAAATATTGATAAGTGATTCATTTTCATTACGCACAAACTCAATACCATGTATCTTGTTTTTATAGCGCTCAATGACCTGTATCCAATACCGAGTCTCTTTTGCTGATTTGAGTGCTATTTGAAAATAATTTGCAAAATCTTTTTTTGAATTTGCTCCCTGTGCTTCATTGATATTTGCACCTATTGATGTCGCACTCCGAATGAGCTGGTCACACAACGGGATTAGAGTCGGGTCTTTTCGTAATTCATGACACAACCTCAAAATTGAAACAGAAAAATCAATAAGTCTCATTTTAAAGATTTCCTTCTCTGTCTGTGTTACTTGTGTAATGTTTGATTCGATTTTCATTTCAATGCTTTCTATTTTTTATATTCTCTATCCTCTTTTCCATACTCCATATTCTCTATCCTCTATTCTAAAATTGATTAACGAACCGCAAATCGCCACTATAGAGTGTCCGTACGTCGTCGAACTCATATTTCATGAAACCAAGGCGGTCGAGTCCCATACCAAAGGCGAAGCCAGAGTACACTGCTGGGTCAATACCTGAGTCGCGGAGCACATTGGGGTGTATCATGCCCGCGCCCATAATTTCAATCCACTTCCCCACGAGTTTTGAGTTGCCTGAGTTGAGACGCATATCAACCTCGACCCCAGGCTCCACAAATCCAAAGAAGCTCGGGCGAAAACGAATCTCAACATCTCCCTTGAAAAATTTTCCGAAGAAATATTCGAGTGTCCCTTTGAGGTGGCCGAGGTGTACACCCTTATCAACATAAAAACCTTCGAATTGGTAAAACTGCGCTTCGTGGGTGACGTCGGTTGCTTCATTCCGAAACACCTTACCAACGGCAATCGCACGAATAGGTGGTGTATGTGATTCCATGTACCTACCCTGCACCGCGGAGGTGTGCGTGCGGAGCACCATAGGCTCACGCACATCACTTCGACGAAACCAAAACGTATCCTGCATATCGCGCGAGGGATGGTCTTTGGGCACATTGAGTCGGTCGAAGTTGTAGTGCTCAGTCTCTGCCTCTGGTCCCTCTGCAAACACAAATCCAATCTCTGCAAAAATCGCATTGATTTCTGCAATCATCTGCGTGAGCGGATGCTGGTGTCCTTTTTGGTTTTCCCTATTCATATCGGCGCTTATTCAGCTTGCAATAACACTTGATAAATGAGTGCCCCATCGTACACGTACACGGTACCGTTCGCTACGTAAAAAGAGAGGTTATCTCCCATGATGAGCGGTTGCACATTCTGCCACGAACGATTATCCACCTCAACGACGTAGATGCCATTCTCGAGTGCCATGACCACGAAGTCTGTGCTTCCGGGGAAGAAATCAAAATCGCGAACAGTCTGCCACTTTCTATCGAGGCGGATGCGTGCATCACACTTGGTATCTTTTGGAATAAATTGCACAGGACCCATGAGAGCGACACCCTCTTCAGTAATAACAGGTTCTTCTTCTGCAGTCACCACCACTTCCTCACCGAGTGCATCTGTGGATGTGCTGTATGGTGGAAAATCAGGTGCGCAGTAGTAGTACGGCATTTGCTCGAAAGACCCAACCCATTCGGCAAACACCTCATCACCCGCACGCGCGAGCTCAACGCCATTGTAGGTAATTGTTGAGGTGGCTTCCTCGACGACATCCTCGGTGGTTGTACTCGCACGAAAAATCTCTTTCAATTGCTCCGTAGTTTTTTCCTCAACCTCAGTAGATGTTGTGCTCAGGTGTTCGATGAGTGTGTCATACTCATTATTTCGAGTAAACGACGTCGTTGCTGTTGTCGATGTTGCAAGGACACTGTTTGTTGTTGATGCGGTGAGGAGCAGTGGGGTACGTACGATTGGTGTCCCCGTTGCCGATTGCCACTCACTGATGACGCGCACCTGTGGGACAAGGGGAAGATTGAATGCCTGTGCTTCAGTCACCAATCGCTTTGTGACCGGAAGTTCCTTTACCCACGTGTGGTACCCCTCCTTCTGCACTGATATACGGTGTGTTCCTGCATCAAGATTTTGCGCATAGAATGCTTTCCTGAATGTTCGCGTCTCACGGACGAGTTCACCGTCAATAAAAATTTCCGCCCCTGCACGCTCTGCAGCCACATAGATTCCTCCCGTACTGATGAGGTTGGTCGGCTTTTGAAAATCAAACCTGTAGCCCGTCGCGTATAAGTATAGAAAAGGGAGCGACACGAGAAATACCAACACGAGAAACAAAAACGTACGCTTACGCGTCTTGTGTGGCAATGGTTGAACCTCAATGTGTGGAGTCATAACCTGAGTAGATTACCACGGAATTGAGGTGTTTTCAAAACAAGTATTCTAAATTCGAGAGACCTCACTTGAGACACACCATACTCTAGAGCATGTTACTTTTTTTATCAACGGTCGTACATTATGAAAGTAATCAAAGCACTTCCAAATCTAAGTTATTGGCGATGTATCAAGGCGTCGCCTTGATACAATTTGATATCTTGTATGAGGGGTCGGGTTCTCCAGATACGTTTGATTACCCAAGATACACACAACTACGTTCGATGAGTTATTGTACATCGAGTACAAGGCGTACGAGTAATGTAAGCCGAGGCGTACTTTGACGTACGATGAGGGTTACATTATGAAGTACAACGCAGTAATCGAGTACAATTACTCATCGAGTCTTGGGGGTGACCCAAAAGCCCATATACTTACCCAGCATCAGTCGTGTCTGTGCATCGAGCCCTGGGATTGCGCTAAAGACAACCATCGTAATAGGGACCAAAATCCACTGGAGCGCCATCACCACATAGAGGAAACGGCTCTTCCCCTCGGGGCGCTTTGGAATGAGCGTGAGTGAAATCATCGAAGAGATGACGAGTCCAAACATTGCGAGAATGAGGAGGTCGCGCACGACAATCGGGAGGTTGTACGAGAGTACCGTCTCGTGGAAAACTCGTCCGCCAAAAAAGATTGGTGCCCACCCGAGGATAATGAGCATGATGGGATTCGTCACCATAGACCAGTACCCCTCCGCTTGTTGGAGCGCTATTTTGATGCGCCTCCCGCGGGGGATATTTTTGTTTTTCGTGAAGTGGTAGACGACATACACAAAGTTCTCGACGCCGTACGTCCACCTGCGGTGCTGTTTGTATATATTTTTGATAGTGCCAAAAAATGTCGGCGCTGCATTGGCATCCATTGAGACAGGGTATGAAAGTGGAATCACATCGTACTCACCATCATTCGCGAGGAGGAGGTTCCAGTAGATGCGTGAGTCCTCAGAAACCATATTGGTCTGCCAATAGCCAACCTCGTAGAGTGCCTGAAAAGAAACCGAGTGCGAAGAGAATGTTGCCATGCGTTCGGGGCGCTCTTGCTGTACCATCTCCCAAAAGGTCGATGACATGGCGACGACGCGCGCCAAGGATGGCGCTTCCCACATGTTGTTGTTAAAGACTGGCACAGGTTGAAATGAACTCTTGAGAGGACGCTTTGCAGTCATAAAGTGCCACACCAGACAGTTGAAGTAATCGGGGTACACGACCGTGTCGATGTCGAAGATTGATACGAGCGTGTGATTGTAGCGAATGCCGTGAGGGTCGAGCACCTTTCTACGCACATCCTCTGCCGCCCATGTGGCATTCGATCCTTTCCCCGCCATTTCTCCAGGTATGTTTGCTGGATGAACCGAGATATGAAAACCTCCAAAGACACTTCCCCATTTCTCTTTCATGCGCTCTGCAGAGAGCGCTGCCCCTTCTCCCGCACGCTCTTCTCGTGCGAGCACCACAATCATGCTCTTTTTGTCATAGCGAACTTCAGCAAGTGACGAGAGTGATGCATCTATCACCTCTTCTGGTTCATTGAAGTACGGGAGGATGATGAGTTGGTACAGGTGATCATATTCAAAACGCTCAACCATTGTTTTCCAATCAACATCCATGTGGTGACGAAGTCGTTTCCAGTTGTGGCGGAGATGGTATGAAAGAAACCCCGTCTTCAATACCCAAAAGACTGCAAACGCGATAATGAAGTATGCAGTGAAAAACGGTACATAAATAGATGCGAGCACCATACCCACGAGTGCTGTCCATGATGCTGCGCCAGGGAGGATTTCAAGAAAACGATAGAATGTTTTATCGCGCCCCGTGAGCTCGGGTGCACGACCCACTTTGAAATCGGGTCTTTGCGCGTACGGGAGTAGATGTGAGTGCTTTGCCATTATGCGCTGAGTATAGCGCATTTTTGATATTAATGAAGCCCCGTCTGCACATGGCTATGTGACTTGACTAGACATCTAAACATCTAACAAATCATGTGTTACCACAGGGTAACCCTGTGTAATTCTGTTCTACCATTTGAGCATTTTCTCTGAGCCAATCTTACAGATTCTGTTCAGGTTGTATGATAATTTTATCCAAAATTATCGACAACCTCTTGCGAAGTGACATTTAGTCACTTCTCACTCTCGGATTGACCAATTTTTCTTATGACTGAAAGGAATTAGAAAAATGGAAATACTCTTGTGGTGCGGACCGAGGACCTACTTGCAAACGAATACCAACACAGGAGCTCGCTCATGTGATTGGTGTGAGTGCAGCAAGAAAGCTTCTGCTTACGGTTTACAAAACTCTGAAACAGTCCACCGGACTGTTTCAGCTCTACCATCTTCACTAAGGTGGCAACATAAAATCCTGAGAGCCACCTCTCGGATTCGGACCGAGGACCTACGGTTTACAAAACCGTTGCTCTAACCAGCTGAGCTAAGGTGGCGAAATTGTGCGGGTACTGTCTTCGTGCGGTTGTTCTGTTTTGTGGCAACGGTTTTGTGACAAAACTCTGAAACAGTCCACCGGACTGTTTCAGCTCCACCCAGCTGAGCTAAGGTGGCGAAATTGTGCGGGTACTGTCTTCGTGCGGTTGTTCTGTTTTGTGGCAACGGTTTTGTGACAAAACTCTGAAACAGTCCACCGGACTGTTTCAGCTCCACCCAGCTGAGCTAAGGTGAGAAAGTGCGGGGCACTTTCGCAAGAGGTTGTCGATAATTTTGAATAAAATTATCATACAACCTGAACAGCGACTGTAAGTCGGCAGGATTTTAACTCTGAATCAAAACAAAACGCGCATAAGCGCACGGGTATTATGGAAGAAAATGCCCGAAAATGCAAACCTGCAAGTGGGTATCCTCTTTGGAACATCCTTCCCCTTCATCCTACACGTGCTCATTGAGCTCCCGCTGACGCTTGATGCGTTTTTCGTCTTCAGTGAGTGCATACGTTGCTTTGTGGAGTGCTACCTCTTCAAGTTTGGTACGAGTGGCACTCTCACGCTCTGCACGTTTTGCGAGTGCTTTGTTCATGCGCATAACAGTACGCAACCATGTCTCCATACGTTTTATTCCATCAAGTGTTGAGCGCAAAAATGAGTGCAACATGTAGTGCACGAGCTGTCGCATCAAATCACGTACCGTGTGTCGAACGTACGTGTGCATCGCACGTGTACTCCGGAGCACATAGACATCTGCTTGCATGCGCACGTGCTCCCCAAACCGAACACCACGCTTTTTTTCATAGCGAAAAAGGAGTGCGAACAAAAGTACGCAAAAGCCACTTACACAAAATCCAACAAAAGCGCTACTCATGCTTTTATTTTACCGAAAGACGCGAAATTGCGCTAATCACAATGTTTTCACCAAACTTCTGAATAGCATTGCTCACGAGTGTTCCAATCGTTTTTTCTTGGTCTTTAATGAATGGTTGCTCCATGAGAATGCGGTCTTTGAAATAGGCATCGAGTTTACCTGCGAGTATTTTTTCCTGCATATCTGCCGGTCTGTCTTTCACTTCCTCCATAAAGACTTCCTTTGCCTTTTGGAATATTTCATCAGTTACTTCAGCGCGAGTGATGTAGAGTGGATTCTGAGCAGCAACTTGCATAGCAATCTCTCGTGCGAGAGCACCAAACGCTTCATTTTTTGCAACGAAGTCTGTTTCGCATGAAAGCTGTACGAGCGCAGCAACTTCATGTGTTGAGTGGACATAACTGCCAATTGCACCTGCACCAAGTTCTCGATCCGATTTCTTCAGTGCAATTTCACCACCTTTTTTCTGAAGGATAATCTTTGCTTTGTCCATATCACCTCCCGCTTCTTCGAGTGCTTTCTTGCACTGCATGACAGAGATACCGGTCAAATCTCGTAATTCCTTGAGTTGTGCTGATGTAATTTCCATAGTAAAAGAGCAAAAATAAATAATTTGATTTTGTGTGTTCTAACGACGTACTTCCTCACGACGTGCTACTGCTGGTGGTGTGTATGATGCGGTACCTTCAAGATACGCATTTACGAGCATGTCGAGGATGAATGAAACACTCGACTGGAGTGAATCGTTCGCCACGACCGGATAGGTGATCGGACCAAGGTTTGTATCAGAATTTGAAATACCAATGATGGGAATATTGAGATCCCGAGCTTCGCGGACTGCAATTGACTGATGGCGTGGGTCAACCATGACAATCGCATAGGGCAATCGCTCCATGTGTTGAATTCCTGAAAAATTGTGGATGAGCTTGTCGAGTTCGCGCCCAATAATGACACGCTCTTTTTTGGTGTACTTACGCTCAAGCTCACCTGACTCGCCCTGTGCAATGAGTTCATTGAGGCGCGCTGTTCGCTTTTTTGTTTCTGAAAAATTAGTGAGCATACCGCCAACCCATCGATTCACGACGTATGGCATTTTCGCACGGATTGCATGCTCTTTTACTGTCGATGCTATTTCTTCCTTTGTTCCGACAAACAGAATGTGCTTCCCCGCCTTTCCTGCTTCAGAACAAACAACGCACGCATTCTCAAGTGCGAGTGCTGTTTGTTCAAGGTCAATAATATCCGTTCCTTGTTTGTTGCCAAAAATGAATGGACTTGTAGTGGGGTGACGACGTGACTTCGAAAAGCCAAAATGCGCACCAACGTCAAAAAGACGCTCGATAAGTGTTCGCTCCGATGTGTGATTTGTATTCATATAATATTAATCTATGCTTGTATAAAGCAGGAGGATAGTAGCATGTCAAGCCCTATTCCGCAACGTCACCACTACCCGCTGTTTCAGCATTACCAAGTGCTGTCACAATATCGGTGAGGTTGCCAGCGAGTATCTCGTGAATGTTGTGCCATGACTCTTTGATGCGGTGATCGGTGATGCGATTTTGTGGCACATTGTATGTGCGGATTTTTTCGGAGCGGTCACCGGTGCCAATTTGTGACTTACGCGTGGCTGCGTGCTTTTTGGATTCCTCTTCATCGTGGAGCATCTCGAGTTTTGCAATGAGTAATGTAATCGCCTTCTCGCGATTTTTGAGCTGAGAGCGTTCCGACTGACAGCGCACATCAACTCCTGTGGGACGATGGATAAGTCGCACTGCAGTCTCAACCTTATTGACATTTTGTCCCCCTGCTCCACCGGAACGTGAAAACTCCATGTCTATGTCACTCATATTTACCTCAATTGTTGGCTTGCGACGCATAGGCAAAATAACAACCGATGCGGTTGAGGTGTGCACTCTCCCCATTTTCTCAGTAACGGGAATGCGCTGAACACGGTGTACGCCGGTTTCATACCGTAATTCGTCATAGACATCATTTCCAAGTATTTCAAACGATGCATCTTTAAATCCTCCTTGCGTTGCACGTGATTCAGAGATGGTTGAAGTCTGCCAACGCTTCCGTTCGGCGTATCTGAGATACATGTATGCAAGCTCTTCCGCAAAGAGTGCCGCTTCCTCACCTCCCGCACCAGCACGCACCTCAAGAAGAACACCGTACGGTTTTGCTTCTTCTACCTTCGAAGCTTCGAGAATACGTTCCATTTCCGTATACAGATGGGTGAGCTGTTCCGTGAGAGATACAATCTCTTCCTCAACAAGCCCTGCCATCTCTGGATCGTCTGCAAGCAACTGTGCATCGTCGCGTTTCTGTATGAGCATATCAAATTGCCCACAGAGAAACTGCGTTTTTTGATTTTCCCGAAAGAGGGCGAGCTGTTCGTCTTTAAATTCCATATCTTTACTATATCATCTCCAAAACTCTTGAATGACCAATTCCATACAAAGTAACCTGCGACAGCACAACTGAATATGTGCCTCGTGGAGCCCACACAGGGCGAGCGGAGCAACACCCGTTGCTAAAATCTTTTGATTTTAGCAACGGGTGTATGTGTGCACAGACTCAGTTAGTGCTAGGAACGGGTTACGGCAAAATATCAATTGCGTACAAAAAACACCAAACCGGATTTGACTCCGGTTTGGTGTTTTTTCTACGCCTTCTTTCCTTTCACTTTTGCCTTTTCCGCACGTGCCTTGAATCGCTCCACGCGTCCTGCCGTGTCCATTACCTTCTCCTGTCCCGTATAGAATGGATGTGATGCGCTCGATACGTCGAGGTATGCAATCGGGTATTCAGTACCGTCTGTCCATTTTTCAGTTTTACTGGTTGCTATTGTTGAACCAACGAGAAAACGCTCCCCGCTTGAGTTATCATGGAAAATGACCTTTCGATAATTCTTTGGATGTATATCTGCTTTCATAGTCGTGACACTATACCAGAATTAGTTTTTTTGGCAAATCAATACTCAAAATATACCTCTACGTATGGTCTATTTCTTGTTATTGCCCATTAAGAAAGTCGATGTTGTTCTGATACACCTCTGCGTGTCCGAGTACACTTGACGCATACCCGAGCCCTGCTGAGCCGGCCCAATTCCCCCCAGCATAGTATCTTCCTGCCGCCTCACGTTCTGCCGAATACCCTCCACGTGCTGCACCGAGTTCTTGCAAATAGAGCGCTGTGGCCATGATAGCGTGTTGCGGGTTCCATGGATCACCCACAGAAACTCCAAAAGCTCGTGCGATACGTGGCTCATACATCTGCCATGTGGAAGGAATAAATTGTGTTGGCCCCATCCCTCCACCGTACCAAGAGTCACCAGAACACGACACCGGTGTGCTGTACGGGTCACGACCCAATCGACTCATGAGAGCCAAGAATGGTGCTACGTCCCTATCAGGTTTCATAAGCCCACTGAACGGAGTACCAGTGTTTTTCCCCTTTCCTGCACCTGTTGTAGCATCCGTCAAAAAGCACTGCCCCACATTGACACCGAGGTTTGATTCTTGACGCAAGATACCGAGTATAAAGGCTGCACGGACACCCGTAAGCCCTGATGCTTGCTTCGCATACGCCAGTGCATCTTTAAATGGAATACCACCACCATCAACACCACGGAGGCGGAAGAGCGCAGCATTGATTTGGTTTGCTTTCGCTTGCCTATCGGCCACTATTTGTTCGTATGACTTTGCTTCTTTTTTTGTTGCAGCGAGAAGATCTTTCTTTTCTTGCTCTGTTCTTGATATGGTCTTTTTCTTGCTTTCGATATCGTACTTTGCATCTCGCTCTTGATCCTGTATCTCACCGAGGCGGTTTCGTTCTTCCTCAGTCTGCGCAATAGTCTCGCGCACGGCAAAGAAGTGCGACTCGAGCCCTTTCTGAATTGCCATGAAGGAATCGAGGTCGATGAAAAAATCCGAAAGGTCTTTACTATTTAAAATCACCTCTGGGAATGTGTAATCGTCGAGCTCATTCGTACGTCGAATGAGCTGTGCTAATGACGTTTTCCCCTCATCGATAAGTATTTCGAGTTCACCTATTTTTTCACTGCGCACATTGATATCTTTGGTGAGCTGAGAGATGGCTATATTTTTTGATTTGATGGTTGCCTCAGCCGATTTGATTTTTGCAGTGAGCGCCTTCACATCACCATCGATATTGGTTATTTCTGATCGAGTACCACTGAGTATCCCCTGCCATTTTGCAATCTCCGCATTGCAGAGCGCGAGGTCGGCCTTGAGCTGTTCCTCTGTCTTCCCCGCAACATCGTCATTACATACTGATGGCACACTCTGCCCCCACACGAGCCCTGGTAAAACAAAGCAACTCGAAAAAAGCACAACGCCGATGATAATCCTTCTATACATAATTCGTGTGTAGTATACCAAAGTACTCCACTCCTATCCACCGAGTTCACCCACATACACACAAAAAGCCCTCTCGGGCTTTTTGTGTGTATACTGTATAGAATCTTATTCAGCTTCTTCTGTCTTCCCCTTCTTTTCTACCTCAATAGAGCTTATATCCATTACTGGTTCATGCTCAGCTTCTTCTTCTACCGGCTGAGCAAGTGCTACTACCTCGTCTCCATCATTCTCAATGGTTACACCTGCTGGAACGATAAGGTCTCTCACATGAATCTGCTTTTCAAAATCATCGAGCACGCTGATGTCTACAATAATCTCTTTTGGAAGATTACCTGGCATACAGGTTACCTCAACTTCATGAAGTACCTTGGTGAGTGTCCCCCCTTGTTTGAGTGCCGGTGCTTCACCGACAAATTCAAGTGGAATATCAACGGTAATTTCCTTTCCTGCTTCAACTGCGTAGAAATCAACATGAATGACACCGCCTCGACGCGCATCAAACGATACATCGTGCACAAGTACGTCCTTCGGCACTTTGAGACCTGCTCCCTTGAGTGTGATCATACTCGACTCTCCCGCTTCTTTGAGCATCTTTTCAAATGCAATGCGGTCAATGGTGAGTGCAGTTGCTTCTTCTTTTGGACCATACATAATTGCAGGAAGTTTTCCTGCCTTGCGTAATTCTACGAGTTTCTTTCCTCGTTCGGTACGCGCTTCAACGGTAAGTGAAAATGTCATAATGTAATGCTTAATTGTGCCGATTACCATACCATACGGAACAGAAAACACAACCGGTATTGCAGAATGGCTTTTCTTTCAATTGTCCGTTCCCTTTTCTCTCCTTATATCTTTACCACATTTTCGGGCTCCTCACCTGCAAGAAAATCAATCACATTTTGAGCCACCATACTAGACATCTTCGCACGCGTTTCTTCCGAAGCAGATGCAATGTGCGGGGTAACAATCACATTCGAGAGCGACGTAAGCCCTTTCGCAATTGCTGGCTCATGCTCATAGACATCGAGTGCCGCACCACGAATAGCACCCTCCTTGAGCGCACTGACGAGCGCTTCTTCATCAATGACAGGACCCCGCGATGTATTGATAAGGTACGCGGTTGGTTTCATAAGACGAATTCGTGTTGCATTGATGAGGTGTTCTGTTGTGGGGAGTAGTGGCACATGCACAGACACAACATCTGCATCTCCGAGCACCTCCTCAACGGTCTCCTTGAAAACTGCTTCACAATCCTTCTCAAGTGCTCGAAGTCGTTCAATGTCATAGTAGATAATTTTCATGCCAAGTCCATCGTGTGCACGACGGGCTACTTCATACCCAATGCGCCCAGCACCCAAGATACCGAGTGTCTGCCCCTTGAGGTCATTCCCCAAGAAAAGCTCGGGACCCCACCCCACATACTTACCCGCACGTGTAAATACGTCTGATTCCGGAATACGGTGAGCGAGCGCAAGCATGAGTGCAATGGTGAATTCAGCAACGGTGTCGGTAAGCACACCTGGGGTATTCGTAATCGTGATACCCCGTTCCTGTGCGGTGTCGATATCAATGTTGTTGTACCCGACCGCGTAATTTGCAAAAATCTTTGCAGTGGGCACCGCATCGAACACTTCAGTATCAATGATATCGGTGAGGAGAGAAATGACCGCATCGTACGGCTTTGCGCCAACCGCGGTGATGAGTTCCTTCTGCGTGAGTACTCCGTCCTTCGCACTTACGTCTACCATATGTCCAGCTGCCCGAAGGAGATTAATACCAATTTCAGGAATGTGTCGTGTGATATAGATGAGCGCCATAATTGTACTGATTATCGAATGGTAATGTTCCACTACTATATCACGCGATGCGGGCACGGGGTGGTACAATGCTTGCATTATGGCACAACAATATGATTTCGTTGCAATAGGCGACACGACAATAGACGCATTTATTGAATTATCACAGGAGGATGCAAAAGTGACCGTCGATGAAAAAACCGGTCGCAAAAAATTAGAGATGGAGTTTGGCGGTAAACTTCCCTACAAAGATGTCGTCGTAGTGAACGCAGTGGGCAACTCTGCAAATGCCTCTGTGGCTGCACACCGACTCGGGCTTCGCTCTGCACTCGTCTCAAGTCTTGGTCATGATCGGAACGGAAGTGACTGTCTCGACACGCTTCGCAAGGAAGGTATCGATACCGAATACGTGAAAATACATGAGGGGAAAAAGACGAATTATCATTATATTCTTCGCTATGGTGCAGAACGCACTATCCTTATTAAGCATGAAGAATATCCATACATACTTCCCGATTTTGCACTTCCCCCGCGGTTTCTCTATTTTTCCTCACTTGGCGAAAATAGCGTCGCATTCCACCATGAGGTAGCAACGTATGTAAAAGCGCATCCAGAAACGAAACTCGCATTCCAACCGGGAACGTTTCAAATTCGCCTCGGATATGAAGAGCTCAAAGACCTCTATGCAGTCACTGAGGTGTTCTTTTGCAACAAGGAAGAGGCGCAGGATATCTTGAAAACTGCAGAGCACGATGTTCCAACACTTGTGCGAAAAATGAAAGAGCTCGGACCAAAGATTCCCGTCATCACTGATGGTCCCCGTGGCGCATATGCACTTGAAAATGATGTCGTATGGCACATGCCCATGTATCCCGATCCAAAAGAGCCAGTCTCACGCACCGGTGCGGGTGACTCATTTTCGTCCACATTTGTGAGTGCCCTTATCCTCGGAGAGGATGTAAAAACCGCACTCGCGTGGGGACCTATCAATTCAATGTCTGTCGTACAGTACATCGGTGCACAAAACGGACTCCTCACAAAAGAAAAAATCCTTGCATACTTGGCGTCTGCACCTCACGACTACGTTGCGAAGGTGACGTAAGAGGTATTGCACAATACGAAAAAGCCCCGACTGCTCTGCAGTCGGGGCTTTTTCTACCCTACGAATTGTTCCGCTTCTCGTATAATGCCCGTGCTGTCGATACCGAAGTGAACAAAGAGCTCCTCCGCGGTGCCCGATTGTCCAAATACATCATCAATACCGAGGCGAAGAATACGTGTCGGATACAGGAGACTCAAACATTCTGCAACTGCTCCACCCAAGCCCCCGGCTCGCTGGTGCTCCTCGACGGTGATGAGCGCGCTGTGCTCTTTTGCAAAGGTGACGAGTGCTTTCGTGTCGAGTGGTTTTACGGTCGCTATGTGGAGTACCGATGCTCCAATACCACGCTCATTGAGTGCTTTCGCTGCAACGAGTGCATGGTAGAGGACAGTACCGGTCGTCACAATACCCACCGTTTTTTTGTGGTCTGTGTCGCGTGTGAGGTACACTTCCGCTTTTCCGATCTCAAACGGAGAACCCGCTGTGGTAACAACAGGACTCGCTTCACGCGCAAGTCGAATGTAGACAGGACCAACATACTTTGCTGCAGCAAGTGTGGCTTTTTTTGCTTCTTGGTAATCTGATGGCGCTATGACCACCATGCGTGGAATGACACGCATGAGCGCAATATCTTCAAGCGCTTGGTGTGTCGCACCATCAGGTCCCACAGAGATGCCTGCATGTGCACCAATTATTTTTACGTTTGCACCATTGTACGCAATCGTCGTGCGTATCTGTTCCCAGTTTCGTCCTGGAGAAAAAGCAGCGTACGAGGCACAGAAAGGTATCTTCCCCATTACTGCCATACCCGAAGCCACAGATGCCATCGACTGTTCTGCGATACCGACTTGCACAAAGCGATTTGGAAACGCATCCGCAAATACATTTGTTTTTGTGGAAGAGGTGAGGTCTGCCGCGAGTGCGACAACACGCATATCGGCTTCTCCTGCTAGTTTGAGCCCGTCGCCATATCCATTTCTATTTGGTGCTGTCTCAACATCCGCATTGAACAGATTTGGATTGACGTGTGATGCAAGGTTATAACTCATACACTTTATACTAAATTACTATCCAAGATTAAAAGAAACTTTCAAAAATACTGTACTTACCTCAAAGAGAAAAAATTATTCATACTCATGCGTGTGAATGCTCCCATTCAAGGTACGCAGTTTCATGAGTGCGACTTTTGCTTGTTCGCTCTTCGGCACCTGATCCTCTGGACCTAAGCCGGGCGGATTGCCGTGCCATCTGAAATCACGCTCAAACACGTCAATACCCTTCGATGCTATCGTGTGTGCAATGATAATCGATGGTTGACTGTACACTGCTTGCGCTTTTCCTATGGCATCGTTCACCGAACGTATGTTGTGGCCATCGACCTCCTGCACATCCCAATTGAACGACTCGAATTTTTCACGGAGTGGTTCAAGTGGCATAACATCTTTTGTGTACCCGTCTATCTGGATTCCATTTCTATCCACAATAGCGATGAGGTTGTGGAGTCCCTCTTTCCCCGCATGCATGAGTGCCTCCCATCCCTGCCCTTCGTCAAGTTCACCATCTCCCATGAGGCAGTAGAAGTACTTTGAGGAGTACGGATTATCAATACGCTCAGCGAGTGCCATACCGACAGCCTGTGAGAGTCCGGAACCGAGTGGACCTGAGCTTGTCTCAATACCGGGGAGTGCTTCACGGTGTGGATGTCCTTGTAGACGTGAGCCAAATTTGCGAAGCGTCAGTAACTCCTCACGAGGAAAATATCCCGCATGAGCCATTGTGGCGTAGAGCCCCGGACAAATGTGTCCGTTTGAGAGAATGACACGATCACGATCTGCCCAAAAAGGATTTCGTGGGTCGTGCTTCAGCACCTCAAAATAGAGCAGGGTAAAAATATCTGCCATACCAAGAGGGCCTGCAGTGTGACCACTTCCTGCCTCAACGAGCATTTCAATAATGCTCTGTCGTATTTCGTTGGCCTGTACTTCAAGCCCACGGACTTCTTCATCTGAAAGATAATGCATACACCGCTAGTATACCGCGTGAAGTCCGTACATATGTATACACCTGTTAATTACCTCAAAAAGCAGTGACCGATGTCGTACGTCGGCCATTGTTGCCATAATGTTTTAGAGCCCATTCACAAACCCTCAGATACGAGGCGTCGAGAAGTGAAAACATGAGGCGTGAGAATGTGCACAAAGCACATTCGCAAGACTCATTGAGATCTTTTACGAGTGAAACGAAGTAAAAAATCCAATGAGTAGACAGTTTCTGTTAAGAAATTAAATATACGATGAATGACTCATTCGTCATATTTTCTTCCGTGAAGAAGAAAATATGACAGACTCGGAACGTATTGTCGCTACGCTCTGTACGTTCCGGCCACAAAGTAGATGGGGATTGTGGATGGGCTCTTATACGTCCTTATGTTGCAGAAATAGTATGGAGCGATACGAGGTGCGTGTATGCTTCTGGAGGATTGTGCGCTTTCAGAATTGCAGAGCCCGAGATACACCGTCCCGCACCAGCATGTGCGAGCTTCCCCACGGTCTCAAGATTGACACTTCCGTCGATGCTGATGAGTAGTTCAGGGTATGCGTGCCGTAATGTACGTATGCGACCAAGGACACGCTCGTCAAATGGTTGCCCCTGTGTACCTATGTGCGCAATTCCCATGAGCTGTACATAATCGGCACGGTCAATCACCGCGGTGAGCATTTCAAGGGGGGTATCGTTATTGATTGAAAAACCAAGTTTGAAGTCGTACTTCTCCCGCACTGTGCAAATACGATTGAGGTCGGTCACCGTTTCAAGGTGTACAACAATACGACGTACACCGGTTTTTGCGTACGCTTCGATGACTGTTTCCGGTTCTTGTATCATGAGGTCCATTTCAATAAGAAAATCTCCCGTGTGCACCTGCAGATCAGTAATGGTGCCGGGTTCTTGGTACGGCCACGAGATGAATGGGACAAACACACCATCAACGATATCTATTTGCACTTCATGGGTAAAAGGAGCCACGATGCGGAGTGTCTTTCCTATTTCATCGAACGTCTTTGGAATAATTGCGGGAACAATAGGTGACATATTGTTAGAGAGTATCAATCTGAGCGATACGACGTATGTGTCGTTCGTCCTCGGTAAAGGGAGTACTGAGCCACAGTGCAACCATCTCCTTTGTTTCTTCCACACTCACGAAGCGAGCACCAAACGAAAGTACATTGGCGTCATTGTGTTCACGCGAAAGGCGAATGATCTCCGGCTGACCGCCGTAGTACACGGTCGCGCGAATGCCGGGAATACGATTGGCCACCATCGCTTCCCCCTGACCGGAACCACCAAAAAGTATGGCGCGTGCGTCATGTCCATGCTCCGCCACGGCGCGAACAGCCCCGTACATAAACGCAGGGTAATCGTCTCCGGGATCAAGAGCGTATGCGCCATGATCTACCACCTCATACCCGAGCGTGTCGCGCACGTATGCAAGCACTTCCTCCTTGAGCGCAAACCCTGCATGGTCAGTTCCAAAATGTATTACCATATCAAAATATAATTATTCGGTCGTCTTAAGTAATGCCCCCACGAGAGTGGCGTGACGTACCAGTGTACTCGTGTATCCCACTTCATTGTCATACCATGCAAGCACTTTGACAAGTGTGCCGTCAACGACGCGGGTGAAGGAAAGATCGGCGATTGATGCAAGCGGTGCTCCCACAATATCTGAAGACACAATCGGTTCATCAGTCACCCCAAAGATACCTTTCCAAGGTGCTTCACGTGAAGCATCGGTGAGGACTCGATTTACCTCTGCAACATCCGTCACACGTTTTGCGATAAACGTGAGGTCGACGATAGAACCAACCTGCACCGGGACGCGAAGTGAGATGCCATCAAACTTCCCCTCGAGTTCTGTGTGCACGAGTGTCGTCGCAATCGCTGCTCCTGTTGAAGACGGTACGATGTTTTGTGTAGCGGAACGCCCTTCACGAAAATCCTTTTTGCTTGGACCATCGACAAGTGATTGTGATGCGGTGTACGCGTGGACGGTATTGAGGACCGCCTTTTCGATACCGATAGTGGCATCAAGTATTGCAACAAGCGGACTTGTTGCATTTGTGGTACACGATGCATTCGAGGTAATCGAATATGCATCCAGTTCTGCTTCATTCAATCCCATGAGCACTGTCTTCCCGAGTGTTCCCTCACCGTCCTTTGCGGGCGCACTGATAATGACTCGCCGTGCTCCTGCATCAATGTGCCCCTGTGCTTTTTCGTATGAGGTAAAGATGCCTGTTGATTCAATCACAATATCTATATGTTCCTCAGCCCAAGGAAGATTGGCAAGCTCGCGCTCACTCGTCGTACGCACGAGTACGTCATCAATACGTAATCCTCCCTCTTCTACCGACACCGAGAACGGTGCTTTGCCATACGCAGTGTCATACTCAAGCACATATGCGAGATTTCCAATATCACCGAGATCATTGATTGCTACCACCTCAAGATCAGGGTGGTTGTGCACCATACGAAAAAAAGTTCGCCCAATACGTCCGAACCCATTTATTGCAACACGTGTTTTTGTTGTCATACTCATGTATTCTATCATTCTTCACGTCGCACAAGTCGCCACCCAATGAGCATAAGTAGGAGAAGCGGTATTATAAACCAGACAAAATATGAGCGTATTATCACAAGAAGATATGCCAGAAAACTCTGTGCAGGTTTCGATTCTACCTGAAGACTCGGTTGAATATGTGAGATAATTCTCCCTTCAGCGTACCCAATCTGTGCAGTTGTAAAATCAAACACCGACACCGTAATGGGTAACTCACCACTAAATCCAAACGGAGCGAGCGTGCTCACATAGGCGGTCTGTTCGGGATTGATGCGCAAGAGAAAATCAAATGATTTTGAAGAGTCTGCACTCTCTCGCACCGTCACCAAAATGGTCTTGAGATGCTCAGGTACCTTGTCGTAGGGTATTGCAATAGTGAGTTGCTTTGTACCATCTATCTGTACCGTACCATACTTGGATGGAAGTAACTCTCCTTCCTGTATAAATGCAATATCAGCAAAGGTGAGTGCGATGGGATTTTGTGTAGGCACGATTTCCCCCGGAAGTGTGCTGGTGCTCGTCGTCGCATGTACCGGTGTACCAAAACGTATGACCACGACCGCACCTGAGGACATGTTCCCGAGCGCGTCGTAACTAAAGACGGTATAAAACTGTTGTGCACCTACCACTGCCCCCACATCGCGCGTGCCTTCCCCTTTCCCTTCATACACCACCCACCCATCCGCTTCGTCGGTGGGATAAAAGCGGTCGTTCCGTACAACACGCACATACGCAAGATCCGGGTCATACGGTAATTGCCACGAAAGCAGTACATCATCCCCATCGCGAACAGCCGTGAGGCCGGTCACATTCCCTGGTGGAAAGGTATCCTCTGGGGGAAGTGTGGTAAATGTTCCTGTGTAGAGCACACCAGTGCGACCAAACCTATCTTCCCCCAAAATGGTGAAGTAGTATGTGGTGCCGGGAATGAGGCCCACTATCTGATTTTCATGTTTTTTTGCAAATGCTTGCTCGGCGAGCGAACCGAGCTCATACGATGGAGTGCGCCCCCACTTCAACACGGAGCGTACGTACATGTTGGTCGCGTACGTAATCGTCACCGAATCCTTCTGTGGGACGACCTGCAGTGATATGAGCACCTCATTCATCGGGTGCAACTTGCTCCCGTAGGTTGTTCCTCCCTCATCTTCCGCAGGTGGCGGGATACTGAGTGTGGTCGTCGAAACCTCCGTCGAAGATGCGGACTCATTTGCCATGTGGTCATACGCGGTCACGTAATAGGTATACGTGGTACTCGCCGTGAGCCCGATGTCTGCGTACACTGTCGCTGTCGTGGTTCCGATCTGTACCCCATCGCGCCACACGTGGTATCCCGTGAGTTCAAAATCATCGGTCGAAGGGTCCCACGCAAGATCAATTTGCGAGATGGCAATCGGCGTTGCGGTCAGGTT
>CAZNWG010000011.1:0-10347 GCA_964576905.1 uncultured Candidatus Saccharibacteria bacterium
GTGAGCATATCGGTCACGTACAGCTCCCCACTTGCAGATACCGGCACGGTGTACTCAAAGATTGACTCATCGATGACAAATCCTCCGATGTTGATGAGATCTGAAGGAGGGTCTTTTGGCTTTTCGAGAATTGCTCTGAGCGTCCCATCTGCATTGGAGACAAGCACTCCATACCGCTCGGGAGTCGCAGAATGTGCGCTCAAAATTGCGTAGTCGCTCCGGACTGCGCGTGCGAGTGTGTCACTCCCGTGGATATCATCCCCGTACATAAAGAGAAACTTACCGTGAATAGCATCACGAGCACACAGAAGTGCATCACCTGTACCTCCCGCGTGGTTTTGCTGTTCTCGGTATACCACCTTCTTCCCGTGATACATCTCCCCACAGTACGCAATAATCTGCTCTTTCAGGTACCCCACGATGAGTATGAGCTCGTCTATTTCCGGAGGTAGTGCCTCTACGATATGTTCCAGAATCGGCTTGCCACCCACCCGTATGAGTGGTTTTGGGCAGGTATCGGTGAGCGGATTCATTCGTGTGCCTTTACCCGCACAGACAATAACGCACTGCATAACCAAGTCTATATCTGCTTATATACGTATACCGTAAGTAATGTCTCGGCTCTCGTAATATCATCGGGAAATCCGATAGGAATCCACAATTCTTGCTCCACAACCGCAATCGGGTATTTCTTCGCGTACCGTTCAATGACCTCACTCAGGTAGTATTCGTCATTCACCGGTGTTTCCGGTTCAAATTCAAAAATGTGGTCATCGAGTACCATCGCGCCCGTACTCGCACAGTTTGAGGGCGCGTGTTTCGGTTTTTCTATCATGAGTCCCAAGGTACCATCAGGATTGCGCACTACAATACCGAATTTCTCCGGTTGCGTAACCGATGAGACCAAAATAGCCCGTAGGTACGAGGTAGCGCGAGCGAGATCTTCTCGTCCGTGAATATCATCACCGTACATGAAGAGGAATCGGCCTCTGAGCAAATCTTTGCAGAGCCACAGTGCTTTCGCAGTCCCCTCCGCGACCGGTTGCTCTACGTACGTAACTTTTCTCCCATGAAATACTTCCCCGCAGTACTCGCGAATCATGTCTCCCTTGTACCCCACCACAATGATGAGCTCATCAATGGAGCTCGGGAGTGCCTCCACAATGTAGTCGATGAGCGGTTTCCCATGCACCCGTACGAGTTGTTTTGGTCTATCTTCGGTTAATGGACGTAGGCGCTTACCGTTCCCGGCAGCTAAAATGACACATTGCATACGTGCTCAGTATACCATCACATGTGTTTTTTGAGCAAAAGCACATTTCTTTATAACCGTCGGCCCTCTACGCTCGATATGAGGAGAGATTTTTGATGTCTTGCATATTTTGAATTATTATTGTATAGTTCCGACACATTATGTTAGACAATATATATCGTATTTGCAGTAGCATACGACCCTCAACGGGAATCGGTTTTTTTATTTTTATTTTTGGTCTTTTTATCACGTTTCCAAATACTGTTTTTGGTGCAACAAATCTCATTCAAAATCCATCGCTCGAAGCTGTGTCTGGTGGACTTCCCACTTCATGGGAGCAAGGAGAATGGGGTGAACTCACAGCAGTCTTTACGTATCCCGTTTCCGGACATGGAGGTGGAAGTGCGGGAAAGGTTGATGTGAACAATTATGTGAGTGGTGACGCCAAATGGTATTTTGCTGAAGTACCTGTAACCTCGGGTGCATCATATACATTCTCTAACTGGTCGCTTTCTGATCGTGACACTTCAGTGATTGCTCAGTATCGAAATCAGAGTGGCGCATATAGCTATGTCACTCTCGGATCGGTACCTGGCACTAACTCATGGGCACAATTTACCAAGACGTTTACCGTTCCCACAGGAGTTGTTTCAATGACTGTCTTCCATGTACTCGCACAAAATGGTTCACTCACTGTTGATGACTACTCACTCGAAGCACTCACCGTAACACCACCTCCGCAGACCGCCACATTTAAAGAGGGTATGGTGACTTTTTCTTTTGATGATGGTTTCCGTAGCACCTACGAAGTTGGACTTCCTATCCTTGATAAAGCGGGTATAAAAAGCACTCAAGCCATCATTACAAAATCTTTTTCTGATCCGGAATATGTGAACGCGAACGAAGTGAAGCAGATGCGCGCTCGCGGACATGAAATTGCCTCACACACGCGGACACACGCAAACCTCACTACGATATCACGGAAACGACTCTCCGCGGAGGTCCTCGGCTCTCGAAATGATTTACTCGCGCTCGGCATCACTCCCATAACGACACTCGTGTACCCGTACGGTGAATACAATACAACCGTTATCAATACAGCAAAAAATGCCGGATACACTGGAGCACGCGCAGTGGAAACTGGTTACAATACTCCAACGACAAACAAGTGGATGCTCCACGACCAACATGTGACATCTGATGTCTCATACGAAGAAATAACAGGATGGATAGACCATGCGATTGCCGAGAAAGAGTGGCTCATTCTCGAACTCCATCGCCAAGATGTGAATGGTGGTCTGTACAGCAATGACCCAGTCCTCCTTCAACAAATTGTCGATTATGTAATCGCTCAAAACATAAAGACAGTCACACTCGGTGAGGGTATCAAGATGCTCAAGTAGTGTAAAAAAATCAACATCCAATACAGAAAAAGACTGGCACAAGACCAGTCTTTTTCTGTATTTGTTGCGGGGCCCGGAATCGACATCAAGTTTCTAGGTCACTACGTTCCCAAGAACTTGTTGGCTCGGCTCATTCACTTTGACATTAGGGATAGTCAAAGTGAATTCCGCCCGTTCGATTCCTGAGCACAAATACAGAAAATGACCGACATAGGGTCGGTCATTTTCTGTATTTGTTGCGGGGCCCGGAATCGAACCGGGGTCTGGAGGTTATGCGTACCGCTATAATTTTCATTACTCAGGCATTGCCTGATTTGTGGTCTGGACTATACCTTCATCTGTCTCTTGCGAACGAAGATGCTTACCATCTAGTCTCTACACCTTCCCAGCAGTAGTTTCTATTAAAATAAAATACGGCTGGGCTTGGCTCGGTATTGCCATGCGTCAAGCGCAAAGGTTTCACCGAATTTGGCAAGTGTTCCATAGAGCATTTCTGTTCTATGAGCCCTTTTGAGCCTCTCAGTGAAATAGTACGCTGTACTATTTCACCCTCATCATCTACCCCTTTCGAAGTCAATGAATGAGGAGTGCTCGCTGAGCCTCCCGAGGTACCTCTCCTCTACCCCGCTATATATGCGTCATGATTATATGACGATTGAAAGTGTACCAAATCATTATGTGTATGTCTACTAAACGTATGTGATATAATTACCTTATGAACTATGAAAAAGGATTCAATCAAAGCAAAAGCTCTCGTTCTTCGTCAACAAGGCGAGAGTATCAATAGTATCGCAAAGAAACTTTCTATAAGTAAAAGTACCGCCAGTGTGTGGTGTCGTGATATTGCACTTTCAGAAACTCAACAGAAGATTTTGAGTGAGAAGAGTAACCGTCGAGCAATTTCTGCACTCCTCCACGCATCAGAAAAAAAGCGGAGCGAACGCATTATTGCCACACAAAAAGAAATGCGCATTGGAAAACGAGACGTCGGAAAACTATCGAAACGAGACATCCATATGGTTGGCCTTGGGTTGTACTGGGGTGAGGGATATAAAAAAGGAAGTCAAGAACTCGGTTTCACGAATAGTGACCCCGCCTTAATACTATTTTACGTTGAATGGCTGAATCGCATATATAACATTGAACCAGATTCTCTTATTCTTCGTGTGAGTATAAATATGCAACACAAGGAACGTATAAAAGAGGTTGTGGAGTACTGGTCGTCACTCACTCAAATACCACTGTCACAGTTTACAAAATCAAGTCTTATCAAAACGACTTCAAAAAAAGTATACGCAAATACCGCTCCGCACTACGGAACCCTACGCATAAAAGTACGAAAAGGTACCGCGCTTAGGCGAAGAATACTTGGCTCAATTCGGGCATTACAACCTAAATAACCCCAAACTCGCGGAAGACGCGTTCGAAGCGTACGAGCGTTTCTTGTGCTGTACGTTGCGTGAGAATAAAATCACTTCCCACGTGCGCAATTTCATTACGCACTTTATGGGCCTCCCACGCATCTTGGAGTGTCGTAAATGAGGTGGTGTTTGCGGATTTAAGCTTCTCGCCGATACTCTGCCCAACGTATCCGGCATTGGTAAGTGTTTCATCGAGCATGATGTCTGCCTCGATAATAGCAATACGCCATGACTCGGGGCTGTTTTCTGTCACCCGTGTTTGGATAGCATCCCACCGCGTGTTGTGGGTCTCATGAATGTTGTGCTCTGTGGCCCACGCCTTCTCATTGGTACTAATCACCTCCCGCTCAAATGCACTGAGTTCATCAAAGCGAATCTTTGCATATATAAATCCACCAAAAAAGACGCATGAGAGCATAAGTGCAACGAGAGAGTATACGTTCCATAACGTTTCAATAGTATCCCAGTTGCCACCAAAGACGCCGTCGTAAATCATCTGAAAGATGGCTACAAAATTGATTGATGGTCCCATGCCACTATTCTACACCATACTGCTCTCTTTTTATGCTACATCGTATGTGTGTTTCCCAAAATCAAAAAGTCGTTCGTCACCTGCATGTGGTGCAATGAATTGAATACCCACGGGAAGATTCTTACCGTCCCGCACTACCGTACCACCAGGGATAGAAATCGCGGGTACACCAATGAGATTGACCGGTACGGTAAAAATATCAGCGAGGTACATCGAGAGCGGATCACTCTTTTCACCAATCTTAAAAGCGGGTGTGGGGGCGGTGGGAGTCATGATGAGGTCTACCGTCTCAAACACTTTTGCTATCTCTTCACGCATCATGACACGTACGTGCTCAGCTTTCCCGTAATACGCATCATAGTAGCCCGCTGAGAGCACATACGTGCCGAGGAGAATACGTCGCTTCACTTCCGCACCAAATCCTTCGGCACGTGTTTTCATGTAGTCTTCAAGCAGGTCCTTCCCTTCTACACGAAGTCCGAAGCGCATGCCATCGTAGCGCGCGAGATTTGAGGATACCTCTGCGGGCATGACGATGTAGTACGCAGCGAGGCCCTTTTTCATGAGCGGAAGTGAGATATCAACTACCTCATGCCCCCTCTTGGTAAGCTCGGTAACTTTTTCATTGAAAAGTGCGAGCACATCTGCATCCATTCCGCTCCCGAGAAAATCCCGAGGAATACCGATACGGTACTTTTCTCTCCGTGGCACTATTGGAAATGTATCCTCATGTATAGTGGTCGCGTCATACCTATCTTTGCCGTGGAGCACTCCAAAGAGAATCTCAGCGTCACGAACCGAATTGGTGAAGGTACCCGCTTGGTCGAGTGACGAGCCCATTGCAATGAGCCCATAGCGCGAAATGCGTCCGTAGGTGGGTTTGAAACCAACATTACCACAGAAGCTTGCGGGAAGCCGTACTGAGCCACCGGTATCGGTGCCGAGTGCAGCAACCGATGCCCCCATAGCCACCGCAGCGCCTGAGCCACCCGAGGAGCCACCCGGAACACGACTCACATCAATGGGATTTTTTGTTACCCCGAAAGCAGAGTTTTCTGTCGAGGAGCCCATAGCAAACTCATCGAGATTCGTACCCCCCATAAAGAGCGCCCCCTGTTCACGTAGCCGGGTAATGACTGTCGCATCGTATGGTGCAACATAGTTTTCGAGCATTTTTGAACCCGCTGTCGTACGTTTTCCTTTGATGAGAATGTTGTTTTTGATTGCAATAGGCATGCCAAGGAGTACCGGTGCATGTTCACCCTCTCGTGCGTACCGTTCTGTTGCTTTTTGTGCACTCTCATGTGCATCATCGAATACTTCAAGAAAAGCATGAATTTCTGGATCGTGCGCATCAATAACTGCACGCATATCGGTATATGCCTGCAATGGCGTATAGGTACCCTCAATGAATTTTTTGCGAAGATCGCTGATAGTAGTCAACATACCATTATGATTTATCACCAAGTATTTTTTGTACACGAATGTACTGTCCGTCACGGTCGGGAGCCACATTGAGCAAATCCTCAGTATACATACCGGGTTCGTGTGGATGTTCATCTTCTCGCATCACATTGTAGAGCGCGCCAACTTTCTTTTCTCCGGCACCACTACTGGTAATCTCCTCAATTTCACTCACATATCCTAAAATACTGGTAATATCCTCTGTGAGTGAGTCTGTTTCGGTCTCAGAAAGCGCAATGCGCGACAATTGTGCTAAATGTTCTATATCTTCTTTTTTCATACTGTATGTGGGCTATAGTAGCACTTTGGTTATACAATTTCCATTGTCACTGAAGTAGTTTCAAAAATCCCGCTTCATCGAGTATTGCAACCCCGAGCGTCATCGCTTTTTCAATCTTCGAACCAGGGTCTGTGCCCACGATTACATAATCTGTTTTTTTCGAAACTGAGCTCGTGACGTGCGCGCCCGCTTCGCGGGCGCGCGCCTCTGCCTCCTCTCGACTCATGCTGGCAAGTGTCCCCGTAAAGAGCACCGTCTTCCCCGAGAGCGCTGTGTGTACATTTTTTGTAGTCTCAAATTTTTCAACACGTATGTGGGTAAGCAATGTATCGAGCTCGTGTCTATGATGCGCATCGTGGAACCATGTCACAAGCGAATCTGCCACAATTGCTCCCACACCATATACTTCGGCCAATGTTTCACTACTGGCAGAGCGAACTTTTTCAATGGTCTTGAACTCCTCTGCAATAATGCGTGCAGTCTCTTCACCGACATGCGGAATTGAGAGAGCAGTGAGAAAACGCTCAAGAGATATTGTTTTGACTTTTGCTATCGCTTCAATCACATTTTGTGCTGATTTCTCTTTAAACCCTGGAAGCCCGATAAGGTCACCTGGAGTGAGGGTAAAGAGGTCAGATGCAGTATTGATAAGATTATTATCCAAGAGGAGGTCTATGATGCGTGGGCCAAGTCCATCAATATTCATCGCTCCCCGCGATGCAAAATAGTACAACCGTTGTCGATGCAGTGCATCTGAATCCTTTGCCGTACAGCGCCATGCGGACATACCCGGTATGCGTTCAATACGTCCATCACCTCCACATTCAGGCACATTCGTGGGAAATTGGTACGGCTGTGCGCTCTTGGGGCGGAGTTCATGTACGACACTCACAATCTCGGGAATCACATCACCGGCCTTCTGGAGAATGACCGTGTCACCAATACGAATATCGAGTCGCTTGATTTGGTCTTCATTGTGGAGTGTTGCACGTGAGACCGTGGAACCCGCAATGAGAACAGGCCTGAGGTGCGCGACCGGTGTGAGAACCCCCGTGCGCCCCACCTGGAGCACAATGTCTTCGACGACCGTCGTGGCCTGTGCTGAGGGAAATTTGTACGCAATCCCGAAGCGGGGTGATTTTGCGGTGTAGCCGAGTATCTTTTGAAGTCGTACCTCGTTCACCTTGAGCACCGTGCCGTCCATACCGTAGGGCATGTTACGCTTTTTCGGTGCCCACTTTTTGTAGTCCGCAATTGCATCTTTGAGTGATGCACAGAAATGAGCGTGTGGGTTGGTGATGAATCCCAGCTTCTTAAGCAGTGTCAATTCTTCCCATTGTGTTTTGGGGAGTGGTACAACTCCCTCCTCAAGAAAATCGATATCGTATGCAAAGAATGATAATTTGCGCTCACGGGTCACCTCGGGGTCGAGCTGGCGCAGGGACCCTGCTGCAGCATTGCGCGGATTTGCAAAGAGCTGTTCACCGCGCGCTTCGCGCGCGGTGTTTATCATCTCAAACTCATCCTCTCCGAGCCACACCTCTCCCACCGCGACGAGCGTCACCGGTTTCCTGAGGGTGTGTGGAATGTCGCGTATCGTACGCACGGTATGCGTCACATCCTCCCCCACCTCTCCATCCCCGCGCGTCGATGCGCGCACGAGTTCTCCGTGCTCATACTCGAGCACCACCTTCAGTCCATCTATTTTGTGCTCACTCACATAGGATACTTTTTCTTTTCCCAGACCTTCTTTTTCAAGGACACGCATGAGACGTTCTTCCCATGCAATGAGTTCCGTATCGGTAAATACATTATCAAATGACCACTGGCGCACACGGTGCTTCACTTTCGCAAACGCATCATCGGGACGACCACCCACCACTTCGACTTTCGCATACACCTCCTTGAGAGAAGGGTACTTCGCTCTGAGTGCCTGAAGTTCAGACACAAGTGAATCATAGGCCTCATCACTTATCTCGGGAGCATCGAGCTCATGGTACCGCTTTTGGTGATACACAATAAGTTTTGCGAGCTCATTCGCGCGCTTTTTTACTTGTGCGAGTCCTGTTTTCATACCACCACATCATACCACCTGTCGCCGGTGGTATCCAAAAAACGCCCCGACCCCTCCGGGGTCGGGGCGTTTCCTAATACACTACCGTATATTCACGTTCCACAACCCGCGAATTGGTATTTATCTGGTTGCATGCCATATTGTACCCTCGTGATTGAATAACCGTACACTGACTATTTTGTGGACAGGGTGCGCCCGTGGTCTTCATATTTTCTCCGCGTACTGTAACAGGTGTTGACGGTTGATCTGTCGTGAAGAATTTGTACACGCTCATCTTTACGCACCTCGGATCGGTTGGATCTCCCCAATCAAACTGGAAGTACTGCTCCTCACCACTTATTGCCTTGCCATCACTGTCTCCATCAAAGCCGGGCATGTTGTCATAGTTTGTTGCCTGTACTGAAACACTGTTCATACACGATATTGAGGGAATTGATGCCTGTTGCTGACCGCTTACCCCCGGGACATCGAAAGCTCCCGGTACGAGATGGTCGTAGTAGAGCGCACACTCCATGCCGGCATTGGCCGCCTGAAACGCCGCCTCCGAAGCGTACGCGATACCCGCGAGCTGGTACTGCTTCAGGGTTATATTGAGGAGCGACATGCTGATGCCGAGGAGCACACCCATGAGCAAAAGTGTAATGAGGAGTGCTACCCCACCCTGTGAGCGCGTATGGGGAAACTGTTTATGTGTTGTCTTCATATCGTTCATAGTGATCGTATATCCACGTTCGCAAAATGACGGAACGAGTAGTCTTAAATATCTGTCCGTACCACGACACCTCTACGGTCACGGGTAGATTGTGGTCTGCATCCGGAGCACCTATCGTCACCGTGCGCGTGTACGGACTCTCGTAATTACCGGCCTCGGTGTGCGTGTACTCACGTGTCACCGAATCGATGTAGAGCTTGCAGTTACTCGCCCCGCTACACGACTGCAGTGGGGTGTCGGAGTGGAGGACAAATGCACACCCACTCCCGCAGGTAGCGTATGCGCCAGCAACCCAGTCTGACGCCGACAGTGTTGAGTCACTCCCGTCGTATACTTGAAGACCGTACTCGTCACGTATCTGACGCACTCCCTCAATAGCTTCTTGACCCAAGAAAACCGCGGTCATCTGCTCGCGCGCGTGACGTGCATTTTGGACACCCTTCTGTGCGATGGTCATGGGGCCGATGATAACGAGCAGGAGAATTGCAATCGCGACGAGCGTCTCAACGAGTGTAAATCCTTTTTGGTGTGCGGTATTTGTGTGCATAGTGTTTATAGTATATCGAGACGTCTCTGTATGATGCGCGTCTGGACGTGGAAATCGGTATCTGTTTCGAGACCGTTGTTGACGTAACCATCAATCCGTAAGGTCACAACCGGTTGTTTTGTGTTATTGGCATCAATTCCCTTCAGGCCGTAAATATCGGTATTTTCGACGACGAGCGAAAAATCGTCAATGACAACCTCAGGAGCGGTAATCTGTTCCCAACTCCGCCCTTCTTCATGTTGCCAAAGTGCTCCGTTATACAAAAGATACGCTTTGTGCTTGTCGTCCTTTTCACGGACAAATGCGATGCCATTTGCGTTTTCCGAAACTAAACAGTTATTTGTTGCATTTTTTGCAGGGATAGATACTACAGGAACAAGATCTAGGCCATTACGATCTACCGCAAAGCAGTAGTAGTGATATCCCATGCGAATTTCACGGGTCATACTATCGAGTGCGAAGGAGAGGTTGGTGGTCGCGGAGTAAAGTGCTTGGGCCTTCGCATTCATATCGATCATGGTGAGGAGCGTGCTCGTACTAATGAGTATCACAATCGCAAACACGGTGAGAGACACCATGAGCTCGATGAGTGTAAATCCTTTTTGTTTTGTGCGGTGATACGAGTACATACGGCTCATTACTTACTCTTTAACAACGGAAAT
>CAZNWG010000011.1:10447-21539 GCA_964576905.1 uncultured Candidatus Saccharibacteria bacterium
TAAACTCAAAAACCGTATACGTCTTTTGTGATGGCGTGAAGGTGATTCCGTACGGATTGTCAAAGTTTTTGTCGTCGTGCTGGAGCGCACTCACCGAACGGACTTGCGTCTCGCGGAGCGCCAGTGCTATTTCGTATGCCGCACCCTTTAAAAGGGTGGTGCTATCAAATGCCCTGTATTTGAGCACAATGATGCCCGTAATGACACCAATAATTGCAACCGATATCAAAAGCTCGATGAGCGTGAAGCCAAAGCTCCGTTTACTCGAGGAAGAATGCGTACACTGAGTATATGAATATGAAAACATCGGCATGTAAGAGGTGAACCAAGAGGAACCCTGATATGAAGAAAGGTGCAAAAGGGACCTCACTCTTAATTGTATGCGAAGAATCAAAAAAGCGTAAGTGAAATTGTCCCCGTTTGAGCATACGCTCAATGCCGATAAGCGAAAGACCTATTATTGCTCCAATCCAAAATGAGAAGACCACGAGTGAGAATGCACCCTGCAGTCCCACCATGAGCCCGAAGGGCACGCCGAGCTTTACATCACCAAACCCGATCCACCTCCCTTTCGAAAGAAACCAGAGCGTAAAAAAGAAAAAAGAAACGAGGATACTCCCCAGTACTGCATCGATGATAAAAGCACCTCCTCCGCCCAGCCACACATTGTACCCCACAAACACGAGCCCGATACCCGCCGTGAGTACCGTAAGCTCATCGGGGATTATCATGTGACGCATGTCGTACACAAGCATCACGACGCAGACCGCTACAACGAGCGCATTGAGCACGAGCAGTATTGCCGTATTTCCACTTACATACCACACGAGTGTAAAGAGGAGCCCCGTGAGTACCTCCACGGTAAAATACCGATGCGGTATGTACGAG
This sequence comes from uncultured Candidatus Saccharibacteria bacterium, assembly GCA_964576905.1. Lineage (GTDB taxonomy): Bacteria > Patescibacteriota > Minisyncoccia > Phycocordibacterales > UBA918 > Damh-18. The sequence goes on from CAZNWG010000011.1 coordinate 11,336, forward strand.
CCACACCCACGACACTTACCCCGCAAACAAAGATACGAAACGATGGGAATGAGCTCAAACCAAGAGAGTGTCTTTCCACACGACATGCAGTGTGAGCGACCATCGAGCGAACGCCCCGTGTGGAGACGATAAATCACCACATTGAGAAAACTCCCAATCACTGCACCAAATATAAACACTATCGCATACATAAATAAATCCATACCTCCATTCTATCTCATAACAATTTCACATAGGGTTACCCTATGGCACATTAAAATTCTTGGAAGTCAAGCCACTCCATGAGCTCTCTTTCATTATCTTGTATTGTCTCAAAATACATTGGAAATTTTTCCTTATTGAGAATTTTCCCTTCATCTCGGATCTCACCTAGATAATCTCGTAAGCTGGAGTGTTTATACTGACGTAATACATCATGATTTATATAGTTAAGTTTTTCGTGATCAACCTTTCTATACGGATTCAGATGAATGTATGAAAAAAGATATTTAAGATACTTGTCAGAGTCAACAAATTTTGCTTTATAAGACCCCTCAAAAAGGCCTCCAGTCCTTTCATATTTTTTATTGAAATAAGATGAGTATCCCGTTGCAAGTTTTAGCATAAACTTTTGTACCCCATTTTCCACAGCTGGGGTCAAGAGAAGATGAAAATGATTTGACATCAGACAGTACGCGCCTACACAGACGAGCTGTATCTCCCTTTCAATATCAAATATATTTTCCTCTTCGTAATCTCGAAATACAAAGTGTTTATCGGTATTTGCGATAAACAGTAATTTTTTGAAACGTTCAAAATCACTTTCATTTTTAAATATTGTCTGTTTGCTATTACCACGGTTGTAAAGATGATAATATTCACCCTCTGCGAATTTGTAGTAACGGTTTGCCATAAGTCTTATGACTATATACTAACAACTTTTTATGTGCTCTCATAGGGTAACCCTATGTATAAATTAGGAGTATCGGTAGATACAAAAACACCCCGAAGTTGTTTAAGGGAACAACTTCGGGGTGATTTGAAACATACATTATGGACACTGTGTTGTACCGGCCGTCAAGACGTTATTCACTAGTTTTGAGGCATTACGACTATCGACACACCATGCGGTGTTTGCAGTCATGCGGAGCGGTACCCATGCAGCATATCCGCTCGCATCATCATTGCATCGTTCATTGGCAGTAAAATCACTGTCGAGTCCATTATCGTATGTACCTACTGGGCTATTATCAAACTTCCTTCCTGCAGCAATCAGCTGTTTGGTGATACCGTTAGTTGAACTATTACACACACCATCATAACTCTTGTTGTTATTTGTGTAATACACCTCTGCTTGCGACCGAGCATTCACCAAGTCAGATTTGATACCACCATCGATACTCTTGGTCTTTGATTGACCAAGGTATGAAAGTGAAATTGCTGCGAGAATACCTATTATTGCAACTACGATGAGTAACTCGAGAAGAGTAAATCCTCTTAGGTGCATATACGAAATTCTATTTTTCATTGCTTACAGTATACAATGCGGAATGACGAATAAAAGGCCTCTCCGTGGATTGTATCTAGACTATTACACAAAAAGCGCCCTAAGGCGCCTTTTGTGTAACAGTGACGTGAAACTAGATACTAGCCACAAACATAATCTGAACCATCAGCGATAGTATCAGCGTTCGTAGTCGTTGCGTTACCTGTGCTATCTACACAGTAATACAATCCAGTATTTGACTTCATTTGTCCCTGTGCAGCCCATGCTGTACTTGAATCAGCACACTCAACAGCACCACTTCCTGCATTTGTTGCACCGGTCAACAGAAATGCAATGTTACTTGTACCTGCAGTACAGACTGTCGTGTATGTACGGCTATTGCTGTCGTAATATAATTCTGCCTGTGCGCGGGTATTGTTGATGCTCGCCTTAATTGCAGCGTCAGTGCCCTTATCACGAGCGGTGTTGAGTGATGCGAGTACCACAGCGGCAAGGATACCGATGATAGCGATCACGACGAGGAGTTCAATAAGTGTGAAACCTCGTTTGAATGTATTGATTTTCATCATAAAATTATTAAATTGGTAAGTAATATATTACTAGTTCGTCAGTTTTACTGACTTCAGATTGTGTGGCAGGTGCCACATGCTCTGCTAGAAAGTCATTCTGGTTCTGCAGAACATTGCAGAATGACTTACTCCACGTTGTGTGGTTACCTTCTATTATACGGCGTTTCAATTACTTTTGGGGTGATGGTGGGGACAAGCAATACTCATAGACTTCACTCGTAGGTATTGCTGTAGCAACTAAGAGCCAATTCAATAACCTCAGATACGAGGCATCGAGGAATGAAAACATGAGACGTATTCAACATACGATGAATGTTTGAATGACGAAGATAACAAAGTAGATGAGGTTAGTGAATAGGCTCTAAATCGCGCTCGTGAGGTTGTAGATAGGCATAAGTACCGAAGCGAGCAGTGTCCCCACACCGAGACCGAGGAGCACAATCATCGCCGGCTCGATAAGCCCAATGAGTGTATCGACGGCGTTGTTTACCTCTCGTCGATAAAATACCGCGAGCGTTTCGAGAATATCACCGAGTTTTCCCGTCTCCTCTCCCACTTTACTCATCTGCGCAAGCACGCCCGGAATCTCTGGGTATTCGGAAATGGCATCTGCAAACGACTTCCCTGCCTTCACCTCGACGAGTGTATTCTGGATAATTTCCTTGTACACTTCGTTATCGACAATATCGCCCGTCACCTCAAGTGCCTGCACCATGGAGATACCCGAACTGAGCATCGTGGAGAGGTTGTCGCAGATGCGGGTGAGGTAGAGCTTTTCATAGAGTGTCCCCAAAAAAGGTACCGAGAGCTTGAGCTCATCTATAGTGCGCTTTCCTGCTTTGGTCTTGTGAAATTGCCAAATAAACACCCCGATAAATGCAATAAATAAGAGGATAAATACGAAGTAATTTTTAATGAAGTCAGAAACAGCAATGACCATTCTTGTATAGATGGGAAGCTGTTGCCCTGAGTCAAGAAGTATATCCTTAACGCTCGGGATAACCAACGTAAGCATGAGCATCATAACCGCAATAAACACTGAGATGACAAACGCGGGATAGATGAGCGCATTACGCGCTTTTGAAACCACTTGGTACATACGGTCAAGGTAATCCGCCATGTACATGAATGTCTTTTCGAGTGTACCTGACTCCTCCCCTGATTTCACCATACTTACGTAGAACGGCGAAAAAATATCGGGATGCCGTGCAAGTGCATTCGAAATAGAGCTTCCGGCTTGCAGGTTGTCACTGATATCATTGAGTACCTTCTGCATCTTTCGGTTTGTGGCTTCAGTGGCGAGGAGACGAAAAATACGGAGGGCGGAGACCTGTGCCTCAAAGAGTGTCGCTATTTGTCGTGAAAAGATAACGATTTCTTTATTGGATACACGATCAAACCATGTAATCTCGATGTCAAAGAGTGCCTTTCGCGTGTCAATCGGATTTATGGAAATAATGGTATACCCGCGCGCTTCTACTGTTTCAATGGCGGTCTCAACATTAACCGCGTCCACGGTTCCTTCTCGCGGATTTGCTGTTTTATCGACTGCTTTATATGAAAATAACATATATCAAATTACATAAGACGCTCGAGGCCTTTCGGATTGATGGAGTATGCAAATGCATTCTCAACGGTAATTTCTCCTTTTTGCACAAGCTCAACGAGTGACCTATTCATGTCTATCATGCCGAGCTCCATACCTGTCTCGATAACGGTCTGTATTTCATGTGTACGACGTTCGCGAATGAGGTTGGAAACAGCGGCGTTGTTGATGAGAAGTTCAAAAGCAGGAATAAGCCCTCCCGTAATACGTGGAATAAGACGCTGTGAAAAGATAGCCATGAGTGAACCAGAGAGCTGAATGCGGATTTGGTCTTGCTGGCCTGCAGGGAACGTGTCAATGATACGATCGATCGTCTGTGCGGCGTTGTTGGTGTGCAAGGTCGAGAGCACCAAGTGTCCTGTTTCTGCTGCCGTCACTGCGGTGGAGATGGTTTCCCTCCCGCGCATCTCACCCACCATGATGACATCTACGTCCTGACGAAATGCGGAGTGGAGCCCAGTGTGGAAGTCTGCAGTGTCGACACGTACCTCACGCTGATCAATGAGTGATTTCTTTGGCTCAAAAATGTACTCAATGGGGTCTTCAATGGTCACAATGTGCTCAGCGCGAGTGGTATTGATGAGTTCCACCATAGCAGCGAGTGTGGTGGACTTTCCCTGCCCCACCGGTCCCACACAGAGGAAGAACCCCTGCGGTCTTTGTGTGAAGGATTCGAGTATTGGGGGGAGTGAAAGTTCGCTAAAATTACGAACCACATTGGGAATATGGCGCAGTGCTACCGATATTGTACCTCGCTGAAAAAAACCGTTTCCACGAAAACGAATACCGTCACGCGCTGCAAATGAAAAGTCTACTTCGCGCGTTTCAAGAAACTTTTGTTCTTGCTCTTCGGTAAGCAACGCATGGATGAACCCTGCCACGTCACGGTTGGTGAGCACCGGTTTTTTTACAAGCGGAATGAGCGAACCATCAACACGAATAATCGGATGCGAACCCACTGCGAGGTGAATGTCCGAACCGTGTTCTCCTGATACAATGTCGATGAGATCATCGAGTTCTCGTTTGTAATCAACTGTTGCCATATTATTTTGAAACTATTTTTTCAACTTCTGCTACCACCTCGCTTGGAATAAGCTCTGCTTTCACTATGTATCCAACTGCTCCCGCTTCGTACGCTGCTTTCTTGTCGGTGTCTTCACTCTGATTTGAGAGCATGATGCATTTTGGCTCACCCCCCAGCTTGTCTTTTGTGATGTGGGTAAGGAGCTCAACACCCGTCATGCCCGGCATGACAACGTCAGAGAGCACAAGGTCGTACTTCTTATCGTGCAGTTTTGTGAGTGCTTCGTCGGGTGTACTGACACATTCGATTGCGTGTCCTTTTTCGATAAATTTTGTCGCGTACATATCGCGAAGGAATGCGTCGTCATCAATGAGTAATATTTTCATACACAGGTATTATACGGCTTCTTCAACTTTTTTTCTCTGGTTATCGACATCTTTCTCAAGTTCCTCCGTACGTAACTCGATTTCTTCTTCCTCCGCTTCCTCAGAAGCCATAAGCGTACCTCCGAGAGTGCTCACTTCCTCAAACGGTATAACGTGGTTGAGTGCTTTAATAATTGCATCCTCCTTCATACTGATGAATCCGTTTTTTCGCGCTACGTTCAGAATTGCTTCTTCATCGGCACTGTCGAGAATGAGTTTTTCAATCTCTTCATCCACCGTAATTGCCTCCATGACTGCAACACGCCCTTTTGTACCGTTTGAACACTCTGCGGTGGGTTCTGCAAAAAGCACGTGGTCGCTCTTTGGAATCAAGGACCGGTACTGTTCCGGCAAATCACTGAACTCGCTCTCAATCATTCGTTTCAAACTGTTCTCGTAGGGCACCTTTTTACCCGAATTCGGGCAGATGCGTCGCACGAGGCGCTGTGCGAGTGCGAGCTCAAGGGTGGGAGCGATGAGGTATGGATCGACGTCCATGTCGATGAGACGCGGGATAACACCTGCAGCGTTGTTGGTGTGAATCGTAGAGAGCACGAGGTGACCGGTGAGCGCCGCTTGGATGGCGAGCTGTGCCGTTTCCTTGTCACGAATCTCCCCCACCATGATAACGTCCGGATCTTGACGGAGAGCGGTGCGGAGACCGTTCGCAAACGTGTAGCCAATTTCTGGTCGTATTTGGGACTGACTTACACCCGCAATGTCGTACTCGACCGGGTCTTCAAGTGAAATGACATTTTTCCCCGCACGGTCAATCTCGGAGAGCATCGCATAGAGTGTGGTTGACTTACCTGAACCGGTAGGACCAGATATGAGAATAATCCCAAATGGTTGTGCTATCGCTTTGCGTATGAGCTCAATGTTGTGCGGAGATACTCCTGTTTCCTCGAGTGTGCGGACGCCGACTTCTGTATCAAGAATACGCATTACCACCTTTTCACCGTGGTTGGTCGGGAGTATTGAAACACGAAAATCAATCGGGCGATTATCAATCGTTGCTGAAAAACGACCGTCTTGCGGTTTGCGTTTTTCGTCGAGGCGGAGTGAGGAAAGGATCTTAATACGCGCAACAACTGCTTGGTGGACTTTTTGCGGGAGCTCCAAACTTCGCACAAGCACTCCATCGACCCGAAAACGAATGGTTGTTTTATCATCTCTCGGCTCAATGTGGATATCTGATGCGCGCCCATCGACTGCATAGCGAAGCACGGTGGCAACAATTTTTATAATTGGCGCGTCTTCCTTAATGTGTTCAATCTGACGCGGTGCTGTTGGCGATAGCGTAACCCCCTCCTGCGGGGCACTCCCCTCTTTGAGTTCATTTTCGAGTACTCCAAGTGCTTCATCTACCTCACCAGTCAGACTCGCGTATGATTGCACTCCGTGTTCAAAATCTTGTTCAAGTATTACAACTATTTTATAGGGGATATGGTCTTTTGCGGTAATAAAATTGAGTGCATCGCGAAAAGAGAGGTTTTCAGGGTCAGTAATACCCACCACGAGTACATCATCCTCAATCTCTATCGGAATAATGCCATAGTGACGCACGGATTCCTCTGAGAGGTGCTTGAGTACAGAAGCATCTATTTGGTCACGTTCGCTTATTGCACGTACGGGCAAATCAAAATACTCACCAATGGTGTTTCGAATGGTATCTGCATCAACACCTTCTTCAAGAAGCGCTTTTTCATAGCTGGTCCCCTCTTGTGTTGCACGTTCAGCAACACGCTTTTCGAGCGTCACATCTACAACTCCTTTTTCTTTGAGAAGTGCAAGTAAATTCATGTGTACAATACCATTTATTCGATTGGCGCAAATGGGTTTGTGCGTCCCGCTGGAACATCCGGGATACGAATACGGTAATCACGCAATGAAGCAAAGCGCACATCATCAAAAATGGAAACGGGGAGTGTATATTGATCAATTCGCTTGGTGTCTGCAAGAATTCTCTGCGTTCTAATTGCTGCCTCACTCGAGAGGGTCGTTACTGATGTGGCGCTGTCTATTTCATCATCAGATGATCCGCCAATGGTAAAGAAATACACAACACCAAGCAAGATAGTTATACAGAGAGCTATGATAAGGTTTTTGAGTAAATTAGACATGAATTAAGAAATCACCTGCTTTGTAATGAATAGACACGGACAGTCACTGACGCTTGCTGAAAAATAGTCTTTGATGCATCCATCGAAAGGCTCGTAATCTCAAACAAAGTAAGACTCTTTTCCAAATCAGTGATAAACGCCTTTATTTGCTCGTAGGTACCAATAACCTCAAATGAAATATCTTGCGACGTAAGTTCCCCCGAGAAGTCTTCTGGTGCTGTCGCGGATACTGCACCGCTCTTGAGATCATCGCCCTTACCTGCAACCGAAATGTTACCGAAGAGTAGGTTGAACTGTTCAGCGAGCGATTTGAGGTCGACGAGCAACTGAGCGTTGTCCTCTGTTTCGGGGACAATCTGGTCGAGTCGCTCATTGTCGTATGCTGATCTTCCTTTTTTTATTGCGAGTTTGTTGTCGAGTGTTGCAGAAAACTCATTGTATCGATCTATTGCGGTGTTGTATTCATCAATTTCATTTTGTATCGCAGTGATTTCGATATATTTTGGATGCACAAAGAAAATAACGAGCAAAACCGCGATGATGATAGAGAGAATTGGTGTGAGCGTACGTAAAATCATATTATTCTTCACTTACACTAGTCATTGGCGTAACGGAGCTTGTTTCGATTGTGCTACTCCCTGCACCTGTCTCTGTACCTGTGGCGACATTTTCTGCATGCACTTCCGCCATGTCCAATGCGCTTGCCTCGTCAAACACAGGCTCTTTCCTCAACTCTCCTTGGTACGCAATCTTTTCCTTACGGAAAAGACCTACTATTTCAAATCCATAACCATCTTGTGTTGCGAGTTGAATTTCGGTATCAGTCTCACTCGCCATTGCTTCCTCTTTGCTTTTCTCTTCGAGTGAAGCGGAGGTGATGTCTTGCACAACAAAATCAGAGAAGAGGTCGTCCTTTATGAGTTGCATCTTCTGTAGTGCAATGGATTCGAGTTCTGCAGTATCCCCTCCCAATGTTATTTCTGCTTCAAAACCGGGGTCATAGATATAATCAAACGAAAGGAGACGTACTGTTTGTTTTGTGCTCCCTTCGATAACATTAAAGATGCGCGAGACAGCAATGTGATTGTCGAGTAGGTTCTCCGCCAATCGGAGCTTGTAATCGTAGACTTCTATCTCTTTCATTTTTTCATCGTTCACACTGTCACTCTTCGCATCAAGCTCAGTGCGCACAGCGACGAGTTTTTCGTCGAGATATGATTTATAGAAAAACGATCCCACCGCAACGCCAAGCGCAATCACAATCATGAGCGTACTCAAAATACTGAATATCCGAATGGTGTGCTTCTTTTTCACCTGCATCGGTATGGTGCTCGGTGAACCAACTGAGGAACGAGGTATATATGCCATCGCTTACTAGTATACGTCTTCCTGTATCAAGGAGGAATTCATACCCTGTGGACAGAACTGTTTTATTGCCCATTCTGAAGTGCTCTGAGTGCCACACCCACTGCACCCGAAAACACAGGTCCCCCCTGTGTAAGGGTGTCTTCCAAAAATGCAGGGTACGCGACTTTTGCAAATGGGTTTGCAATAACAATGGTATGAGAGAACATATCATGCATGTATGCGTCCAAGCCATTGAGCAACGCACCACTCCCCGTGATGACGATTTTTTCGATAGTTGTATGTTCACTCTCCTCGAAACGCTTGATGACGGTGTGTATTTCACGAAGTCCACGCTCGACTGCACCCACAATCGCTTTCTGAATGCGTGGATCCTCTTCCTTTCCACGCATACCAACAGACCGCTTCATTTTTTCTGCATCAGTAAATGGTATTTGGAGGGCATCTGCGAGAGCTGTCGTTACACCGACACCTGAAAGCACTGTGCTGTGTGTTTTGACAATGATACCGTTCTGCACAATATAAAAACGCGTAGAAACCGCACCAAAATCAATAACCGCCACGACTGAATCGTGCGGTGACAATACAGAGCGCATGGTACTAAATATTTCAATCTCATTTGCAACTGTTTTGAGCCCGCATCCATACATAACGTCATCGTACAATTTGCGCGCATCGTTATACATTGCGGAGAGTAGTACATCTGTTTTTTGTTGTTCTGCATGTACGGCAAGCGGGAACCATTCGAGGGTCACTTTCGACAACGGTACGGGTATGTATTTACGCGCCTCAACAGGAATCATAGTGCCGAGTCGCTCTTGTTCTGTTGTGGGTACCGAAATAAGTGTTGTAAAACTGGCATTGTAAGAAATTGCAAATGCTGCACTTTTTGCTGTTGCACCCGCCTCACGGAGAATATCAATGAGCGCCTCGATTATTTTTTGTGGCGGTAGGTGTGTTGAGCGACCAAAATCGATATTTTCATATGGCCCGAGTTGGAGCTCGCCATAGGTATCGAGTGTGGGAACACCTTTTACTTCCTTCAGTTGCACAATTTTTATTGCGGAAGCACCAATGTCAACACCCACAACACCACCATGCGCAGATGAACCGCTAAAATCTGCTTTGAGCAGTGATGAGAGTGTAGAAAGATCAAAAGCCATGTACTAGATATAGTGACATACTATTGTAACATTCAATGCTAAGATATTCACATGGAACATGTCCATATGTGGGAACGCGTACTTGATATATTCTTTCCTCCGTCCAAAGAAGCACTTCTCGTACGTACGTTTTCGGAAGAGGTGCTCATCTCACTCTACGCACAGAGGCATATAGATGGTGTCTCTGTACTCAGTACCTACAAGGATGTGCGAATACGCGCACTCATCCATGAAGCAAAGTTCAAAAACAACACGCGTGCACAAAAATTACTGAGTGTCCTTGTTGCTCGGTTCCTCGAAGAATCAGCACACACCATTGATAGTATTGTACCTATTCCGCTCTCACGCGCGCGCATGCGCGCGCGTGGATACAACCAAGTATATGAGGTACTGAAAAATGTGACACGCTCGCCATCAATAGAGGTAAATACACATGTACTCGT
>CAZNWG010000012.1:0-4996 GCA_964576905.1 uncultured Candidatus Saccharibacteria bacterium
GCGTGTTAAATTCTTCTGCAAGCGCAATGAGTGGGTAGAAATGACCCCCGGTACCCCCGCCGACGAGGAGTACTTTACGATACGTATCTATCTTTGCGTTTGTGTACATAGTAAAAAGTATAGCATGCTAGTGTGTAGTGGAACGTTGGTTTTTTGACACACTGAGGACTATGCCAACAGCGGCGAGGAGTACAAAAAGTGCAGTACCCCCGTGACTGATAAAGGGTAACGGAAGTCCCGAGAGTGGTGCGAGTGCTACCATGGCGGCAATGTTGAGGAAGACCTGTGCGAGAATGAGCGTGATAATACCAACAACAAGGAGCATACCAAAAAGGTCGGGTGCATGGGATGCGATGCGGTAGCCCCGTAGTGCGAATCCGATGAAGAGCAAGATGAGGACAAGAGAACCGACAAAACCGAACTCTTCAGCGTAGACCGCAAAGATTGAGTCACCGATCGGCTCGGGGAGGTACTCAAATTTTTGGATGCTCTGTCCGAAGCCGCGACCGACGATCTCTCCCGAACCGACGGCGATGAGTGACTGTTTTATCTGGTAACCAGACCCCTGTGGATCGAGCGATGGGTTGAAAAAAGTTTCAATGCGATCTTTGATGTAGGGACGTACGAGAGCGAGGATGACGATGAGGAGAATACCGGCAATTCCAATCAGAAACACATCGCGGAAACGTCCACCCGCAGCAATAAACATGGCGAGTGCCGCTGCGACCATCATGAGAAAGGTGTCAGTGTCGGGTTGCTTGAGGAGTGGGATACCGGCAATAATGACTATACCAAGGAATGGGAGCGTACCGCGTACGAAATTATGGACGTGCCCTTTCATTCCCGAAAGCCATGTGGCGATGTATATGACGAACCCAAGCTTAAGAAACTCCGATGGCTGAATAGTAAAACTGCCTATTTTGAGCCAACGCGTTGCACCGCCGTGTGAAAAGCCAATGTGTGGAATAAAAACAAGTGCGGTAAGAATAAGAGAAAAAACAAAAATATAAAATGCGTATTGACGCCACCACCTATAGTGGAGCATGCTCGTGAGGAATAGAGCAATGCTCCCCCCGACAATACCGAAGATAACTTGGTTGAGTGCAACTGAAGAAAAATGTGCCCCCTCACGCGCAAGGAGCCCGAGTGAAGCCGAGGAAAAAATTGAAAAACCTACAATAACCAATGTGTAGGTGAGTACAAGCAGAATACGGTCAGGTGCATGTTGCATGGCTCGTTATAGGGCAATGGTGAGTATTGTGCCAATAATGGCAAAGATAAATCCGAGAATCCAATAACGCATGGTCACCTTCTCTGCAGGCCAGCCCACTGCTTCAAAGTGGTGATGGAGCGGTGCAATAAGGAAGAGTTTTTTCTTACGAATTTTCTTTGAGAGGAGTTGGAATACGTCGGAGAGTACCGTGAGTACGAGAAGAATACCAATAATGGGAAGCACAGAAACACCCTCGCCACCGCCTATTGAGTCGGTCATAAAGGCAACAATGGTGAGTGTCATGGTGAGCGCCATGACACCTGTTTCGGTCATGTAGAAGCGTGCTGGTGGCACATTGAACCAGAGGAATGCGAGTATGCCACCAACGAGTGTCGCACAGTATGCAGCGAGATCGATTTGTCCTTGATACACAGCAATTCCAGAATATGCGGTGAAAATAAACATAAAGGTACCTCCTGAAAGACCGTCTATCCCATCGATGACGCTCGATGCATAGATAGCAATTGCAACAAGTACAAAAAAAGGAATGAAGAACACGCCGAGGTCAATAGGACCAAAACCAATCAAATTGATAGAACTTACTTCGAGTTTGTCATAAAACCACCAACCTGCAAAGAGCGCAGTACAGCTCACCACAATAAGACGTTGAGAGAGTGGAAGGCCTCCGGCAAAATGTTTACCCGTACCGCGTACGACGAGAAGGTCGTCGATAAACCCAACACATGCGCCAACGAGGAGTGCAAAGAGTGGTATCCATGTTTGTGAACGGCTGAGGAAGTCAAGTGAGTGTACGACGCTCCCCGAAAAAATAAATTGCAAAATCCATATCGAAAAAATCGTGAGTACGACACTCGCCCAAATGACAATACCACCCATGCGCGGTGTATTCGTATCTCGTTTTTTGTGGAGAGAATCAAAGAGCGGGGTCTCACCACCGCCATAACCAGCACCCTTCCCTGCCTTCTTTTTCCACATTTCATACTTGTAGAGGTAGTGCGTGATGATGGGGGTGATAAGTATACCAATGCAAAAAGCGAGCGTTGTTGGTGCGAGGACTTTGATGATGGTGATTTCCATAGTATTACAATTATTCGCTTACGACACTTACGTATTCTTTCGTCCGTTTTGCAAGCTCAATAGTATCAGTGAAACGGCCATCGTACGAAGATCCCAAAACGACAATGATAATAGGATGATTGAGACCAACATTCTGTGCAATGACAAGGTTTCCTCCTGAAAGTGTTGTGTAACCGGTCTTTGATGCGATGAGTCCAGAGAGTTCATCGGTCACGGGATTTGTATTCTTTGCGGTATGGTATTCTCCGTTTGTGTTTTTCACCGTTGCAGTATCTGTGCTGGTGAGCATTACCGCCTCTGCCATATTGGTGATGACATACTCCATGAGGTGCGCAATATCACGTGCACTTCCAAATGCACCCGCTTCGGTTTCACTGAGATCAAGCCCGGTGCTATTTTTAAAATACGTTTTTGTAAGGCCAAGTTCTTCCGCTTTTACATTCATAGCGGTGACAAAAATTGCTTCTGGATCTGCGGTCGTGTCTATGACCGCACCCGCTTTTGACCCCAGTGCAGCAGCACCATCATTTGAGGACGTGATCAGGGTGAGATCGGTGAGGTTGCGTACCGTGAAGCGCTCTCCAACTGAAAATCCACTATCACCGTCCTCACGTATAGCTTCTGCAGAGATAGAGACGCGCTCATTTTCATCGAGGAGCTCATATGCAACAAGAGCAGTCATGAGTTTGGTGATAGAGGCAAGCGGACGTTGCACATCTGCGTTTTTGTTGAAGAGCACCCGTTGTTCTTGCACGTCCCACACCACCGCACTCTGTGCTTCAAGTACAACTCCTTTAAATGCGTCCTCCTTATTCTGTTTTTGGATGTTTGTTTGCGCAGGGAGCGTTTCTACACGTACATCGAGCGACGTTTGTTCTTTTTGAATACCCGTTGTACCGATATAGGTTACACCAAAGGTAAATATGAGAAGCCCGAGTGCTACGCCAAGTTGTGGCAATACGGGAATGGGTGAGACAGGAGGAGTATCTTCAGTCAGAAGAGGTGGATGATACGGCAGTGTACTTACAGGTAAAGCATCGATGACTGGTTCTTCATATATTTTTGTTTTTTTTGATTTTCGGGGCATGGTAAATTAATGTGTAGAGGTGTGTGCCTGATTTTCCTCTATACGCTCCTGCTTTTCGAATGCATCAATAGAGTTCATGACTGCTTCAAAATCAGGCAGTGCTTCCCTTGAGGATACACCGAGGTGTTCAAGGAGAAGTGGCGTCCCCGCATAGAGAAAAGAACGAGCATGAGTGGGGTGTGTGCGTCTTTCGATAAGTCCTCGCACGAGAAGGTTTCTAATGATGAACGTAGAATTCACACCGCGTATTCGATCAATATCTCCTCGTGAAATAGGCCCACGATACAAAATAATAGCAAGTGTCTCTGCACCGGCCTTACCTATATCAGCCGAAAGTTCTTCTTTTCTGATGTGTTCAATAACCGTACTCATTTCGGGTGCTGTGACGAGACCGATATGTGTGTCTGTTACCACAAGCCGAATCCCACGGCTCTGAAGTGAAGATTCAAGGTCTTTCAATGCAATGTCTAATTCATCACGTGTAACATGAAAAAGGTCCGCTACACTCTTTTTATTCACTGGCTCTGCTTTGTAAAACAAAACGGCCTCAATGCATGCATTAAGTTCCATAACGATACTATACCATTTTTATTGAGCTATTTTTCGGCTTATACACGCCCTATGACTCAAAAAGTATTGAAAACTTATGAATAATGTGGTGTGGTAGCCCCATCATGCTCAATTATCATCTCATCAAAACGTATACTTTGGTGGACAATGACTTTTCCCTGTTTCACCATTTCTAATACTGCAAGAAAACCCACAATTACCGTTGCGCGTTCTGTGCTTCCGCCTGTGAATTCACGAAATTTGCACGAAAATTGTTGTTCTATGCGTTCTCGAAGTTTATCAATCATTTCTTCAAGAGAAACAACAGTGCGCACGTGCACTTTTGGTTTCTCAACCTTCTTGGGAAGATTTTTGAGGACATCGTGTATTGCAATTTTGAGTGCTGACTGATTGGTGTATTGGTCTGGCAAAAAAAGCGGATTTTTTTCAGGGATAAATCGTTTCTCGTAGAGCATGGTCCTCCCAAAAATTGACTCGAGCGTCTTACCCGCAGTACGGAATATTTGGTAGTAGCGAAGACGTTCCTCGAGGGATTCTATAGTCTCTTCTTCTGTTTCCGTGAGTTCGAGGACGGGGAGGAGTGACTTCGATTTGAGGAGAAGGAGTGTCGAAGCGAGCACGATGAAATCTGCCATGTCGCGGAGAGGGCTCTTTTCAAACCGCGCGACGTACGCCATGTAGTCGTCGGTTACCGATGCAAGTGAAATGTCATTGATGAGGAACTTTCGCTTCTCTATGAGGTCGATGAGCAAATCCAAAGGCCCCGAGTAAACCTCGGATTGAATATGAAACGGATTTTGTGATTGTGGGGTTTGCTCTACGTCCACGTGCATATTTTACCATGTGCACGCCATCGTCGTGAACATCTCTATCCACTTTCAGTTACAGGATTTAATCAATGTGATATGACCAAAGGGTCACCGTTTTTAATGAAGAATCCTTGACTCGTCTTTCTTTTGTCCCTGAAAGCAAGTGTCTGCTCTTCATCTAAATCGAAGATTGCACTGTAGAACATCCATATTGGTGTC
>CAZNWG010000012.1:5096-19477 GCA_964576905.1 uncultured Candidatus Saccharibacteria bacterium
GGAGAAGAAATTATTTTTTCAAAAACAATCCCACTTTCTTTGAGCGTCTCAGCACAGTGTTTCATTTGCTCCCTACCTATTTCAGTTAATACATTAGTAACGTCGCCTCGCGAATCATTAGTATTCGTTAGATTTGAAAGACATTCACCATGACGGATGAGATAGTATGTATTCTTAAAATTCATAGTATATAAGTTAACATGCGCACAGGGTTACCCTGTGATGACACAGATTTTATGTTTGTCTAGAGTTTTTCTGCGATTTTCACAAGGAGCCGTACCGGTTCGCCGGTTGCGCCTTTGGCGAGCTTGTCGCTTCCTACGGAAGTCATGCGGGGTGCCATGTCGATGTGCACCCACTTCATTTTTCTGGTGAAGTGCGCGAGGAAACTTCCGGCAGTGATGGTGCCTCCGTATTTTGTATCGCCCGAAGCGATGTTGGAAATGTCACCATGTACGCCCTTTGTGTACTGCGTATATTCATCCCAGAGTGGAAGTGGAAAGACATAGTCCCCGCTCTCTTCGCCGAGGTCACGGAATGTATCTTCGAGCGTGCGATTTTTTGTCATGATGACATTTGCATGCTGGCCTATGGCGACGAGTGACGCTCCGGTGAGTGTTGCTACGTCCACAAGGAGTCTCGGCTCGTATTTCCGCGCATAGTGGAGCGCGTCCGCGAGAATGAGTCGGCCTTCGGCATCAGTGTGCAGTACATCCACGGTCTTTCCCGACATCATTTTGAGTACATCACCGGGGCGAATTGCATCATCACCAACGCCGTTCTCCACAGCAGGAATGAGCCCCACTACATTTTTCTTGAGGCCGAGCGATGCGATAGTGGCAATACTTGCAATCACCGATGCACCTCCCGACATATCCATGTGCATTTCATACATTGCCATACCTGGCTTTATCTGGAGACCGCCCATGTCGAAGGTCACTCCCTTCCCCACAAATACAATCGGCTTTTCGCTCTTCTTCCCCATCAGGTACTCAATGATGATAAAGCGTGGCGCATGCTTTGAGCCCTTCCCCACGCCAATGACACCACCCATGCCGAGTTTCGCGATTTGCTTTTCATCGAGTACCCTCACTACTGCCTTTGTACCCTTGAGAATTTCCTCTGTTTTTGTCGCGAGGATAGCAGGTGTCATGTCGCTTCCGGGAGTATTGGCGAGAGTGCGACATACATTTACCTGCGTAGCGAGGATTGAACCGTGCGCGACTCCGTCGCGCACGGACTTCCCTTCACCCACGAGTACCACCTCCTCGAGCGCATACTTTTCGGGTTTACTCTTGTACACGGTGTACTCGTAGTCTGCGAGTATGATATTTTCTGCTACCGTACTCCAAAACCATGCCTCACCATACGCATGACACTTTGGAAATGCATCATACGAAAGGGAGAGTGCAATTTTTTCAAACTTCTGCTTTTTTGCGCTCTGCACCACGCCACGCACGAGGGTGCGGAGTGTGCGCGGGGTTACCTTTGCGAGCTTCCCTGCGGGTATTTCAAGCACCTCATTCTTCCCCTCTCGTACTACACGCTCAATCTTTTTTTCAGTGAGTACCACCTGTGTGTGTGATGATGGTATTTTGGAAGCAAGTTTAATTTTCATTCGTTTCATTTTTAGCGAGTAAGGTGTCGATGCGGTTGATGTCGCGTGGAAAAAGTGCCGCCTCTTTTACATTCGCAAGGCCACAGAACTTTGCGGTGAGGCGCTCGAGCCCGAGGCCAATACCACCGTGTGGAGGAATTCCGTGCTTGAAGGCCTGAAGATAGAACTCAAATTTATCAGGGTCAAGGCCTTTTTCCTTGATGCGTTCAATGAGGGTGTTGTAGTCGTGGACGCGCTGTCCACCCGAGCACATTTCAAGTCCGCGGAAAAGCATGTCGAAACTGCGGGTGAATTCCGGATTCTCTGGGTCGACGTGCGTATAGAATGGTCGCTTTTTTGTTGGGAAGTGTGTGACAAAAATGAAATCAGAACCAAGATGTTCGTGTGCATAGTCACAGAGGAAGCGCTCATCTTCCGGCTCGAGGTCCGGTTCGCGTGTCTTATCAACGCCGGTTTCTTTGAGGATGAGTGCCTGTGCCTCACGGAGTGTCATGACAGGAAATTCTTCCGGCGCAAGTGGGGCTTCCATACCGAGGAGCGTGAGCTCCTTTCCGCATTCTGAAGTAACCACGTCAGTCACTGAGCGCATGAACCCTGTGACCATGCGGATGACATCAGTGTGGTCGGTAATGAAGCCCATTTCAAGGTCGAGCATCGCGATTTCACTCAGGTGGCGTGTTGTCGCACTCCGCTCCGCACGAAACATCGTTCCTGAGGTGAAGACGCGCTCAAAAACGCCAACCATCATCTGCTTGTAGAGCTGTGGACTCGTCGCGAGGTACGCGCGCTGGTTGTTGAAGTAGTCGACTTGGAATACCTCCGCTCCACCTTCCGCGTCGCCCCCTACCAATTTTGGCGCCTGAAACTCGGTGAATCCTTGGCTGATGAGGTACGCTCGGTATGCTTTGATGATGGTATGTTGAACTTTAAAAATCGCACGTTCTCGGGGTCGCCGAAGGGTGAGTGGGCGATAGTCGAGGAGTGTGTCGATGTTGAGGTCAGCATTAAGATCAAATGGAAGTGGTTGAGCAGTGCTGAGTACTTCGATTGCAGAAATCTCCATCTCAATATCGCCGTTTTCAATTTTTGCATTCACCATTTTTTCTGGGCGCGTGTGTACAATCCCGGTGACACGGAGTGCGTATCCTTGCTTCACGTCTTGTACAGAAGCAAGTAACTCGGGCTTACCAAAAATAACACCTTGTACGACACTGGTGCGATCATGAAAGTCAAAAAATGCCATTTTGCCTTGGTTGCGGACAACATCGACTATGGTTTCAATGGTAACGGTCTCTTCAATGTGCTGACGAAGATCAGCGATGAGTGTACGTGACATAAGATTTGCAGTAGAAACGAAAATCGCCCCTACATAGATAGATTACACGGATAATGTATCTGCAGGGGCGGAATTTCACGGACGATGTCGGACGTCGTCCGTGAAATTTCGCGGTGCCACCCTACTTCCCCGTCGCCCGCGCGCCGTAGGCCCGCGGGCGACAGAGCCCTCATGTATAAAAGTTGTATACCTCGGCAGGTGTCAGTTGCGTCGTCGGTTACAAGTAGCGTACCGTGTGTTTTACACTTCGTCAACGGGTCTACACAGGAGCTCGAATGCACTCAACGGCATTTTTGCAAAAATCTTGCAAAATTCACAAAATTATTGCATAATCGCGTTTGAACAAGTTCGTTCGACAACTTGATATTGAAAGGATTCTCATGCACCGTCAAGGTATACTCAGTCGTCAGTCATCCGGACAGAACCTCCCCGACTTGTCGTTGACATTTGCCAGCGATGTCGCAAATGGTCTTCTCAAAGTACCTGAGGTACAGAGCGTAGAGCTCTTTGGGAGTATTGCGCGCGATAAGCGCGGCAACGACTTGTGTTTTCTGCTCGTCACCGACATGGAGATATTCGAGAAATTTGCAAATCAACATGTGAATTTTCAAAACGCGCTGTCACTTCTTGGTTATTCGACTGAAGAGATTCGGCGGATGGTGATTGCTTCAATCTGGAATATCCATGCTCCAGAGTGGGTTGAAATCCAAGCATTCTATCAATCCGACGTACACACCGACATCTGTGTTGTGCCTCAGGGGTGGAGAGAGTGGTGGGCGTCTACTTGGCTCCCTCAAGTCTACAATGATGATTTCATCGACATGCTTCGGAATGAAGCAATACCGATTGCGACACGGAGGATGTGATGATGGAAAATTCACCAACAACTAATCCCGTGAAAAACATCTGTGCATTGGTCGTGTGCTTCATTCTGTTCTGCTTCGTCTGTGCTGTTGTCGTCAATATGAAACTGGAGTGGATTGATGCCGTGATTTTTATCATTTTCATGGTGATTTTCCCACTTCCAGCACTCTACGACTATCTCACGACGTGAGAGAACAGCGAAACAAGAAGCCCCGTGTGTATCCCGGGGCTTTTTCATACTTTTTGTGGGGTACTCATATGGTGTTAAAACGGTGAATATTTTTCAAATCACCCTCAAGGCATATGGGCTGAAGCGCGACGATTTCATCAAGGTACGGTATATTGCCTGGAATTCCGTTCAAAAAGAAAATCTTTTTATCATGCACGTACGCTTGCCCTAATTCTATGAGGACATTCCCGCCGATGTAGTTTGTAATTCCATTTTTGTCATCATTCACGACCAGTACTGCGTCACTCTCACAAATGTGTCGGTAGTGCTCTTTAAAGTAATCGTTTTCAATTTTGAGCGCTGCACCTTCCCCGCGTTCCAATCGTTTTATCTGTGTGTTCATTTCTCCAGCAACGAGCAATTCATAGTGGGGGTGAATCCATCCTTCGTAACCCAGAGAAATCAATTCGTCTTTGATACGAACCATTTTCTCCATAAAACTATTACTCCCTATGACGTAAATGCGCATGCTTTAGAGTGCGATGCCAATCTTAGTGCGGACATCTGCCATCTTTGCTTGCGCGCGCTCACGCGCGCGCTTCGCACCACTTTGGAGTACCTGCTTCACGTCTGCTTCAGTGACTTCCGCGCGCTTTTCGCGCATAGGTGCCACCATTGCTTCGATGTCCTCAATGAGCGCTTCTTTGAGATTTTTGTACTTCCCCGCGTGTTCGGCGTAGAGCGCATTGAGCTCTTCTTCTCCTCTAAAGAGTGAGTGAATAGCGTATACATTTTGCGGACGCTCCCCCGAAGAATCGGTGACGATGCTCATGACCGCCTTTGCTATTTCGTCTCTCGTTCCGAAGAGCGGGATGGTGTTTTTGTAGCTTTTGCTCATTTTTGCGCCATCGGTGCCCGGAACGGTGCCCACACCTTTCACGATGAGCTCCTGTGGGGTCGCAAAGGTTTCGCCGTACGCGTTGTTGAACTTCGTCATCGCCTCGCGCGCGTACTCAACGTGCTGGCGCTGGTCTTCTCCCACGGGCACCACCTCCGCATCGTAGAGGAGAATGTCCGATGCCATGAGCATGGGGTAGTTGAAGAGTCCCGCGTTTGCTTCTATCCCTTTGGCCACTTTGTCTTTGTACGCGTGTGCCTGTGAGAGAAAAGGAACGGTGACGAGACATTCAAATATCCACGCGAGCTCCGTGTGTTCATGCACATCTGATTGCTTGAAAATAATCACCTCATCAGGGCTTATTCCCACCGCTAGATAGTCACGCACCACATCAAGTGTGTTCTGTCGGAGTACGTCTGCGTTGTGGAGTGTGGTGAGCGCGTGGAGGTCGGCAATCATGAGGTGGCTCTTGTACTCAGAGTAGATGTCTTTAAATGGTTTCAGTGCACCAAAGTAGTTTCCAATATGGAGCGTCCCCGACGGCTGAAGCCCTGTAAAAAGTCGTTTTTTCATTGAGGAAGTATAGCAAACAAAATTTCTCTTTTAAAGGTAATAGGTACAAAATAAAACGTGGCCCTGCGCTATGCGCAGGGCCACTGGTTGTCCTTACGGACGAAGGACTCGACTGAGGTTCATCTTGCCGAAGATTTTACTTTTGTATGCAAGGTGCATGAAGAGTACCATTTCTTGAAGCTCACCCCACTCTCTCGTCATGCGACCCATATCGACGAGGATGTTCGGCTCACGATCATTTTTGAGGTACGAGGTGACCTTTCGATGATGCGTTTTGGTGAACTCCTTCTTGAGCGTATTCATCTTTTCGTAAAGAGCTAGTGCTTCGCTCTCAAGGTAGGTGATCATGTTTCCGTGATTTTGCTCGCGCAACGCCTTTGATATCTTTTGGACAGTAGCTATTGAGACGGCACCTTCAGAAGTCAGCATTGCACCGATGATGGTCAACTCGTCGTGGGAGAAGTTAAAACATGGAACGGCGTCCTTCAAGTACTCGAATTGAATCCCGGTCTCTTTGAGAGCTTGGATGGAATCCTCAAGATGACGTACCGTGTCCGCAAGTAATCCCTTTGCAGAGACTGACGTGACGTCGAATTTCGAGCCATTTTCGCTGATGAGTACCGTATTGAATGCTTTCTGAGCATCACAGAATCGCATATAGGCATCGAGTATTCCATTGCTAAGACGAAAGGAACGTCTTATAAAACATTGCTTTGATTCTTTGTCAGACATGATGAGCTCCGTATTGTGGTTGATGTTGTACTACTCTTTCCTTCGCTACCATACCACAGAAAATTTGTCATGTCACCATGCCACACCTTGCCATCCAGAGCAGTGTGAATGTGTGGGGCACATTCACCACAGGAGTACTTCTATTTTCATAGTCGTTACACTCCTTGAAAATATGGTCGCGCAAGACTTTGTGAGGTGGATTGCAAGTGAAACGAAGCAATCTACCCACAAAGTGTACCGCCTCAGTAGGAGGATCATTTTCTTTGCGACGAAGAGCCCGAGGTTGGTGCCAGTCACATTCACACTGTTCGCGTTCTTCGCGCGGACGAACTTATCGAACACTTCCTCGAGGGTTTTTATTTGATTCTTGAATTTTTGATAAAACATGCTAAAATTGTAATTAGATGTTCATTTTGAACTACAAAACCTATATCAAGGTCCCATAAAGTATATATTTATGGGGTTGGGCTTTGATTTCTTTTTTTGAGAAAGAGGGTGGTCTCTGCGGTAGTGGAGACTCGGCATCCCCCGTAATCATGGGATAATTGATATCTGTTGAATCTGAGATTCAATGAATGAGTCAATAAGGGAGTTTATCTGAGATAGATAGCTCTAAAAAAGGGTGGTACCACGAAAGTTGGAGAAAACTTCTCGTCCCTTCACATGTTCTTGTAATGTGTGCGGAGACGAGAAGTTTTTTGTTGGTAGTCTAACAAAAATTCTTTGAACGTATCATGTGATATGTTTGTTCATTACACAGCACTTGTCCTTGATGGGAGTAGAGAGATGGATAGTTCATTTTTGGCGAAGTTTTGTTTCAAACCCGAATACAGAGGATATCTTGGCATTGAGAGGGAATGCTTTTTGACAGACGATGGCAAGGTAACTCCACGAGCTACATCAATTCTTGAACTTCTGCCTTCTGGTGGAACGTATGGTTACGAGCTCTCCGCTTGTCAATTGGAGATGCGCACGAAGCCGTCATTACTTATGGATCTCTACGTTGAGCTTGAAGAGATTCAAAGTTTGGCCGAGATTGCAGCTCGCGAACTTGGACTCGAGCTAAGATATATCCCTGTAGCACCTGAAGACATGCCGATAGATGTCTACCCAGATCCGACTGGTCGATACGCTCGTATCGTGGAAATGCTTCCACACCCTACACTTGTAGCTGCCTGTCGTGTTGCTGCGGTACATATTCACTTAGGTGTACGAGACCCAGATGAAGCAATTGATGTCTATAATCGGCTTGTCGAACATTTTGATGAGTTGAAGAGTATGGGAAATACATGCAATGGACAGAGATTGGCTTTGTATCGACTCATGGCGTCGGATGCTACTCCCCAAACATACGCTTCATGGGAAGAGTATTGCTATGTCATGCAAGCAAAGGGGTATATTGAGGATCCACGACAATGTTGGGATATGATTCGCATCTCAACACACGGTACTATTGAAGTTCGAGTTTTTGATTCCGTGCCCGATATCAAGCGAATTGTTAATTGGGCGGAGACTATCTTTCGTCTATCGGGGATCGTTCTATAAGGATGTGGTTCAAAGTATCTTAAATGACGCGACATTGTTCGCGTCATTTTCTTTTGAAATATAAAATGATATTCTATTTAACATACTTTAACTATGGTAAGGATATTAATTATTCAGTTTAGAACAAATACAAATACTCTCGTAGACGAGCAGTCTTCATTTTTAAGAATATTTGATGCTTTAGATGTTGAAGTTATTTTTAAGAATGCCTTTTTAGACAATATTTCTTGGGAGGATCCAGAAGAAGTGCTAATTGATATTCAAGGAGTAATTCTAGGTGGTTCCGGAGAGTTTGACTTTGATGGAGATAGAAATTTGTCAGATGTAAAAAGAACCGCTTCACATGCTCTTGTTAAAACAATGAGTCCATTTCTTAGATATTTAGAGAAAAGTGATTTCCCGACTCTCGCTATATGTTTTGGACATCAAATCATCGCTCAATCACTAGGCGTTGATGTTATCAACGACAAGTCTCAAGCAAAAGTCGGATCTCATAATGTATCACTTACCGATGCAGCACATACAGACAAACTATTTGAAGGGTTGCCAGATACTTTTGTTGTCCAATATGGACACAAAGACTCTTTGTCATTGCTTCCTCCAGAAGCAACACTCATGGCTCAGGGAGATAAATGTCTATATAGTGCAATTCGTCTTGGTCCAAATAGATATAGTGTACAATTTCATCCTGAGCTAACAGCTGAGGATGTACAAAATAAGTTTCTATCTCATCCTGATTATTTACCAGAGGGAATGACTCCAGAGGAATTGATTCAAGAATCACCACATGCAACTCAACTGTTAATAAATTTTGTGAATGGTATAGCATAAAAAGAAACCCTCGAGAGAGAGTTTCTTTGTATCTTGTTCCAGCAAAATAGGTTGTCTACGCATCGTGATTATCATTCGATAAGCGCCTCTGCCGAAACAGTCTTGTTGCAAGAATCGCAGGAAACAGAGCCATCACCGCTGACTGTTCCTGAAGTTAAAGCGCTACACCTGTTACAGTGCAAAAGCGGTGATTTGCATATCATACACCATCGTGTATTTTTTGGTTTGCCTTTTGGTACAATTCCAGAAGTGATAGAGTCGCATTTTCGACAATGATAGCGTGGTGATTGGTCAACAGAAAACATGGCAATGCTCCTTCATAATCTTTACAACCAGCTGTTGGGGATGAGTGCTTTTGAAATTGTATTGTAAAAGAACAAAAGCATTTACAAACTAGCATATATAATTCGAATAATCAATTACGTTCAGTAGCTTGAACATTCTAGGTAATTTTAAGAATAGGTGGATGTATGTGGGGGGGTATTTGGAATGCACGATATGTGCTGCCATCACAACTTATTGATTTTAAGAAAGAAAATCTATTCTACTTCCCCGCCACCAGTGAAAACTCCATGTGGAAGGTGAGACAGTCTGGGAGACTGTCTCAAGAGGTTGTTCGATATTTTGCAAAAAATATCGTACAACCTGAACAGCTTCTGTAGGAAGATTCCCTGTCCCTCGTATTACATACGCTGTCCACTCATCGGCTCTTTTGTATCGCACTCGCTCATAAAAGTGCACGATGAGTCCCTAAAACGTGTCCCACACGTTTTAGCCTTCACTCTCCGCCCACACTTTGCCTCCCATGGAATCCACCATTTTCTTTGCGACGAAGAGCCCGAGGTTGGTGCCAGTCACATTCACACTGTTCGCGTTCTTCGCGCGGACGAACTTATCGAACACTGCATATAAATTCACTCTAGTTGCATGTACAATATACATGTATTGAGAGGTTTCCTCTCTTGCTCGAAAGAGCCAATAGCCCCACACGGGGCTGTTTTATTTTGAAAATCCAACCTAGATACATAGAACATCTTAATTGACATTCATATGTGGTTTGATAGTATAAGAATACATTTGGCATTAGCCACGTCCCCCGCCCGTAAGGGCGGGGATTTATGTTATATATTCAGTACTGTTTTTAATTGATTTTTAACTTTTTCAAAATCGATTGAGTCAAGTGTGCCGATTCTCTTATCGAGTCTTCGATAGTCTATGTAACGTATTTGTGCAACATTAGCAGTATTTTTCATGCCGTCACTGTGAGTGACCCCGATATACCACGAACCTGTATTTGCTTTTGTAGATAGGGGTACTCCAATAAATGATGTCTGTGACAGCTTCTTAAGAATTAATACAGGTCTACGAAATGACACATTTTTTCCACACACTTCAGACCCAACATTTACTCCAAAAGAACACCACCAAATCTCACGCTCTTTAAATAGTGGGGGTTTGTAAACATGTGAATCAATTTTCTTTTTGATATTGTTCCACTCATCAAATTGCTTATCGTACATAACTATAATCTATATACTATTTCCCCGTCACGAGTGGGAACTCCACATGGAAGGTGCTTCCCTGCCCTTCGCCGTCACTCTCTGCCCACACCTTGCCACCCATGGAATCAACCATTTTCTTTGCGACGAAGAGTCCGAGGCCGATGCCGGTGACGTTGATGCTGTTCGCGTTCTTCGCTCTCACAAACTTTTCGAATACCTCTTCGAGTGTCTCGGGGCTCATACCCACACCGGTGTCGTGGATGGTGACGTACATTTTTTTCTTCTTCACGTCGTCGTGCGCGATGACGGTGATGGTCCCCTTCGGCGTGTACTTCATAGAATTGTCGATAAGGTTTTGGAGCACCTGACGTGTCTTCCCTATGTCTGCGTGTATCATGCCGTTTCCGCTACAATCAGAACGGAAAACCAAAACGAGGCCTTTCTTGATAGCAACAGCACGGAGCTCGTCCACGAGGCGTTCTGCTGTTTCCTTCAAACTGAAGTCACTCATCTCATACTTCATGTTCCCCGCTTCGATGCGCGAGACACTCAGGTAGTCCTCCACGGAGCGCACCATGTACATGCTCGAGTCAGCAATATTTTGCAACGCCTCCTGTGCCTTTGCAGGCAATTTGCCATACGAACCCTCCACGAGCATAGAAGCGTAGCCACGGATAGAGGTGAGCGGGCTCCGAAGCTGGTGTGAGGCAATAGAGACAAACTCTGACTTCATCTTGTCGAGTTCTTTCAAGCGGTCGTTTGCTTTCGCAAGGTCGATCACAAGGTCCTCAACCTGCTCGCGCAGTGCAACTTCCCTTTTCACGCTCCGCACGAGGAAATATCCTGCGATGGTGGTAAAGACAAGCGTAATAACCGCAATGATACGTGTAGTACTAGAAACAGCCACGAAGATCAGTGACCCCACAAGAAACCACAGCGCCACCATCAGTGCTTGTGCACCAATGAGTTTTATATTGAACGCTTTGAATTTAACAATGAGAACCGCAATAAAGACCATAAAAATATCCATTCCAAAAAGGCCGTAAAACTCAAGACTCGAGTCTGGAAGAAAACCAATATTAGTTAGATAACCCGCAAAGAAGGTAATGGTGAAAAAGGTAAAAAGAAATAACTCTATACCAATACCCATAAGAAGTATTTGTTTACGAAATTCTATTTGAGCCGAATGATATTTCTTGATGAGTAAAAAAAGTATCCAAACCATTGCCAAAATACCGAAAGCAATTTTGAAAAAATTAAATGTAGCCCCTTCAAACATAAACGCATCACAGTTTGAAAGATTAAATCCTTTTAGATTAAGCGTTGTAGGTGCAAAAATAATTACGGGAGCAAGCAATGTAGCAAAAGTAACCTTTATCGACATCGAAACATCTTTTTGTTCTAAAAATACATAAATGAAATATATACAAAATATAGAAATAAGACTTGAAAGGATTCGCAGAAATGACCACACAAAAAGTAAAAAATCACTATGGATGTTGGTCCAAAGAATTAAGTTTGAAAGAGTCCAGAGAGCAAAACTGATTGAAATTAAAAACAAAAGCCGATTGAGTAATGATTGTCTTCCTTGCCAGAAAACAAAGAAGCCAACAAAAAGCGCGATGATTGTCGTGGGAATGTGTGAATAATACAAAAGAGAAGGAATATCAGTTGAAAAGAAAAAATATGATGGTTCTGAAAAAAGATTACAGATCATTGTATTTCAGTATTAGTTGTACATGAATCTCCATCAATTTCAGGATTGCAATAAGTAATCATGCAATTATCATTTTCATTGGGGAGACAAATATTAGCATTTTCACAATCAGTAATATCAATACCACACTGTTCTTTAATGTTGACGGCAGTTTTTTGTACCTGAGCGTAATAGTACTCCTCAGTACATTCTTCATCGCTACAGCCAATAAAACAAGTGTGTAAAGCCGGATCACAGGTCCCTTCATATGCGACAAGATAATCATGGGTGACCATAAATCGAAGATACGAAGCGCCTGTGGTAAAAAGCAGTGTGAGTAAAATAATATATAAGAAAATATTTCTTTCTTTTTTCATAAAGTCCTACTCAGTATAACAAACGTTTTAAATATAGTATGAGTATGACGTGAATAGTTATGTTGTAAGCAATAAAAAAGTACCAACACCGGTGACACTAATAGCAGTTATTTTTTGCCAAATAAATTTAGAACCTATATTTTCAGTAATTATTTTTGGAGCGAATATCGTGAGCACAAATCCTATTGCAAGCACAAAAAATGATTGGAATGAATTCGCAAGTAAGGTGAGAGCAACTGGCGCCATGGTATATGCAAATGAAAAGACAATTGTCCCAACAATATAAATTGATTCATTAAGGAAATTAAGACCAATTATTGCTTTTGAATTTTCCCGAATTGCAGTGAGAAAATGTTTTCTATATGTATGTCCAAAAATAAATAGGCATATCCCAAAAACAGTAAGTGTGATATGTTCCCAAAAAAGCGAACGTAGAACATTTTCCTCCATAGCTACCGCTTTAAAGATAACAGAACTAAGCGCCCAGAAAAAAGATGCACAAGACATATACAGGACGGTCTTTTTGCGCATTTTAAATTTATTCTCGGCATCAAGATCAAAGGAGATTATTATTGCTCCTAGGATAATTACAGCCATTGCAAGAAGTTGTTTAGGGGTAAGCGTCTCATCAAGGATAAAGTACCCCAGAACATATCCAATAACAGGAACAAGTTGATAAAAAACAACAACTATTGATGCCTCGTCCTCCCTCATTGCCATAAAATAAAGCCACAGAATTGCAACGTTAAGAAAGCCGACTACAGCTAAAATAAAAATACTAAAAATATCTACATGAAATACCGTAGGATCAAAATAATACAAAAAAGGAATAGGAATAACTGAAAGTAATGAGGAAAA
The DNA here is from genome assembly GCA_964576905.1 of uncultured Candidatus Saccharibacteria bacterium. Lineage (GTDB taxonomy): Bacteria > Patescibacteriota > Minisyncoccia > Phycocordibacterales > UBA918 > Damh-18. The sequence goes on from CAZNWG010000012.1 coordinate 18,096, forward strand.
AAGCATCAGAGTTCCCACTCCGCTACTCTTAAAATATTTTGTGAGCAGTACTTTATCAATCTGGTTTGCACAAGCATACAAAAACGGACCGATGATTACGAGTAGTGTCCAAGTCATGATATATAAATATTACACGTCTAATTATACAGTAGTCGTGTTGCTTGTGACCTTAAATTTCTTGAACATCTTTAATGGTTGATAACTTTTTTTAAGTTTTCGTAAGCCTGTTATTCCGAGATCCTGCTGCCAATTCCAGTACAAATAGTTATTTATATAAAGATACCCTGCTGTCTTTTCATTTAGAAATTCGTAAATTCCTTTATAACGGACATCTGCTTTAATGAAGTGCCCCATTACAAATTTATTGGGTAGTAATTCATCAATACTAAATCCAATCATTGTTTTTCCAATTACAACCGTTGATAGAATGAGCCTGTCATGTGTTGAATTTTGAAGGAGTCGAGAAAGTGCAATTTCTTCATGAGCAATGTCGTAATCTTTAAAACCAATTCTTTTATTTTCTTTCCATTGATTGAGAACATCAATTACACGATTTTTTTCTGCTTGTGTATCAAGAATATTTACCTCAAAAACTGCATCCGGATTCTCACGAATAAAACGCCTTGAAAGAGACCTTTTTTGCTTCATACTTGGTCCGTGAGAAAAAGCAATTTTTTCAGTTGAGAAAATATAATCATAATTATCTGGGTCTTCCTCAATTAAAATAGTGTCATTTTGTAATTTATCAATTGTTTCTTCACCTATAAAACGTAATGTCTCAAGTAAGTTGTGTTTTTTTGCAAATGAGAGTAACTCTTTGACTGTATGTGTTGGTCTATGAACTCCATGAAAAGTTAGAAATGGAACACCTGAGGAGTAATCAGTTAAAAGGAATACAAGGTTATTATTTAATTTAGATACAAGGCGAGTGTATTTGATATCCCAAGCCCATATGTTCGTGAAATTAAAAGTAGAATAAGGACTACGATGATCAATAACGGCCTCAATTGCAGGACGGTCATGAATATCAATTTTTTTGAAGTTTGGAAAATTTGGAATCATTTTCTGTTCAGCTTTAAATTTGGATCTAAACTATAGCATGAAGACAGAAAAAGTCAACTATTTACACAAAAAACAAGACAATGAGCGGTAAAATGAGCCACCAGAAGAAGTTTTCGGCGGGGGCGAAGAGGGATTGGATGGGAGTATCGGGGGTGATGATTTCGTACTCTAAATCACAAGTCATAATAAATTTTGACATATGGTATTTCTCTCGTACTATATAAGTACATTTGGCATTAGCCACGTCCCCCGCCCGGAAGGGCGGGGATTTACTTGTAGAAATCTGACTCTTCGTAATAATACGACTGCTCGATACCCTT
>CAZNWG010000013.1:0-5388 GCA_964576905.1 uncultured Candidatus Saccharibacteria bacterium
GATGCCTGTACTGTTATCGTACTCTCGTTACTGTGAGGAGTTTCTTTCTGAATATTCATAATGCGACATGAACCAGTACCTATTTTTACGGTATTTGGTTCTTCGAATTTAGGGTCGTTGTATACCTGAATGCGTGCGATATGTACACAGCCATCGGCAAGCTTTTCGCTCACATTTTTATTTTCCATATCAAGGATGAAAAATCGACTCGCGATACCAAACTGGGCGAGTGAGAGTACCGCGACGAGCAAAGACACCGATACAATAATAATCGAGATGAGTGCAATGAAACCATGTTCTGAAGTTTTTTTCATATATCAAAAATGAAGGTAGTAGCGGACAGGACCCACCGTATCGCCATTTGCAGTGAAAGAAACATCGATGTAGCGAGGAACCTCACCAGATGGAGCGACGTGCGTGACGGTAAAGTCTCGAATGTCCACGCGGTCAGTATTGAGGGGGAGTAGCTCATCAGTTCCAACCTTCAACGAGAGTTGCTTACAGGTGAGAGGTGCATGGCAATCCGTATTTTGGAACTCGTATTGGTCCGTGCCACTGAAAGTGAGTCTGAGCGTGTTTCCGGTGTTTCCTTGATCCGGAGTCGCTACGTGTCCTTCTGTGCTGATGATGGTGTTGTTTAACGCATATCGTATTTTCGCGAGGATGAAAGCTGTCTCGGTTTCGGTCGCAACGTCGCGTGAAAGTTTTTCGGCTCCGGTGAAGAGGGGATAGATGCTCACGAATATACCCGTGAACATAATCCCAAAAAGCCCGATATAAATAATCGTTTCGACGAGGGTGAAGCCGTGCGTAAATACCCTATTTCTCACATTCGTTATTATTGTTTTCATAGAGTATTTTTAGAAACATCTCCCCAGTGTCACTGATGGCAAATACACGATTATTTTTATACTCAATACCAGTTACCGCATTTGAAAGATTGATAGCAGTTTTACCTTTCTCCAAACATAGATTTTTGTTGACAGGATTTGTTGAGTTACTTGCATCTAAAATATATAACGACTGGTTTTTATCAGTTGTAGAAACAAAAATTGTCTTTCCTTGAACGACAATTCCTGAAACGCCATCTGTCTTTTGTGTCAAATTGAAGTCATATGAACCTGCTTTAGTTATAGAGTTCATGTTATTGCTATTCAATATATAAAAATATTTTCCCGACGGGGAATCGCCTGCTTTTCTACCCAATCCAAGATATATATATTTTCCCAAAATATAAATTTTCCGCCCATCTTCATCTCCATCAGTATTGAACTTTCTATTATTAATATTTGGATTTTTATAATCTGGTGGTAATGATTTGACCTTATCAGTCAAAGTTTTGTCCGATACATCAACAATTGTGAGCTCACCATAATTTGCAGATGTTGCAAGATAGGCGTTATTATCTTTAACTACAATATCATTAATATTATGATCCACATCAAGTTTTCCAATCGGAGTTGGAATACCACTACTATTGATTGAATATATATGAAATTCAGGATTTACCCCTGCCATGTATCCAGTACCTATAAACAAATATCCATTATAATAGAAAATACTTTTACCTATCCGCTGGCAAGTCTCTGGCTTAAACTTGCAATCAATTCCTGGAAGTGTATATGAAGTTGATAATTTTTCTGGACTTTTGGGGTCGCTGATTTTTATGACCTGCAATTGATTTTCAATATCATTGTTTAATACATATGCATAATCGCCCCCAATAGCTATTCCCAACAAACCTTTTTCGTAAGACAGTGTTGCCGGTACATCAGTACTTATTTTATTATCTGTGACATCAATGACTGTGAATTCAACACCACTTTTTGATTGTGGATTTGAGGTTATAAAAGCATATAATTTTTTATCGAATGCTTTAACCTTTATGCCAGTTGCATCACTAGCACCAGGAAAGTTCAGAATTGAAAGATTATCTTTTTTTATAGGATATTGCCAACTACCGGTTTCAAGTGGATCACATCCGCTTGGACCAAGTGCGATAGCTTCATTTATGTTACTGAGCGTGGTACCGAACGTGATGTGGCGGTCGCGACCGTTCAGCGATTCCCATGTGGTTGTAGCGATTATCTGCTTCATGCACGGAGAAATATCGAGCACATCAGGAGTGTAGGAATAGGGGTCTGACTCTGTACTGTTTATCGCGAGAGGATCTTTGTTCCAGCCATTGGGCTTAAGAAAATCAACGATATACTGACCAAACTGTCGTGTGGTACTCGCGAGACCGCGGTTGTCGAAAAAGCTATCGAGTGCCACAGCCTGGCCTGTATCGTAAGAGTGTTGCTCACCGTTGGGTGCCCAACTACCCTCACCTCGACTGAAAGAGATCATCATCGCTGCAGAGAGGAAGATAATACCGACACCAAAGGCAATAAGTATTTCGATAGTTGAGAAGCCCTTTTGACGCCCCATGCCGAAGGTGCAGAGCGTCAAACCCCACTGCCTCGTCTTGCATTCCTGAGTGAAAGTTTTCATATCTACCAGTTAATTTGCCCGACTTTGTTAATGGTGATTGTTCCTTCCGCGCCTCCTCCTTTGATGATGAGTGTTATGGTGTCGTCGTCATCTAAATCTTTCACATTGCCCGAGAGTTGTTCAAAGACGATATTTTCCGCTCCGGTGATATCTATACTCTCGTTTGTGAAAGGTGTTGCTCTATTGGTGCTCGCGCTGGGGTTATAGGAAGTTCCATCAAAAAGTATGTACCTGTTGTTGTCGTTGTCAATATGAATTCCATGCGCTTTTTCGTCTATATTTGCTACGGCTTGCGCTCGCGCACCGGTGAGGAGGAGTGACACAAAGAGGTCACGCTCTTGGGTGACGCTTGAGCGACCAGTGGAACCCATACCCATCGCTAAGCCGAAGGAGAGGATGATGCCAATGAGCCCCACGACGATGAGGAGTTCGATGTACGTGAAACCGCTGTGACGTGTGTGTGCCATACTAGCGCATGTTACTCAGGTGCTTGGTGACCTCGTAGATTGGGGAAATGACCGACACTGCGATGAGCCCCACCAAAATACCCATGGTCATGAGGAGAATCGGCTCGATTGAGTTGGAGAGATTTTTCGTGCTGTCGTCCACTTCCGCTTCGTAGAGGTCGGAGAGGTAGGTGAGGGTGTTTGAGAGCGTACCGGTCGTCTCTCCGATGAGTATCATGTGGGGGAGCATGTCGGGGAAGAGTCGTGTGTACTGCATCATCGAAGCGGAGATGCGTTCGCCCTTCACGACGTGTGCAGCAAAATCCTTGTATGCATTTTTGTAGAGGATGTTTTTGGTCACATCAGCGGTGATGTTGAGCGCCTCAACGAGATTGACCCCTGCGTGAATGTTGAGCGCGAGGGTGCGACAGAAGTTGGCGGCATTGTATGAGCGTGCGATGTTACCCGCGATGGGAAGCTTGAGGAGTACCCAGTCGGTCGCCGTGCGCACGGGAAGCGCAACCTGACGAAGCACCACAAACGCAATGATGCCGAGGATGACGCCAAAGAGGGTGAGGAGTCCCCACGTTTCGAGATACACGCTCACCGCAAGGAGAATGCGGGTCGTGAGAGGAAGTGTGATATTGAGCGAAATGAAGATGGGCATGATCTTCGGGAAAATAAACATGATGAGGAGTCCTGTCACGCCGAGGGTCGCAATGGTAATGAAAATGGGGTAGACGAGCGCGCCCTGCACCTTGCGTTTGAGCGCTTGGCGCTTCGCGAGCTCTTCGGCGAGGTACATGAGGTTTTCGGAGAGCACACCTGCGTGTTCACCGATACGGATGATATTGACGGTAAACTCACCGAAGAGGTGCCCATACTTTGAGAGGCTCGTGGAAAGATACTGACCGGCGGTGATATCGGCAATGATGGCGTCAAAGACACGACGCTTCCGTTTTGACTTGGTCTGGTCGCGTATCATGGTCATGCTCTCGAGTATAGAAACACCCGCTTTCACGAGGAATGAGAGTCGCTTCGCGAAGAGCACCTGCTCGGCAATGGAAAAGCGGAGGAAGAGAATAGAGGGCGTTTCCGGTGAAGCTTTCGCGGAAGCTGAAGGGCGCACATTCTCAGCTTTCGCCGAAGTGCGGGTATGGTGCGACGTCTTACGACGAAAAAATGTGACTAAGCGCCGAAATGGTGATGTCATACGTTTCACGATAATGGCCTTGTTTTCAGTATCTGTCAAGTGCAGGGAAAGGTTTGTTGAGTGAGATAGATGGGGTGAGTGGGTATGCTCTATAGCTATTCGTTGATAGTGCGGAGCACCTCGGTGAGCGTCGTCTTGCCCGCAAGCGCTTTTGTGAGGCCGTCTTCAAACATTGTAGTCATCCCCTCGCGTATTGCGATATCTTTGATGACCGCTGAAGACGCTCGTGTGAGGATGGCCTCACGAACGTTGGGAGAAACGGTGAGCACCTCATAAATACCAATGCGACCGGTATAGCCCGTGTGGTCGCAGTGTGCGCAACCCTTGCCGTGGTAGAACGTGCCTTCGAGAATATCGGAATTATTTTTGAGACGGGGTGGCAGTGAGCGTTTGAGGTTGTGCGCTTCGGCATCGGTGAGCACGCGCGCCTCACGACATTTCTCACACACTTTGCGCACGAGTCGTTGCCCGATTGCCACATTCACCGTAGAGGCCACGAGGTATGCGTCGATACCCATGTCGAGGAGACGGGGGAGCGTCGTCGCTGCATCATTGGTGTGCAGAGTCGAGAGGAGGAGGTGCCCGGTGAGTGCCGTATTGACCGCGATACCGGCTGTCTCCGCATCGCGCACTTCACCCACCATGATGATGTTGGGGTCTTGGCGAAGAATGGAGCGGAGCCCCTGCGCGAAGGTGAGGTTGGAGCGGGAGTTTATCTGTATTTGTGTGATACCCGAGATAGCGTACTCAATGGGGTCTTCGATAGTGATGATCGAGACCTCTTTTGTGTTGAGCATTTTGATGAGCGTGTAGAGTGAAGTGGTTTTGCCGGAGCTGGTCGGGCCAGTGGCGAGAATCATCCCGTACGGTTGTGCTATTGCAAGAGCGATTTTCTCACAATCACGCTCATTGAACCCGAGTGACTCGAGTGTGAAGTGAGAGGAGTGATCGGCGAGGAGGCGCAGGACGGCGTTTTCGCCGTAGTAGGTGGGAGTGATTGAAACGCGGATGTCGATGGGATGAGTACTGTCGGCACCTGTCTGCATGCGAAAACGCCCGTCCTGAGCGGCTTGGTGCTCATCGGTACGGAGGCCGGAAAGGACCTTAATGCGTGAGATAACCTCGGGAAGAAATACCTTTGGAAACGCGCACTTGTCTTGGAGCACGCCGTCTATGCGCAGACGAACAACCACTTCATTTTCGAATGGGTCAATGTGAATGTCAGATGCACGGAGT
>CAZNWG010000013.1:5398-19301 GCA_964576905.1 uncultured Candidatus Saccharibacteria bacterium
GTCTGTACAAACTCAATGATGAGCAGTGGACCGGGGCGCGAGAGCACCTCTTTCACACTCGGCACACGAATAGGTGTCGGATTTTGATGTGTTTGTGGGTTGTGTGGCTTGCGCGTGAACTCCATAGTGCGTGGTTGCGATTATGTCTTGATACGGTGACTTTGTCCAGAAGCGTTGGTAGGAATGTGTTTTTTGCACCCTTACTTATTCAGGAGCGTGCGTACGTATGGTTCCACACGGTCGGCGATGAGTATGTGGCCGTTGTCGCGGGGGTGGACGAGGTCGGTTGTTCTGAAGAAGTTTCCGAGAATTCCTTCCATCACGTTTGGTGTGTACGCGGTACCATCTTCCCATGCAACGTTGCGGTAGCGTGCGTCATAATTGACGAGGAAATAGTTTTTGTACCCGAGGACAAGCACCGCAGAGCCGTCTTGCGTGATGCGGTCTACAATCGTGTCGAGGTTGGTGAAAATGGTGGCAGTGTCAGTCTTCTGGAGGAAATCATTTCCTCCAAGGAATACGATGACAAGCGATGGGTCTTTGGAGAGTACATCGCGCTCGAGGCGAGCAAGTGCACCACTTGTCGTGTCACCACTTACACCTGCATTTGTAATCGGGACACCAATGCGTTTGCTGAGGAGGGAAACATAGTCGTTCCCCGGAGTCGCATCGCGACCGAACGTGATACTGTCACCAAAAGCTATCACCGGCCCCGTGCGGAGTGGGTAGTTTTTGATGCGCGCGGTGTTCACATACACAACTGAGATGGTCGGTGTTTTGATAACTACTGGATATCCAGTAATAGACATTCGATAACCCAGGTAGTATGAGCCCGTCTTTGAAACTCGAAATGTTTTTGTCCCTGTGGGTGAAAATCCCACCGTCTCAGATTCGACTTGCTTGTTGGTTGTCGCATCGTAGAGAATGATGTCGTCGCCAAACTGGTGCGCGTAGGCAGGGCTCGCGTAGGTGATAGTAATCGGTTGGTCGAGCTCTGCGGTCGTGATACTCGGCGTGAGCGTATAGAGTGATGCTTCGGGAATGCGGACGGTGATTTGCCCCGTTGTCTTGACGACAGGGTATCCTGTGATATTCATGCGGTACCCCACGAGGTATGTGCCCGGGTTTCGGAGGACAAATGTCTTTGTGCCCGAGGTGCTCTTGCCAACGGATTGCGAGGTGATGAGCTTTTTTGTGACGGCATCGTAGATTGCAATTTGGTCGCTCGTCTGGTGTGCGAAAATGGGACTCGCGTAGGTGACGACGAGCGGTTCACCACTTCGGAGTGAGGACGTGTTTGTGGTGAGTGTGTAGAGGGATTCATTCGGGAGGCGTACGGTTACTGGCCCCGCTGTTTTCAGAATAGGACTTCCGGTCACTGCAAGACGATACCCAATGGTGTACGTTCCGGGTGTTCTCACAATAAACGTCTTTGTACCTGATGGATTAGTTCCAAGTGATTGAGACGTGATTACTCTGTTTGTTTTGATGTCTACAATCACGATGCTGTTTCCAGATTGATGTGCGTTAGCAGGACCTGCATAGGTCACGACAAGCGGTTCACCACTTTGAAGCGCAGTTGCGTTGAGAGAAAGTGTATAGAGCGTTGCACTCGGTAGTTTTACAACCACTTCATTCGAAGTACCGAAGATAGGATATCTAGAAAGGTAGGCGCGATACTTAAACACATACGTGCCAGGTTTGAAGGTGCTGAATTCCTTTGTACCGGTGCGAAGCTCGCCGACGCGTTCTGACTCGACTATGGTATTGGTTACCGTGTTTACCATGATGATAGTGTCGGATGTTCGGAACGAGGTTGTCGCCACTGCATACGACACGGTGATTTTTTCACCGATGGATACCGAGGCAGGGGAGGCAGTGAGTGTGACGTCAGCAGCGTGGGCGGGAGCACTCACACCGAATAGCAGTGTGAGGAAAATACCAATAAAATAAGCACTTTTTGTCAGTGTATGATTAAGCATAATGTGTATTATACACATAATTTGACAATAAGTCAATACCGTGCCTGAGCTGAGGATGTTGACAATATTAAACTATGTTGTATTATACAAATCGTACCGTTCACCGAAAAGGAGATTGACGATGTTCACGCGAAATTCAGCGAATCACATACCCTATCAGCAACTTGAGTTGTTGCGGATGGAGGGAAGGAAGGAAAGATTTGCGCGGCAGATTGCCGCTCTCGTCACCGGTTTTCCTGAAGAGGAATTCAGGGTGAATCCGGGTACCCTCACCTGCGTGTGGGAGAATGGAGATGAAAAAATTGTGGCTCGCCTTCTCTACGAAGTCACCGAGTTTCCCTTCCGCGGGGACCCGGTCGACGACACCGCCTACTTTTTCTTCAAGGATGGCGAGCAGCGTCTGGTCACAACTCCATGGACATGGAAGGACTGGATCTTTGTAATCCGGGGAGTCAGTACGAAACCGGAAATTGTAAAAATCCCCCAAGTGATCAAGAAAATCAGAACTTGATCATGCGGGACACCGAAAGGCCTCGATACGTCGAGGTCTTTTCTATAACCCATCTCACATCTGAGGTAGATTCAATGGAGTGCAGTTTCTCGCAGCTCTTTGTGTGCATAGAGCGCGCGGAAGAGCGGACGTTTGGTGAACTCGGTGATGATGAAGTAGAGGAGGGAAAGTGTGAGGATGGTGGTGATGTGTGCACCGGAAGGAGGGGTGAGCTCAAAGAAGTGTGCGGTGAGCGGCACGTACGGGAGGAGAATCGTGGAAGCGAGCGCGCCGAGCGAGAGGAAGAGGAGTATCGGAGCGGGCTTGCCGGCGCGCTCGATCGGGAGCATAGAGCGAATTGAAAAGAGTAGGAGAAGCTCTGTGAGCACGCTCCCCATGAACCAGTTCGTTTGGAGCACCGACGGCGCACTCGTGTAGAAAAGGGCAAACCAGATGAAGTCGAATGCGGTACTCACGAGACCGAGCGTGATAAAGGTGATATAGAGTGCACGAAAATCATACTTCTGTGGGCGTGTAATCTCTGCCGTACTCACGCGGTCAAACGCGATCGCCATCATCGGAAAGTCTGAAAGTAAGTTGAGGAGGAGGAGTTGCTTCGGCAACATGGGGAGAAAACTGATGAAGAGGGAGCCGATTGCCACAGCGTAAAAATTGCCGAAGTTTGAAATGAGCGTCGCACGGATGTACTTGATGGTATTTGCGTGCGTTTCGCGACCAAGGCGGATACCCTGAATGATGACGTGGAGGTCTGAGCGGAGGAGCACAATGTCTGCAGTCTCACGTGCAATGTCGGAAGCGGAGCGAACGACCATGGAGACATGTGCTGTTTTGAGTGCTGCAGCATCGTTGATACCCTCACCGAGAAAACCCACCGTGTGACGCTCTTTGAGGAGTTCGATGAGCGACACTTTCTGCTCGGGTGTGGTGCGCGCGAAGACGCGTACGGTATCGACGAGGTCGTGTTGCTCATGCACAGGGAGTGCAAAAAAATCGTGGGCATTCATGACTTCACGCGCGTCGTCTACCAACCCTACTTCACGTCCCACTGACTCTGCGACTTTTTGTGAATCTCCCGTGATGATGGTGAGTGCTACATTGAGCTCTCGTGCAGCATGAATGGTGCTCTCGGTGGACGGTTTGAGAACGTCGATAAATGAAAGACATCCACCAAAGCGCGGACCCTCGCCCACATCGTAGCTGAGGCAGAGGACGCGTCGCCCTTTCTTTTCCTCATCATCGAGCCACGTACCAATTCTCTCTCTGTCCACTATGCCTTGTTCTATGAATTGGTCGGGGCTTCCGCGCCTGATGTGCACTCTGGAACCGAGCGGTCCCGACACAATGGCGCCGTTACTTCTGAGGGCTGGGTCAAACGCTTCTTCTTCTTGCGTTGTGTATGCAGACACGATTGCACGCTGGTCTTCCCGGAGTGCCGAATCGGTCGCTCTGTCGAATGGCTCTGGGCTCCGCTCATTGAGGTCGTGCGCAGAGAGGCGCGAGAGCACGAGCGGGTGGAGCGGTGCCTCGGGAGCGATGTACTCATTTACGTACACAAGCTTGTTTTCGGTGATGGTGCCCGTCTTGTCGGTGCAGAGGAGGTCAATGGCACCGAGGTCTTGCACCGAGGAGAGTCGCTTCACGATGACGTGTTTCTTTGCAAGCCGAAGCGCACCGTGTGAGAGTGAAAAGGTGATGACCAACGGAAGTGCTTCCGGGATTACGGAGATTGCAAGCGCGATTGCAAAAATGAGGAGGTGAGGAATGTCTGCACTTGCTCCCTCTATATAGATATTTGCAACAATGACACCGATGAGCGTGAGCACGGTGGCGCGCACAATAAAGACACTGATGCGATCGATGTTGTGTGCGAGATCGCTACTCGATTCGATAGTTTCTGTTCGCTTTGCGATGTGTGCAAGACGAGTGTTGATACCGGTAGCGGTAACCTCAGCGTAAGCCATTCCACGAAGCAGTGCTGTACCTTGAAGGAGTGTGTATGTCTCAGTTGGCATGGGATCACTTTGTGTCATTTTTGGGACAGGTACACTCTCACCCGTAAAGGACGACTCGTCCACCTGCACACCGAGTGTGTGACGAACCACAGCATCTGCGGGGATGATGTCTCCCGATTCGAGCTTCATGATGTCACCCACGACGAGCTCATGCGTGGGAATCTCGACATCCGCACCATCACGACACACGGTCACGGTATGTTGCAGAAACGAGCGGAGTTTCTCCGTGGCCCTATCCGATTTGTACTCTTGGAAAAAAGAGAGTCCAATACTCAGACACACGAAGACGAGGATGAACGACCCATCAACGGGCTCTCCGAGGAGAAACGTGGTGAGTGATGCAAGAATGAGGAGAATGTTAAAAATGCCACGAAACTGTGATGCAAAGATGCGGAGCGCGCGAAAGCGGGGCTTGGGGAGTGCATTTGGGCCGTTTCGGTTGAGGCGCCGTTTTGCCTCATCGTGGGTGAGTCCTATAAACATGTATGTATTGTACGCTACATCGTCATTACTCCTGCAAAAAAGGTGGGGAAGGAGTGCATGACGCGCCGTGACAGGTGGGGTATCGGGAACACAGTTGGGAGCACAGATTGTCTTAAAAAGAGCGCATTTTCTTGCTTTTTTCGGTAAAAAGCGTATAACAGACACAGTTGTACCTGTAGTTCTCCGACAATTTAACACACCAAGGAGGTGAACCGTGGCTGAAAGAAATAGTGGCACTCGTGATAGTACTCGTGCAAAGACTACCAAAGGTCGCCGACCGAGTATGGGTGAGCTCATGGAAAAAATCCTGTCGCGCGAGCGGTACGAGACCGATTTGGGAAACGCCCGGACTATTCGTCGAGCGTTGATCCACACGCGACAAAGCTCTATGTGCTCGACACCAACGTGCTCATACACGATCCATCATGTATCAATAGTTTTGAGGAACATGATGTCTTTTTCCCAATGATGACGCTCGAGGAACTCGATCACCACAAGAAGGGCATGACGGAAATTGCCCGCAATGCTCGACAAGTCTCGCGCATGCTCGATGGAATAATGAATCAGGAGGGTGTAGTCATCGAGGAGGGTATTCCACTTTCGCTTTCCTCAAGCGGTTTGGCGAGTGGGCGACTCTTCCTCCAGACGGAAGCGACGAGTGGTGATTTGCCGACCAGTCTACCGACGGGGAAGGCAGACAACCAGATCCTCTCGGTCGTCATGGATTTGCAGAAGAAATACCCGAGCCGGCCGGTCATTCTCGTGTCGAAAGACATCAATATACGCATCAAAGCGCGTCTCCTCAAACTGTTGGCTGAGGATTATTTCAACGACAAGGTTATGGAGGACACCGACCTACTGCCAACAGGTACCATGCTTCTGCCACCCGACTTTTGGGAGACGCATGGCAAGGGTATACAGTCGCGGAAGGAGGGTGCGAAGACTTGCTACACGGTGAAAGGTCCCCTCTGTTCGAAGATGGTCGCCAACAACCTCGTGTATCTCGAAGATGGCACATTTGAAGCAATCGTAAAGTCGGTGGAAGGGAAAACGGCAGTCCTCGAAACGCTCACCGACTACACGCATCCCAAAAACGCCGTGTGGGGTATCATTGCGCGAAATCGAGAGCAGAACTTCGCACTCAATTTGCTCTTGAACCCCGAGATTGATTTCGTCACACTGATCGGTCAGGCGGGGACGGGCAAAACACTTCTCACACTCGCGGGAGGGCTGACTCAAGTGCTGGAAACGAAACGGTATGCCGAAATCATCATGACACGGGTCACTGTACCTGTGGGTGAAGACATCGGCTTCCTTCCGGGGACAGAAGAGGAAAAGATGGCACCGTGGATGGGAGCACTCGAGGACAATCTTGAGATTCTGTGCAGTCCTGCGGATGAAGTTATCAAGGAAAATGGAGCTTACAAGCCAACGCGTATTCATCAACAGATTGCTCAAGCCAGTACAAGCGAGTTAGTTAGACAACGCATCAAAGTGAAGTCACTCAATTTCATGCGCGGGCGCACCTTTCTCAAGAAGTATCTCATCATCGACGAGGCGCAGAACCTCACCTCGAAGCAGATGAAGACACTCATCACGCGTGCCGGTCCCGGTACGAAGGTGGTCTGTCTCGGTAACATCGCGCAGATTGACTCACCGTACCTCACGGAAGGATCGTCCGGTCTCACCTACGTGGTTGACCTTTTCAAGGGATGGGAACATTCAGGCCACATCACCTTGCAGAGGGGCGAACGCTCTCGGCTTGCCGATTTTGCCAACGAAGTGCTGTAAGGGTAAGCCGTCCGTGTTAAATTGTATTTCCCCCGCGCCGAAGGCGCGGGTTTTTTATATTTTTGAAACGGCATACTGATATATAAAAATTGCCGTCCTCTTCACTATGAATTTGAATTCCATAGTGAAGGGGACGGCGACACGGCAATTGCTACCGATAATACTGGTTACTGAGGAAACGTGGAGTCCTCCTTGCAGTCGAGATGGAACCATCTCGTTGGCGTGGAATGAAATTATTTACAGCTTCTCCGTCACTCCTTTCAGAAGGATTTGGTACACGACCACGTTCATCCTTCGGTTCCGTAGAACTGTTGACTTCATGGGGGTTTGCGACACGTGCCTTTTTGCTTCCGTAGGGCATCAAGTTTCCTTTCGTTACGTTAAGAACAAACTATTGGTTGAAAAAATCAGCGGTTACCGTAACATGTGGATACAAGTACGTCAAATTTTTTGATACACATTTCTGTGGGCGAGCGAAGCTCGCCCACAGAAAACTCCGCGCAAAGCGCGGAGTTGTGATGACCAAATTTCAGTCAAAGAGGTCTTTTGTCCGAAACGTGAACTCACGGGGTTCGTGGATGATGTTTATGAACAAGACGAGGAGCGCACGTGCACTGTCTTCGCTCACGACGGTCGCATTCGTTGCTTTGTGGACCTCCGGGAAACTGGAAATGCACTCGGAAGGAAATTCCACATACGCGCGAAAGCGAATACAAAGCTCTTCATAGTGCAGTTCATCTTTGACGTACAGTCGCAAATGAACGAGGAAGGGGAGAAGCAACGCTGTAGCGGTCTTTTCTTCGAGAGTGGCGCCCTCGAGTCTGCGGGCATTGGGGAGTAGTACCTCTTCACAAAACCAGCGTGCCCTTTCGGTCACCCAAGTGGTGAATTGGATTTCTTCGGGACTTGCCATACAGCCTCCTGTGGTAAGTAATGTACGATGAGGATCAGTTCCAAGGAGATAGTTTTCCCTATCGAGCTAAAGAAGTCAATAGAACACGCGCGCAAAACGCCCACCGTGGGTGGGCGTTTTGCGCGCGTGTTTTGCCATTTAAAGTTATTCCGCTTTCTCTGCGCGCTTCTTCTCGTTCCTATAGAAGAGCGTCGGCACGAGTACCAAGGTGAGAATCATCGCAAAGGAGAGCCCAAACATGATTGCGAAGGCGAGCGGACTCCAGAAGTCAGAGATGGTGGAGAGGGGAATCATACCCACGACAGTCGTGATGGTGGTGAGGAAGATGGGGCGCAAGCGCGATACCGACGCATCCGCGACGACGTCGAGAAGCGACTCTGAAGGGGTCATGCGGTTGTGGTAGTGGATCATCGAGTCGAGCAGGATGATGGCGTGGTTGATGATGACACCGGCGAGCGCGATGACGCCGAGGAGTGAGGTAAAGGAAAGTGCCTGCCCGGTGAGTGTGAGTCCCGCAAAGACGCCAATGAGCGAAAGTGGTACCGCGAGAAGGAGGTAGATGGAGTAGCGAATAGAGTTGAAGGAAAGCACAAGGATGGCGAGCATGAGGACGAGTCCCGCGACGAATGCGAGTCCCATCTCGGTGAAGGATTTGTTGATGTCCTCGGTCTCTCCACCGTAGGAAATGCGTACCCCCGCTGGAAGTGCGAGCTCTGACTCTTTTGCTTTAAACTCAGCGACAATCTCTGCCGAGGTGATACCGTCTTTGGTGTACGCAGAGACGGTCTCAATTCGTTCTTCATCCTCGTGCGCGATATTTGAATTTGCAGGCGCGAGGCGCTCACGCACCACAGACCCGAGCAGTACTGGCTTGCCAGTCATACTCATGATGGTGAGATTGCGGAGTGCATCGAGGGTGACCTTTGGTGATGCCGAAAAGTCGGTCTCGTTGGGGTCCGTTTCTATTTTTACAATGACATCAGTATCCTCACCATCTTGGGTGATGGTGGTAGCAGTGACGCCATACACCGCAGAGCGGAGCACTTCGCCAATCATTGCGGGCGAGACACCTGCTGAACTTGCTTTGTTCCTGTCCACTTCTAAGATGAGTTCGGTCGCGCTGTTGTTGGTACTCAACGTCACATCACGTGTGCCGGTAATAGACTCAAGGAGTCTGCCCGCATTTTCCACCGCAAGTCCAAGTTCGTTTAGGTCAGACCCAATAAACTTGATGGTGATAGGCGCACCCGTTGGCGGACCGTTCTGTTGCTCTGCGACTTTCACGTTCACATTTGGAATCACGTCAAGGGTATCGCGGAGGTCATTTGCAATGTACTCGCTTGACTCAGTGCGTTCCGGTTTCAGGTTGAGGGTTATGTTCGCAAACTTTTGTCCACTTTTGCCTTCACCGGTGAACGATGAGCCAGCACCTGCGGTTGAGGTGAATGACTCGATGTATCCTTTGTCGTAGAGCATCTCCTCTGCAGTGCGGAGCGCGAGGTCGGTCTCGCTGAGTGTCGTACCCTGACGAGTCTCGAGTTCTACAAACACATAGTCGACATTCTCCGGAGGGAAGAAAATAACCTTGAGCAGTCCGCTTATGGGGAGAATGAAGACGAGGAGGAACCCAGCACCCAAGGCGACAAAGAAGTACCGCTGAAGGCGCGTATTCTTGAGGAAGCTGATGAGGTGCGCACGGTACCATGCCTGTGCGCGCTTCGTGTACTCTTCCTGCATCGCTTCAAAACGATTGGCATGTGAGTGCTTCGTGAGGTAGACCGCAATGAGGGGCACCATACCGAGCGCCACAATAATGGATGCGATGAGTACAAAGATGATGGTGAAGGGAATCGACTTGATGAATTCACCCACAATCCCCGAGAGGAAAAAGAGTGGCGCAAACACCGCGACGGTCGTCATCGTGCCACCGATGAGGGGCCACGCGTACTCCTTGATAGCGGCTTTCGCTGCCTCATCTGCGCTTCCGAACTTTTGCATACGGGTATGTATCGCTTCGGTAATCACTATACCCGAGTCCACCAAGATACCCACCGCAAGGATGAGGGAAAAGAGAGAGATGAAGTTGATGGTGTTACCCGATGCGTAGAGTCCGATAAACGCAATCACGAAAGAGAGCGGAATCGAGAGTGCCGCGACGAGTGACTCACGCCACCCAATCGTGAGGAGGAGGCAGAGAATGACGAGCACTACGGTTTCAAAGCCAGTCGTGACGAGGTCGGAGAGGTCTTTGCGAACGTTCTCTCCCTGATTGTACACGACGAGCACCTGCGAGGAGTCGAGGAGACCCCCGTCTGCCTGCATCGCTTCCATCTTTTCGAGGACGGAGGCCGACATCTCGGTCACATCCACGCCCGCACGCTTAAAGATTGAGAGCGTGAACGCAGACTCCGCGGGCGCACCTGCGATGGATACGCGAGAAATACTCGTCTCCCGCTCGACGCCATTTGTGACCGTGGCGACGTCGCGCACGTAGACGGGAACACTGCCTCTCATGCCGACGGGGATATTTTCTATCTCGCTCACTTCAGTGAGCTTGCCTTCATAGCGCACCGCGTACTCGATGTCGTCGGTGACGACGGTGCCGACCGGCATCGTGAGATTGGCAAGCCCGAGTGCGCGTGAGACATCACTCAAGGTGAGTCCGTATGCATTGAGCGCAGACTCTCGCACCGACACCTGCACCTGGTGCGGGCGGGTACCCTCAATGGTCACATCAGAAACACCACTCACATTTTTAAACTCATCTGCTACCGTCTCGGCCAGTTCAGTAAATTCAAGTGCGGGCAAATCTGATGATACTGAGAGCAGGAGTATCGGCTGATTTGCAAAATCCACCTTGTTTACCTGTGGGTCAGTGGCATCGTCGGGAAGGTCTTGTTTGGCAGTATCGACGGCATCTTTTAAATCCTGAATGGATTTGTCAATGTCGGCACTCGCGTCAAAATTGGCGACAATGATAGAGGCACCATCGCGCGACGTGGAGGTCAGTGAGTCGAGGTTGTCGACATTGCTTATCTCCCGCTCGAGCTTGTTGGTGATGAGCTCTTCGATATCGAGGGCTGATGCACCCGGGTAGATGGTTGTCACGATACCAATCGGTACGATGACTTCCGGTGCGGATTCCTTGGGAATCGCAAAGAGGGAATAGAGTCCAATGCCCACGAGCGCCGTAATGAGGAGCAAGCTGAACTCGCGTTTTCGGAGAAAGAAAAACCAAAGTGAATGCATATTATTGTTGCGTTACGGTTACCGTGTCACCTTCCTTGCGTCCACGTGCGTCGGTGATAATGCGACTCTCTTTCGTAATACCTTCAGTCACTTCGACTGAGTCACCGAGAATTGCTCCAAGAGTCACTGGATACGCGACAAGCTTCATTTCGTCAGAGACACCAAATACCACCGAGCCCGATGCGAGCATCTTGATTGCCTTGAGTGGGACAACAATGACAGTAGATTCTTCTTTTTGTGTGTCTTCCGAAAATACGATTGATACGGTACTACCGTTTGTGAGTGAGAGCGATTCATCGACGCTGATTTTCACTTCGCTCTTTCCGGTACTTGGGTCAATGGCGGGAGCAATTTGCGTAATAGTACCGGTCGCCGTGTTGTTCACTGAGACCGTGTCGCCAATGCGTACACGCGCAAGATCTTTTTCGCCGAGCGCGGTACTGATTTCAAGCGAGCCATTGTTTGCAATTATCGCCGTCTGTGCGCCGATACTGATGTATTCACCCTGCGTGATGTTGAGCGCATTCACGACACCACTGATAGGTGTGCGCACGAGAGTCTTCTCGTAGTTCACCTGTGCGCTTCGGAGTGCTCCGAGTGCTTGCTTCACCTGTGCGTTGGCAAGTGAGAGTTCTGGATTTTCGGTGCCACCAATCTCTGCTCGGCGGACATTTTCACGGGCATTCGTGAGAGCAGTCTTTGCGTTTGCGATTGCGCTCAGGGTGCCATTCAGTGATGTGCGCGCACTGTTGAGCCCCCCCATATACTCGCTCACCAGTTTGTCTTTGAGGACATCGCTACTATCTGCTTTGCCTACCGCGTAGACGAGCGCGTCTACGATACCAATGAGCTCTCGCGTGCGTGCTTCTGCTGTCGTGAGTGCTGTATCAAGGTCTGCACCCGTGGTGAGTGCAGTACTCTCTTTTTGCCAAAGTGCAAGCGTTTTTCCAAATGCATAGCGAGACGTATTGAGGTACTCTCCTCTACCCTCAGAGCCGATGCGCACTCCGGGAGTTTGCGATTCGGGATTGCCGAAAAATACATCTACGGTATTGAGCGTAATGTCATGTGTGGAAATGTATGCATTACGGTAGGTGGTGACAGCGTTGTTTTCTGCGGAACGAAGTGCATTTTCAGCGTCGCCGACAGAGATTTCACTGACTGCTGCGCTCGCACGCGCAGACTCATAGCCGGCCTCTGCCTGAAGCAACTGCGCACGCTCACTGCCGTTTTCTATCGAGCCAAGAATGCTTCCTCCCGATACACGGTCACCGATTTTCACATTGACCGCGGTGATGCGACCACCTGCTTCCGCCTGCAGTTTCGCCTCCGAGACAGCGCGGACGGTGCCCACTACCGAGAAGGTACTCTGACTGCCAAAATTTCCGACGGTCTCGAGTGTTACGGAGGGAAGGGAAGCGGTGACATTTTCGGTTGGTTTGTCCGTACCGCGGATAGCAAAGACTACCGCACCAAGTACGAGAACAAGTCCTCCTATACGAATAACCCGCATGCGGGTACTCTCTGGCATAAAGAAAGCGACGGTTTTCTGTAGAAAACCTGTAATTGATTGAATCATAGGGTCCAAAATATAAAGAAACTAAGACGGTAACTGTACATCTTTTTTTTAAAAAAGTCAATGTCTCTGCGGTGGTTTTGAAATAGTCTATATAAAAAACAAACCCCGCGATGCACGCGGGGCTGGTTGAAGAAAGAGCGGGACCGTATGTGTCCTATTCGACCACTGGATATTGGAGCTCGAAGAGGCGCACCATCGATTTACATTCTTTGAGGTAATATTCAATACGGCACCCAAGTCGAGCACGACCGTCTCTATCGAAAATGAGCCAGAAATCATTTGAACCATCGAGTTGCCAACGCATGTCATCATTGGGATCACGGTACGGGCCGTAGGGCCGTGGTTCATCAGGAAGT
The DNA here is from genome assembly GCA_964576905.1 of uncultured Candidatus Saccharibacteria bacterium. GTDB lineage: Bacteria > Patescibacteriota > Minisyncoccia > Phycocordibacterales > UBA918 > Damh-18. Next base: position 18,275 of record CAZNWG010000013.1, read on the forward strand.
TTGTGCGCACCTCGTCTGAGGAAAGCCCTAGCGCCAAGCCGATAAGCGGCGAAAATATCGGCAACTTCTTCAGGACTCATGTCTCTCGGAATTTTGAATGTACGGGTAAGCATGTGTGCTCCTCAGAACAGGGTTGATGGAATTGTCCAAAAGCACTATACATCATAAAAATGGTAAGTCAACCTCTAAAAGAGCCATGGTACCTCACCGCTTCACACACTGCCACATACTCCCTGTCTTTGGTGAATTCATAACCCCGTATGGGAATTTGATCGCCACTGTAGGTGAAATCTTGATGAAATAATTTCGGGCGTACCTGTGTATTAAGTGGTGTACAGGAGAATAAGCTTCTGTACTGTATAACATCACTACCATGCAAACACTATCACACGACCAAAAATTTGCACTGCTCGTGGTTCCGGTGCTTTTCTTTGGAATGTTGGGAGTTAATAACTATGCCCTCGCGGGAGAAACAGATATCACCGATGAACAGAAGGAGGCAATCATTGAAGCGCATGAATTGAGACAATCGGGAAGATATGAAGGAGCAAGAAATGTACTCGAGAAGTCCGGTCTCAAAGACAGTCCGCTGTTGATACGAGATGATACACCTACGACCATATCCGATGGTGTACACAATACTGACGAACGGAAACCTCACCATGTATCTCCCCTGATACAACGAGAGGTACGCGCACAATCCGGAAAATCATGACACATCGAATAGTGCTCTGAAGATGTTTCGTACAACCCGAGCACAGTGCCAATCATTACCATAAGGCGTATACTACATTTGTATGAAAAAGGTACAGATTGTGGCGATAGGTGTTTTGATAGCACTGTGCGCACTCATTGGGGCGTGGTATTCGGTGGTGCGACAGAAAGATGTAGACGAACAACATGTCGGTAATGATGCTGACGTCCATGGGTGTATCCCGTCTGCGGGATACGCGTGGTGCGAGGTGAAGCAAAAGTGTCTCCGTGAGTGGGAAGAGCAATGTACTCTCGATAATACAACCGATACAAC
>CAZNWG010000014.1:0-7049 GCA_964576905.1 uncultured Candidatus Saccharibacteria bacterium
GGCGTGGGTGGGTACCTCCTCCCACGAGTGCGGTGAAGGATGCGGTGTGGTGCGGTGCCCGAAAAGGCGGTCGGAGTGAAATCCCCTCCCCCGTGCCCGCGACGGAGTGAATCGAGGTGACCTCGAGTGCCTCCTCGAGTGTGAGCGCGGGGAGTACCCCCTGAAATGCACGCGCGAGCATGGTCTTCCCTGTCCCTGGTGGTCCCACCATGATGACGTTGTGCCTCCCGGCGGCAGCTATCATGAGCCCACGCTTCGCTGATTCCTGTCCGCGAATGTCCTCAAAGCGAACAGACGCATCACTCCAGAGCGTTTCAATCTGTGTGAGTGGGGCTTCTTCGATGCGCGCGTGCCCGTCACGTTTCTCATCAATGTGGAGGAGTACTTCAGTGAGTGTGTGTGCGGGGGTGATACGAATATCGGGAATGAGTGCTGCCTCGGTAGTATTTTCAAACGGGACAATGACCTCGGTGAAACCAACCTCTTTTGCTTTGCGCACAATCGGAAGAATTCCCCGTGCGCGCTGGAGCATGCCGTCGAGTGAAAGTTCTCCAATGAACAGTACGTTTGATACATCAGCATGCACTTCACCTGATGCAATGAGGTATGAAATTGCTATAGGAAGATCAAAGAGTGGACCGTCTTTTTTTAAATCAGCGGGGGCGAGTGAGATGACTACTTTTTGGTTTTCACTCTTCGGTGAAGTGAGTCCGGAATTTTTAATTGCGCTACTCACACGATCACGCGCTTCTTCAACTGACTTAGATGCGAGCCCGACAATCGAAAACGCAAACAGACCTCGCGAGAGGTCTGTTTCAACGGTGACAATATCAGCACTCGTGAGTGATGGTTGTGCTCCAAAAACGCGTGCGACTGCCATACCAATTATTTATGCAAGCGTCCCCTCATCTTCCCGATGTGCCATGCAGGTACGTGCGGAAGGACTGACCACAAGACGTTTTTCTTCGATAGGTGCATTGCATATCTCGCACACTCCGAATGTCCCCGCTTCGATGCGCGCGAGCGCACTCATGATGCCGTTGTACCTCGCTTCGAGTACCGAGACGAGTGCGTTCCGCTCGTCCCACGCTTCGACGGCGTCCGCAGCGAGATTCTGGTCCGGCTCCTCAGCGTCGAGTTCTTCAGGCACCGCAATCCAATCGCTGGGGTTTTCAGGATTGTGAATGCCGACGGTCTTTAGTTCCGCCGTTATGGCAACGAGCATCTCTTCGAGTTGCGTTTTGTATGTATGTGTATCCATACATACAGTATAGCAAATATGGAAATATCTTAAAACTTCTCAATAAGTGCCGAAAGAGCTTCCCCAGAAGTGGTGATAATGACTGTATTTTGATTTACAAAAGAATACAAGAGTACCTCATTTCCCACTTCATCAAAAAGAATACGAGTAGAACTGTTGTTACGTACGGCATCTTTGAAGTGTGTATCCGAAGGAGTAGAGATACCAAAGAATGGAGCAAGATCGTGCGCAAGGGTATTTTCCCACGCGAGCATTCCCGCAAAGAGGACATCAAAATTGTACGTTCGAATAATGAGGAATGGTTCTGCTTGTGTGGTGACAATGGCACCGAGCATGAAGGTTGGATCGAGGGCCTTGAGGAGTGTATTCGGGACACCCATTTTGAAAGCTCGGAGGAATGCTTCCGCAGTAAGGATTTCCGTTTTATTGTCATGTACCTCTGTCAGTTCAATCGCAATCGTGCGCGGTCCAACTTCGGCAATAGACGAAGTGAACGTCTGTATAAATTCATCGGTACTCCCGGTAAAGGAAACAGGGACTACGTGCTCAGCAACAAAAAGAGGTTCGCGTGTTACGAGTGTTGCGCGCTCTTCTGCAAATCGTTGTATGAATGAATACACACCGTATCCAACAAGGACGAGGAGTATGATACCCGCACTCACGAGTAGTTGCACAACGTGGATTTTGTGGAGTGTTTCTGATGAGGTAACGTTTCGGGGAGACGGAGCACTACTCGTCTGTTCTTTCACGCGTGTCTGCTCCACATCACGCACGTTTGTTTCGGGCGTGTGGAAGACAGGTTTTTCATTTGGAATTGTAGACACGTGCGCCACCTCTGCAGTGCTCCGTGGTGGCGTAGGTTTTTCTAGAACACTGATTACTGGAGTGCTCGGTGCTGGAGGTACGGTTTCTCGTATCGATGGAGGTACGTGTCTGACCGACTGCGGAGGCGGAGTGACCTCACGCAAAGGAGTAGGAAGGACAGATTTTGTAGGGGCTTGTGGAGCAACTTCGCTCGGCACAGGAACAACGCGCTCTACACGAGGGCTCGGTGCTGGAGGAGGAACCGACACCGGTGCCTGTGGCGGAGTGGGAGGTGTCTGTGGAACAGATACTGTCTGAGTTTCAACAGAAGTTTTTTCCGTTTGCAGTATTGAAATCAGTTTCTCAGCAACTGAAGGTGTAGTGGTCTGCACCTTCGTTCTTTGTGTTTGGAGTACGGGCTTATAAACAGGTACCGGTGGAACCGACTGCGGAGGCGGAGTGACCTCACGCAAAGGAGTAGGAAGGACAGATTTTGTAGGGGCTTGTGGAGCAACTTCGCTCGGCACAGGAACAACGCGCTCTACACGAGGGCTCGGTGCTGGAGGAGGAACCGACACCGGTGCCTGTGGCGGAGTGGGAGGTGTCTGTGAAACAGGAGTTGCTTGCATTTTTGCAGATGGCTCTACGTGCTTCTTTTGTTCCACAGGGATGTACTCTTCAATGCGTGCTGGTATTTTTTTATTGATGTCGGGGGCAATCATCGTTCCACGTAGATCGGGCATCGCACTTGATAGTGGAGAGGGGTTATTTTTTTCGTTGCGTATGATATGTGCCCAAGAACCACGCGTTTCTTTTTCTGTTTTTTTCTCTTGCGGTTTAATCGTAATCGTATTTCCATTTTGAACATGTGCAATATCTCCCTTCAATGTATGGAATTGCTGAATTACGATATGTGAATCATCTCGCGGAGCAATGGTTGCATTTTTTGCCGCTTCCTTGATGGTCTCTTTTCGGGCAGTTGCACTGGTGACCGTTGGGCCTTTTTCAACAATGAGGGGTTCAATCAGTTTCATCTTCTCTGCAATATTCGCTTGTGCTTTTCCCCACCACTCTTGGAACGCATCTCTCAGATTTTGCCCGAGTGAGGGACGACGGCGATGCTTGTCGCTCACGATAGTTCCCGTTTCCCCGTGTGAACTTGCAATGACCCGACTCACATCAAAAACATCAGTCTGATTACTCAAGTGTGACTCCTTGGTATTCGCAGATTTTGCAGTTATGTGTTCATCATGATGTGTCTCTAACTCCTTACCGCCTTCGTTCCGTGGCTGTGTAAAGACAACGCCAAGATCAGATTTTTGTGATGCAGTGTCGTTCATGTGTAGATGCGTACTACTAGTAGTATCGCACAAATAAAAAGAGCGCGTCCACCATGCTGTGGACGCGCTCCCCTTATAATCTATTTCCTCTCAGGTGCCTTGAGCCCCTTCTTGGTTGCCCACTCGGGGTCAGCTTTCTTGATTGAGAGACCAATTTTTCCGTCTTCCACTTTTGAGACGACGACCGGTACTCGGTCACCCACTTTCAAAATGCCGTCGAGGTTTTCGAGTCGCCACGATACGATTTCTGAGATGTGGATGAGCCCCTCGTTCTGCGCGTCCATTTTTGCAAATGCACCAAAGGTTGCGATACGGGTCACCTCGGCTTCCATGCGCTCACCGACCACATACACTTTCGTGAGTGCGGCGATACGCGCTTGTGCCATAAGTGGCGTGTCACCCTTACCGGTGATGTACACGGTACCATCATCTTCGATGGTGATTTCATCGACACCGGTGTCGTCCTTGATACCATTGATGGTCTTTCCTCCCCCACCGATGACGAGACCGATTTGGTCGGGGTTGATTTGCATGACGACAATCTTTGGCGCGCGTGGTGAGATGTCGGGGCGCGGTGCACTGATTTCTGCTTCGAGTGTTTCGAGAATGTGGAGTCGTGCAACGCGCGCCTTTTCGAGTGCTTGCGCGAGAATGGCAATTGGCACACCACCCACCTTCACATCCATCTGCATTGCGGTGATACCTTCCTTGGTACCCGCCACTTTGAAGTCCATGTCGCCGTGCTCATCTTCTGGTCCTTGGATATCGGTGATGAGCTGGTAGGTATCGTGCGATTCCATCATGAGGCCGGAAGCGATACCGGCAACGGGGCGAAGAATCGGTACCCCTCCATCCATGAGTGCGAGTGACGACGCACAGACCGAGCCCATTGAAGAGGAACCGTTCGATGCCATGGTCTCCGACACGAGACGAATGGTGTACGGGAATTCTGTCTTTGGGGGAATGACCGCAAAGAGTGCTTTCTCGGCGAGCGCACCGTGACCAATCATGCGACGGTTGGTACCACCAATGCGCCCTGTTTCCCCAACTGAAAATGGGGGGAAGTTGTAGTGGTGCATGAAGTGTTTCTTCGTGCCATTCTCTTCTATCGAGTCGAGTATCTGTGAGTCATCGGGCCCACCCAAGGTGAGCGCAGAAAAGACGTGCGTCTCGCCACGGTAGAAAATACCACAGCCGTGAAGCGCAGGTGAGATACCTCCCGCTTGTGCAAAGAGTGGACGGACTTCATCCATGGTGCGACCATCGGGACGGACTTTATCGTGGATGACTCCATGGTGGAGCACGTCATCAACGGCGTGCTCGAAGTACTCACTCACGAGTCCGAGGTGCTCATCGGGGAGCTCCGCCTTGATGTGGACAAACCACTCTTCCTTGAGCTCGTAGAGGTGCGCCTTGCCACTTCGGTTTGAGAAAAGTGTTTCTTTGAGTTTCGGCGCAATGTGTGTTTGGAAGAGCGCGACTGCTTCTGCGGAAAGTTGCGGAAGTTCGACTTCGCGTTTCGTTTTCCCAATCTCTGCGATGATGTTTTTTTGGAATGCTTCGAGCTTCGTATTGATGGCGAGCGCGTGCTCGAGCGCATGGACCACCTCCGCTTCGCTGATTTCAAATCCTGCAGTCTCAATCATGTTGATAGAGCCGTCCTTGCCACAGGCGAGTACTTCGTAGGAGAGAATTCCCGCTTCTCGCTCCGCGTAGAGTGGATTGATAATAATCTCTCCCGTATCACGACGCTTCGCAATGCGTACCGCACCGATAGGTCCGTCCCACGGAATATCCGAAGTGCCGAGTGCGAGCGATGCACCGATGACGCCGAGTACGTCGGGGTCGTCGCCTCCGGCACTCAAGACGGTGACGATAACCTGTATCTCATGGCGAAGCCCGTGATTAAAGTTTGGGCGAATGGTGCGGTCGACGACACGCGCTGAGAGGACAGCTCCTTCGCTCGGTCTTCCCTCGCGTCGCTGGAAACGGCTTCCGAGAATTTGGCCCGTTGCGTAAAACTTCTCCTCGAACTCTACCGAGAGCGGGAAGTACGACATGTTCTCTGCAGGGCGGGTGCTCATGACCGCGGTGACGAGGACAACCGTTTCTCCCATACTGACTAAGACCGAGCCGTGCGCCTGATTGGTGAGGTTGGTAAATTGTGCGGTGAGGGTCTTTCCCTCTATATCGATTGTGTACGATTTTTTCTCCATACAATATTTGTTGTGACTTACGAGCGACTCAGATTTTGAATTTCAAACAACTGCTTGAAACTCACCTATCTGCATCGCTCCTGGATAATCTGCCCAGTGTAGCAAAACTGCAGATAAAAAACACCCCGCGCAGGCGTACGTCTGCGCGGGGTGTTTTTAATATTGAACAGAGCGTGCTCTACCTACACGTCATCGGTATCAGTGCCGACAACTCGTTGCTTCGGTGATTTTTTGAGTCGGACATTTCCGCGGAGTCCAATGAGAAATTGCTGTGGTGTTTCGTCCATGTCGATGAAGTCATCGACCGTCTCACGGAGACGAGAGGAGCTCGACTTGCCAAACGCAATACACTCCACCTGACATCCCTGTGAACGAACGTACTCGACGAGTGGTACAAAGTCTCCGTCGCCTGAGGCAAGGACAATCGCGTCCACTTTCTGAGAGTGCTTAATAGCGTCGACCGCGAGGCCCACATCCCAGTCTGCTTTTTTTGCACCGCCAAAGAATATCTGGAGGTCTTTGGTCTTGACCTCGATGCCAATCTTTTCGAGCGCTTCGAAGAATGAACGCTCTTCCCCACTCTCTGTCGTAACCACATACGCGATTGCGCGTACGAGCTTTCGATTACCGAGTGCCGCCTTCACCACCGCATCAAAATTCACTTTTGCGTGGTAAATATTTTTTGCACTGTGGTAGAGGTTTTGCGTGTCAATAAAAATTGCGACACGCTGTTCTTTATGTTTGATTATTGCCATAAAAAATTCTGCGTTAAACTTTTAAAAAATGTGCGAACCCTCCGCCAATAATACCACGATTGTTGTGCAGGTATCCCCCATTTGAAAATACGCGGACTCTTTTGTACAAAAGAGTCCACGTATTTTACCCTCCATTCTTATTTCTTGAGTCCCATTTTCTTGATGAGGGACTTGTATGCCTTCTCATCATTCTTTTCGAGGTACTTGAGGTGAGTGCGACGATCCGCAACCATCTGAAGAAGACCTCTGCGTGAGTGGAAATCTTTCGCATTCTTTTTGAGATGCTTCGAGAGTTCCTCAATTTGCTTTGTGAGAATTGCCACCTGTGCTTCTGGTGAACCAGTGTCAGCGTCGTGACGGCGAACATCCTTGATCGCGTTCTCTTTCTTTCGTTTTGTAAGCATGGTGTTTAAAAATTGCGTCATGGAGCGTAGATGTTGCCCCACGGCGCGTTAGATCTAACCTGCGAAGGTTGTCACTACTCTACCACAGATTGACAAAATGCGCAACCCCTGCCATAACGTGGGCTTATCCACTATATTGTGCGACACTTCCCTCTCATATACATATATAGTGTATGTATGACCCTCACCGAGCTCAAACGTGAATTTCTTGAATACCTCGAAATTGAAAAAGGAAGGAGTATTTTGACCGTGCGGAATTACGACCACTA
>CAZNWG010000014.1:7149-9738 GCA_964576905.1 uncultured Candidatus Saccharibacteria bacterium
GACCTCATCTCTTCGGCTGAACTCACGCGCCTCATTGAGGCACCCGACCTCGCTTCCCTCTCGGGACTCCGTGATAAAGCGATTCTCGAACTCCTCTTCTCTACCGGACTCCGTGTGTCCGAGCTCTGCGCGCTTTCTCAGGAGGACGTCGATTTAAGTCGGGATGAATTTTCGGTACGTGGGAAGGGTGACAAAGTGCGCGTCGTCTTTCTCTCGGACACCGCGCGAGATGCAATCAGAGCGTATCTCAAGGAGCGGAAAGATTTTGATGATGCGATGTTTATTCAGTATGGAAAAAATGCGAAGTCTGATGAGGTGAAAAATAAAGACCTTCGCCTCACACCGCGGAGCGTCCAGCGCATTATCAAGCGGTACGCAACCATCGCGGGTATTACCCGTAAAGTCACCCCACACAAACTCCGTCACTGCTTCGCGACCGACCTCCTTCACAACGGCGCCGACCTCCGCTCCGTGCAAGCACTCCTCGGCCACGCCAATATCGCCACCACGCAAATCTACACCCACGTCACCGACAAACACCTCCGTGACATACACAAAAAATTCCACTCGAGGGGGTAGTACCAGCACTACTTATTTAGAAAAAAATCAAGATAGTTTTGCTTGTCAATCGTTGCAAAAGAACTATCAGGGTACGTTTCTGTCCATAGGCGTGGTGCAGATGCGCGCTTATTCCACTTGCACTCAAACGCATCGAGTTTTCCGTTTGCCTCTCGAATGATGTCAACCTCCGCCCCTGTGTGGGTGCGCCAAAAGTAAAAGGAGTCGAAAAGTCGATGGTGAAGTATTGATTGTTTACGAAGCTCCATGAAAACAAAATTTTCCCACAGTGCTCCGACATCATTGCGCTGTGCAAGTGCTGAGAATTGTCCGATAACCGCGTTGCGCACACCATTGTCGACAAAGTAGTACCGCGCCTTTTTGTTAATTTCGTTTCGGAGGTTTCTGCTCCAACCGCGAACGCGATAAATAACAAACATTTTTTCGAGAAGATCGAGGTACCTCCCCACTGTCTTAACGTCAATTTTGAGTGCCACCGCAATTTCATTGTGTGAAACTTCTTGTCCAATTTGAAATGCAATCATGCGCGCGATGTCGCGAAGCGTATCCGGAGATTTAATTTTTTCTAACGCGAGGACATCCTTGTACAAATACGATGAGACGAGTTCATTGAGGATTCGTTCACGCATTGCACTATCTGGTGCGAGGAGCACTTCCGGATATGCACCATACAGCACATAATGTTCCAGCGCGGATTCGAGTTCAAAGCGCGATGCAGAAATCTCACTTTGGGCAATCGGAAGGAGCGTGAGCGTGTAGTGCCGACCTGTAAGAGGTTCGACTATCTGGGACGAAAGATCAAACGAAGATGATCCTGTTAGGATGATTGATTTTTCAGGATACGCATCAATAATCATTTTGACACCAATACCAAGCGATTTCACCATCTGTGCTTCATCAATGGCGATGGTTGAGTATCGTGATGCAAAATCAAGAAGTTTCTCTCGCGACTCTGTTGCAAATAGTTCGCGTATGCGCATGTCATCCCCAACACCAAGAAAGACACTCTGATCAGTGATCGTTGAGAGATAGTTATTGAGAAGGGTTGTCTTGCCAACACGGCGTGGACCATAAATAACAAGCACACGCCCAGGAACGAGGGATTGACTAATTGTCTGGATTCGATCAAATTTCATTAATTTATGGTATCAGACACCTTAAATTAAGTCAAATATATGGTTTTGAAAACCATATATTTGCAAATCTATATGATATAATTTTCAAACAAGACACGACGCAGAGCTACACCCACGTCACCGATGCTCATCTGCGGGATATTCATAAACGGTTTCACGACAAAAAAAGAAATTCTTGAAGACGAAGCGATACCTGCCCCGTAACCACACGAAGTATGCGTGTGTGGTACTGGGGTTCACAAGAAGTTCCACTCGCGGGAATGACTTTCACGAGCGTAAAGAGCCACTTGCAATTATATGATATTATAGTATGATAATATCATATTAATTTATCACCATATACTATGTCTACCATATCCGTTCCTCTCACCCCAAAACTAATTCAACACCTCGACGAATTGGTGGAGAAGACTGGTGCAAGTCGCGCCGCTGTTATGCGAAAGGCGCTTGAGCGCCTTGCCGAAGAAGAGGCGATTAACGCTGTCTTGCTCGCAGAACGTGATGTGCGAGAAGGTAATGTACTCCGTGGCGATTTAGATGAATTGCTCATGAAAATTGATTAAGAAATACTATATATGGTAGATGTCGCTCTCAGTAAGCACTTCATACGGACGTTCAAAAAGTTGGAACGCAAACTTAAGGAAGAAGCTCTCGAGAAAATCAAACTCTTTCAGAGTGACCCAGAAAATCCACAGCTCAAAGCCCATAAGCTATCTGGTGTGTTGAAGGGTAGGTACAGTTTCTCAGTGAATTACAAAATCAGAATTATCTATATGTATCTTTCAGAAACGGAGATTGTCCTTCTTGCCATTGGCGATCACGATATCTACGACTAAATGTGCAGAATCACCAACACTACCGATAGAAAATAAAA
>CAZNWG010000014.1:9838-18576 GCA_964576905.1 uncultured Candidatus Saccharibacteria bacterium
CCCGAGGCAAGACCTCGGGCAGTTGAGAAGTGCGACACACAGATATGTTGGGTTTACGAAACCCAACATATCTATAGAGGGAATGCTGTGGAACGCAGACAAAACACCGGCGCACCCATATACATTACTGAGTGCGCCGGGTTTTTTGAGGGAACTCATCCCTTACAGATAGTAAATATGTGTTATTTAATTTCACTAAACATCACGGGTACCTCCATTGAGTCATCGTTTTCGGGGAGACCGGAAGGGTTGTCTTTCCTTAGAATTATCGCACCGCGATTGTACGGGGTCTCTTGGTCAATGGTGTATGCGATACTCGCTGTGAATGGGACGAAGTCCTCGGTCATCCATTCACCCTGTGCGGTCGCAACACCCTCGCCAACGATGAGCCCATCCCAGTTGACGATAGAAACAGGAAAACTCCCCTCGAAGAACCACGTACCCCGAGCCATCCCCGTGATGGTGATGGGTGAGGTGATGACACTCTGAGAAGCGGGAGCGGTGACGCGAATGAGGTCACTTTCGGGGGACGGCTCAGGGCATGGTGCAAACTCGCAGTTTGGCCCGACACGCCCCACCGCACTCCCGTCGGGGCACACCATGGCGTCCATGGTGCAGGCAACCGGTTCTGGATTTGGTGTTACTGAGCTTCGTTTATTCACTTCCAACACAACAATAAGGGTCACTACGATAAGTATAGATAAAATAGTGAGCACAAAAGCACGAGTTTTCATATACTAGAGAGTATATCACCAGATACTATTGTACGCTCCCCTCACTTGTGACAGATACCACAGGAGAAACAGGCTTTCGCTTTTGGAGAAACCGCTTCAGTTTTTCAGTACCAATGAAACGGAGCCCGAGAAGCTCGAGTCCAACGAAGAAAAGAAGCCCACCCGGAGTAAGTGGAGTGACGAGGGCAATAAAGCCGATTATCACAAGAGACCAACCCGCAATCTTGCGGAAACGTGGCTTTGTTTCGGTATAGGTGCTAAATCTCTCGTACATTACTCACGTTGACGCACGGTAGAGCCATTTCTTACGAAAGCACCAAAAACCCCTCGGTTCAGAATTGAACCGAGGGGTTTTGCAGAGGTACACAACCTAGATCTTTATCTTAATATCAGCATCTTCGCGAAGCTTTTTCAGTAGGTTCGCAACGATGTCCTGTTGTTTTTGAGATACAATTCGTGATTTAATTTGGGTACGAATTTCATCGGTAATTTCTGGTAATTCTCCACCATTTTGCACTACTCCATCCAAAAATGCTTGGACTTCCTCATCGCTTGCTTTGATATTTTCTATATCTGTCTCTTGCTCAATATAGCGATCAGCAAGAAGTTGCTCTCGTATATTTTGGCGTAGTTTTTTATCAGTGAGTTCCATTTCAGCAAGTTTAGTATCGAGGTTCTCTTGAGAACCAAGCTGTGTCACAAGATCGTCGTAGCGTTTTTGAATGTCTTCGTCTGCGATAGTGATGCCCGCTTCTTCAGCTGCACTGAGAATAAGTGTGTTATCAATGAGAATATTGAGTGCTTGATCGCGCACTTCCTTTTGAAGTGCAGGATCAGTTGCATCGCCACCTTGTGCAGCGCTTTGTTCGGTAAGAAGAGCAAGACTTTTATTGAATTCACTCTCGGTAATTTTTATGCCATTGACTACTGCCACTGTCTTTTCACTGTAGGTGTACCACCCCGCCCCAATGACAAGGATGAGCGCAATCAGACCAGCAATAACCAGTGGATTTTTATACAATGGCGCTTTGCTCTGGGGGGCGGATTCAGGTGGTAAAACCCCAGATGTGTGTAATTCTGATGAAACAGTTCCCGGTACACCCGTAACAGGAGTTTCTGTTGTCACGACTTCAGGAGCCGTAGTATTTTTTTCTTCGTGTGTCGTTTCCATAGATACAATTTGTTACATTAACATATAGTGCGTATAGAGTATCATGCTTTTGGTGTAATGCGAATCAACATACGAGGGCTACAAACATCGCGAATGTTGAATTAACGTTGAATGCGGGAAATGAAATCTGAAAGTGGAATGCTCGCTCCCGACGCATTCCGGTGCCCACCGCCACCAAGTGCTGTAGCGAGGTCAAGTGCTGAGGGCTCATGAGTACTCAGAGAGCGGAAGCTGAACTTCACCGCATTCCCCATGATTGTGTAGAGTGCGACCGCTCCTCCGTTTTGGTGCGCGAGCGCATTTCCACAGGCAGATTGGTAATCAGTTATGTTGTATGCAAGGACGTCGTGCTGTCCGATGCGGAGCGTAATCGGTTCAAGGAGTATGTAACGCCCCACCATGGTGCGCGCGTAGGTGGTGAGCATTCTCCCCTTCTCCACAATGTCCCCCAGAGCAACATCAAAAAGTGGCACAATAGCGTGCGGGTCGTTATTCCAGAGTGACAGGTAATTCGTGATGTGTTCGGTGTTCTCCCCGAGTTGTTTTTTCCAGAGATCGTTGTCTTCAATATGTGGTACGAGTGCAGGAGCGGGTGTGTCTGGAAAAAGATATGACCATGCGAGCGATGTTCCAGATTTTGTATTATCAAAAATGTAGTCGAGATTGGCATATCGGCTCATGATGTCGTTTATACGGGTATGCTCACTGATGTGGTGATCAATAATAGTGACCTGGTGTCCTCGTGTGAGACACTCAGTAAGGCCGACGGTTGTATCGACAATGTATATATGCGCTGAAGTGTCGGTGAGATCGAGGACGGTATCAATTTCTTCGGGGGTGTAGTTGTGCGCGAGGGGAAACGTCTGTGCGTGGGGGAACTTTTTAAGCACCACCGCGGCGGCAGAGGTGCCATCGATGCAGTCTTTGTGATAGATGCAGGTAATGTGTTTTTCCATATGACGATAATACGGATATTTTAGGAAGGGTGCAATGGATAGTAAAAACACTGGCGCACGAAGCATACCAGTGTTTTTATTATTTCCTCCCTAAATCCAGCACCTCATCGATGCGAATTTTTTTCACAAAATCAGGGACGTGAAGTTTGTTATACAGAAGTGAAGCCCCGTATTGTCTTTCTGTATGCGTCCTTACTCAATATAATAATCTTTCTATGACGACCTTCATCGCCTGCGTCCAGTGCATTCATGTACGCCCGTCTGTTTTTATTTTGGAACAAGATGAAACCATATCCATCACGGAGAAGCATTGCGTTTAAAAGCAACCGCCCAACCCTGCCATTGCCATCGATAAAGGGGTGAATGTGCTCGAAACGATTGTGGAAGATAACAGCACGTATAAATGGGTGCTCCGTTTTCTTCGTGTGTGTATACCACGTAATGAGTTTAGAGAGTTCGAGGCGAACATGCTTTGGGGCAACGGTCTCTTTGTTGTTGACGATAATTGAGTGTCTTTTGTACCCGGTTGGTATGCCAAGGTTTCGCGTTACCATTGCATGGAGGTGTTTAATAGACTTCTGGTTGAGTGTAAATGTATCTGAACAAATGTATTCAAAAGCTTCAATTGCATTCAAGACTTCCTGAATCTCAATTTTTGGTACACTTTTCTTTACATATTGCCGGAGAACAATTCTGGATACCTCATTTTGAGAGAGTTTACTTCCCTCAATAGCGTTTGATTCAAAGGTGAATTGGATGGCAAATTTTCTTAAAAGTGTTTTATACTCCGAATCAGTGAGTTGCGCCTTAAAATATTTCCATGCAAGTCTCGCTTCCTCAATTCGGAGAAGCGTGTGCGTGTCTTGGTCCTTTGTGGCAAATGTGCGCAACTGTAACTGTGTGGCGAGAAGTGCACGCTCTTTGTTCATGAGTGCGGTGAAGTGGGCGTGTGTATCCGTAGGGATATTTTTACCCACAAACACCTGAATTTTTTTGTAAGTATGACCAATACGAATTTGCTCAGTAAGGTAATAAAATGGCCTATTATTTATATTTTTGAGTTCGAATGTAATCATATACTTTAGGTATATAATATATCAAAAATGATGGTTGTAAAGAATTGGTGGTGGACTACCTCTTCCCCAAATCCAACACTTCGTCGATGCGAATCTTTTCGACGAAGTCGGGGACGTGGGAGACGAGAATCATGGCGCCTTCGTATTTGTTGAGTGCATCAGCGATGATGGGAAGGTGACGGAAGTTGATGTGGTTGGTCGGTTCATCGAGGATGAGAAGTCCTGGTTTCATGAGGACGAGTTGTGTGAATGCGACGAGGCCTTTTTGCCCTTCTGAGAGATTGCCGATTTTGGTACGCATGGCATCACTCCCAAGGAGGAACCCTGCAGCGACAGAGCGCATATTTTCTTCAATTTTTTTCTCCATGACCGACATGAGTGAGTTGAAGACCGTGTCATCAAAGTTGAGTGTCGAAAAATCTTGTCGGTAGTAGCCGATTTTTACCTGAGGTGCGACCGTCTCACCTTTTGCGTGCCCGGACGCGAGTGATTCGAGGAGTGTGCTCTTTCCGATGCCATTCGGGCCCACGAGCTGGAGATGGTACTTTTTGCTGAGCGTGATGTCACACTTCTTCTCTACGGGGGTGTGATTTTTGATAACCGAATACGACGAAATGGTGAGTATCTTCGGTGGAAGTTCGTCGGGAATCTCAATGGTGAACGGGCGAATGGTCCTGTCTTCCTTGCGCACATCAACTTTGTTTTCCTCGTATTCTTCTACTTCCTCACGTAATTTTTTTGCTACAAGGCGCATTTTACCTCCCTTATGTGAAAAAAAGTTGGCTTTTTCTTTGTTTGCTTGAATTTCTTTTGCGTACTGCGCATTTTTGCGGTTTTCTTTCTCAATGCGCGCGGCAATTTCACGGACCACAGTGTGGTAGTTCCCATCATATTGTTCAATCAGGTGCGTGCGGACATCGAGGTAGAGCACTCCCTCGGTGAAGGAGTTGAGGAAATCAGCATCGTGAGAGATGACCACGACTGTTTTTGCGTATGATTTCAAAAATTCAGTGAGGTGTGCAATGCCCTCCACGTCGAGGTTGTTGGTGGGTTCGTCGAGGAGGAGGAGGTCTGGGTTCTGAATGAGCGCAGAAGCGAGGAGGAGGCGGGCCTGCTGACCACCCGAAAATGAGCGGACAATACGGTCATGTGGTGCCGAGAGATTGACGACTTCAAGAATCGCATCAATTTTTGGGTCGATATCGTATACTTTTTCGGCAAAGCACTTTTGGAAAAAGTCACGAACAGTGAGGTCAAGTTCATCACGAGGAATTACCTGTCGCGAAAGCGCGATTGTGGTGCGCGGGATGATGTTCACGTCACCATCGTTCGCGTGGTATGTTCCGGTGATGAGCCCAAAGATAGTGCTCTTTCCAGCGCCATTTTGCCCCATAAGTGTGAGCTTTGCTCCTTTTCGAATAACAAAGTTTGCTCCGATAAGAATCGGTTTATTGTGCGTATATTCAAATGTGACATCACTGAAGGTGACGATTCCTGCCTCTTTTGCCATATACACAGTAGACTAGCGTATTTTGAGCAAGTGTGAAAGCACCCGCCACTTTGTGGCGGGTGCTTTCACTTATTTCTTGGTTGTCTTCTTCGGCTTCTTTTTATCCTTTTTATGCGTCACATGTTCTGCCATGCTCTTTGGATTAGATTACTAAATCCCTCTTCTCTCTATAGCGTACCACGTCACAGTTTCATAAAATCAACCTTTCCACACAGTTTGGTCATATACGCAATATAGAAAAAGAAACCTTACTTGCTATAGTGGGAAACATGAAAAAATATCTTCGACAGTGCCTCTATGCAACAGTGTTTCTCACGGGAGCAGCTGTACTTGTTATTGAGGTGGTGGCAGTTCGTATACTTGCACCTCACTTCGGTGCATCACTCCTTGTACTTTCAAGCGTTCTCACTGTTATTCTTGGTGCCTTGAGTGCAGGGTACTCGTATGGTGGTAGAGTATCGGATAGATTTCCCTACCACCGACTGCTTTTCGGTTTTATTGCTATAAGTGGCGTTGTACTCCTTGCTTCTGAATGGTTAGCACTTTGGATTATGCCGAACATGGGCGAGTCACTTATGAAAATAGCAATGATCGTAGGACCACTGGTGGTCGGGCTTCTCCTCTTCTTTGTACCTGCATTTTTGCTCGGCATAGTATCCCCATTTGTTATAAAACTTCAGGTTATGAGCAGTGATACCGATCAAGTTGGAACTGTGGTTGGGAGAACATTCCTCTGGGGTACTGTGGGAAGTATTGTGGGAAGTATCCTTACAGGATTCGTCCTCGTTCCTTTTTTAGGGGTATCAATGAGTATTATAAGTACGGCAAGTATGCTCATTTGTCTTGGAATTGTGGGAGTATATGGAACGAGATATATACCGTATGAGCCAATGCCTTTTCCCTACCGTATTGTAGCAAATTCAACATACTTTATACTCGGTGTACTGCTGTTTGGTACACTCTTTTTTGCGCTCGCTCGAGTAACCCCAGTATCTTTGGCATATTCCATTGTGTATGACGGTGAGGGTATATACAGCCACATTCTCGTGTACGAGCGTAATTTCAATGGACACACGGTACGCGTGCTCAAACAGGATACCAACCCCTCATCGGCGGTTGATATGAATTCATATGATCTGCTCTATGGGTACGCGCATTTTGTTGAACTGTATCCCTTTCTCGTGCCTAACGCCAAAGATTTTTATCTGATTGGTGCGGGGTCGTACAGTATTCCGAGAACACTCGTTGCTCGAAATAAGGATATAAACATCGACATTACCGAAATAGAACCATCGCTTTCGAAACTTGCAGAAACGTATTTTGATGTTCACGATTGGTCACGCATCCATACGTATACCCAAGATGGACGTGTGTTCCTGTCAGAGAGCACCACAACCTACGATGTCATTTTTGGAGATGCATTTATCACCGATTATAGTGTCCCCGCACACCTCATCACACGTGAGTTTTTTCTTGAGTTACAGAAGAGTTTGAAACCGGAGGGCGTTTTTATACTCAATAGCGTTGGAATCCTGGGAGGAGAGGCCCCCACCTTCACCGGCTCGCTCGTTCGCACAATGGAGAGCGTCTTCCCAAACCTCAAAGTGTACGCATTCCACCCTAATGATTCAAAAATACAGCAAAACATTGTGTACATTGCACGCAATGGGAATACACCGATTGATATTGAGGATCAAACGGTTTTTCCAACATACAGTACAGAGGCGGTGCGTGTGGGGGATATTGAGGTCCCCCTCTGGTATTTTGATAAGGAACATGAGCTCACGCTCACTGATGATCGTGCTCCGGCGGAGTATCTCATGCTCGCACAGTTTGATTAAATGCACTCACCCGTGCACAAAAACAGCGAGCGTGTGCTCGCTGTTTTTGTGCAACTTGGTACACTGTATGCATGAAAATTTTCTCGTGGAATGTGAACGGTATTCGCGCAGTGATAAAAAAAGGAGATTTTAAGCGATTTCTTGATGCGTATGACCCCGATATACTGTGCTTACAAGAGACAAAAGCCTTTGACCATCAAATTGAAGTCGATTTTCCACAATATGAGGAATATTGGTGTTCTGCAGAGAAAAAAGGGTACTCAGGCACTGCCATTTTTACAAAACACGCACCAATAGACATTCTGCAAGGTTTCCCAGAAAAAATAATGAATACATACGCTCTTTCTGACCAATACGGAGACACTTCAAAAGAGGGGAGGATTATTACACTCGAATTTGAGCCGTTTTTTGTCACAAGCGTGTATACTCCAAATGCAAAAGACGATCTTTCACGCATTCCCATGCGACACAAAAACTGGGACCCTGCATTCTTAGAATATATGAAAGAACTTGAGAAGCAGAAGCCAGTCATTTTTTGTGGCGACCTCAATGTGGCACATACCGAAGATGACCTCGCTCGACCAAAAGAAAATGTCGGCAACAAAGGTTTTACCACCGAGGAGCGAGCGGGAGTTTCGGCAATGATTGACGCGGGCTTTGTGGATACCTTTAGAATATTCACACAAGGGAACGGACACTACACTTGGTGGTCACACTGGGGTGGTGCACGTGAACGAAATGTGGGTTGGAGAATTGATTACATTATGACATCCAAGGCACTAACCCCATTGATACGACGAGCTCAGATACATTCAGAAATATTGGGAAGTGATCACTGCCCTATTTCAATTGAAATGGGTCTGGAGTTGTAAAGTGGTTAATTTATAATCACATTGAATTCAATTTTGTCAATAATGGAATTGAATTCAGAAAAATATGAGTAAATATAAAGCTCAAATAGGTTTTTAAAAAAGTGTCTTTTATAAAGGACATAACAAAATAAGTTATCAACAGTTATGCACAGGCATGTCCTTTACACAAAATTATAAAGGACATAGTATATGAGTAGGCCCAGAAAGGGCGAGCAGGTAACTCTCACAGGAGAGATACCCCTTAAAGAGCACATTATAAAATTGAGTTAATACCTCCAAAAGGTGAAAACGATTGAGCCGAATCAAGTAGTTGAATAATCGACTCCTTGATTCGGTTCAAACGCGAATAGCCAAAACTCTAAGTACATCACACTGGTGAGGAAAGCACTGAATTACATGATTCAGACAAGAATCACCAAAACTAACTAAAAGAGTCATACTTAGGAATTGAGCTACTTAGCTCATCCACTGGAACCTAATGTTCCACCATGACTCAGACCACCCCACAAACAAAGCCCGTCGGATCGGGCGCCGACCACCACCACAGTCGGCAGCCGATCCCACGGGCTTTTTTTATT
>CAZNWG010000015.1:0-18059 GCA_964576905.1 uncultured Candidatus Saccharibacteria bacterium
AATCGGCACACTGCAGGTGAGCGTCGACTTGGCGGACATCATCCATCTCGCGGATGTGGAGAATGCAATATCGAATTCCCGCCACTATAAGAGCGGAAAGACGCCACTCGAAGCGCTCAAAGTGCTCGCAGTGCACGCAAAAAATGGCGTCATCGACAACTACATCGCGTACCTCTGGATTGCGGATGCCTTGAATGACACGGCTACCGCCTCCCTATACAGCCTCGAGAATGAAGACAACCGCAAGAATTATGAATTCATTGCGTCATACCTCGATACCCAAAAGAAACAGCATTTGGGATACCCCGAGTGGCGTCTCGAACAGATGAAAAATGGTTCAGAGGAAACTGTTGCTGAGTAGGTTGCACATATTTAAATTATGTTGTATAATATTGATTGGATCTTTTCACATTGGAGGGAATACCCATGGATGGCAATAGATTGTCTCCCTTTGCAACCACCAAGATTCTTGACGAAGTAATTTTGATTGGCACGGAGAATGTTGTCCGTACTTGTATCTACATCGGCATCACGAAAACTGGGAAGGATGGTCGCATCGGTATCGGCTTTTACAATGTCGATGAACCGTCCACACGAGGTTTCTTCCCGGTTCTGGATGGCGACATCATCAAGTGCTGGCGAGCGTTCAGTGTACTGAGTGACGTGAATGAACTCAACGAACTCGCCTTGAGTAGCGCAATCATTCTCGCAAGTCGTGGACGCCTCGAGGAGTGGCAAGTAAAGCAAATTGAGCCACTTTCATCACTTTTTGGTGACCTCCGCGCTTTCAGGAGGCGTCTCCTCACGACCCTGCCAGGACCAGAGACAACCGATTACATCATCAATAGTCTCATCCGACATGGCGTACCCTTTGATGCCAAAGATATTGTCAAGGAGTATTGGCGAGGAGGCAATCCTTTCATGGGCGCATATTCGTGTAAGTTCGCGGATAAGTTTGGTATCCCACGGGTAAACATGTGGGACTCCTTCAAGATGTTCGTCGGACTGGCATAAGCCCGACAAAACAAAAACCGTGGCTCGCGCCGCGGTTTTTTAATTATATCAGTGCTTTTTCTTATCTAGCCCTATGACGCCAATTTCTCCTTCACCTTCTGCGCAATCGCACTCAGGGTGATGTTCGATTTCACAATGTAATCATCTCCTCCCGCAGAGATTATCTCAGCCACTTTTTCGAGGTCGTCGAGGGCAGTGAGCACAATCACTTTCACCCCTTTCCCCCACGTATCGGCGCGCAACTCTTTGAGTACCGTCACACCGTCTTTCTTCGGCATGAGCACATCGAGGAGCATGATGTCGGGCTTATGCGCGAACGCGGTTTTGAGACCCTCCTCTCCATCAGGGGCGGTATGGACGGTAAATCCTTCGTACGTAAAAACCGTCTTGAGTGCTTCGCGTAGGTCGGGCTCGTCTTCTACTATGAGAATGCTCTTGGGTGAGGTGTTCATGATTTCTTTTTTAATTATTGTAAACCGATTCTGAGAAAACTTTTAAACTGCCAGCTTTTCCTTCACTTTTTGTGCAATCGTCGTAAATGCAACGTCTGTTTTTACAATATATTCATCACCACCTGCTACGAGTATCTCAGAGATTTTTTCAAAGTCATCGAGCGCGGTAAGGACAATAACTCTCGCTGTTTTCCCCCACGCGTCTGCGCGGAGATTTTTGAGCACCGTGACCCCGTCCATCTTGGGCATGAGTACATCGAGAAGAATAATGTCGGGCTTCTCCGTGAGTGCAATATGAAGTCCTTCCTCTCCATCAGATGCGGTATGTACATCATACTCATCAGAGAAAAACATTGTTTTTAATGTTTCGCGAAGGTCTGTATTATCTTCCATGATAAGGATTTTTTTAGATGTTTTTTCCATGTGATTATATTTACTGTGAATAGATACAATGGTACGTCAAGTTCTTATTTTGGCAACACCACCGTGAATGTTGTTCCCTTCCCTTCGGTTGACTCAAACGATATTGTGCCTCCAAGGAGTCGTATCGCTTCTTTCACCACATAGAGCCCAAGACCAGTACCCTCAACTCCATGCTCTTGAGCATTTGATGCACGGAAAAGCTTTGAAAAAATCATGTCTTGGTCTGCGACCGGAATACCGATACCGGTGTCAGCAATCGTAATAACGAACGCATCACCACGCATCTCAGCATACGCACGTGCAGTACCTCCCTGTGGCGTATACTTGATCGCATTTCCGAGAAGGTTACTCACCGCCATATTGAGAAGGTGCGAGTCTGAATCATATTCTCCCATCTCTGCATCCCAATTTGTTTCCAGTGTTACTCCTCGCTCAGTAGCATACGCACGGTACTCATCGAGAATTAATTCAAAAAATTGCTTCAAATTAAAGGTCGAGCGCTTCACCGCGAGTGTGCCAAGCTCGAGCTTGGATACATTAAGGAAATCATCAACAAGCGCCCCCATTCGCTCCAAACTATTACTTAATTTCTGTACATATCCTTTCTGTATATCATTCAGTGTATCCCCACCCATTGTGGTGAGTAATTCAAGGTTCCACCGCATTGCAGAGACCGGCGTGCGCAACTGATGTGAGGCGAGTGAAACAAATTCTGTCTTTGCTTTATCGACTTGCTTTTGTTTTGTAATGTCGACAAGTGTCATGAGTCCCTTTCGTCTTCCATCGGGATCAGTAAAGGAAAAAAGTGAGAGCATCACATAGCGTATAAGTCCATCAGAACGCTTTATGTGCGACTCAATATCATTGACAAACCTTCCCTCTTTAAAGTATTCGGGGATGAGTGACATTTTTTGTTCATCATCTCCCTCAATTGCGCGAAAAATGTCGACTCCTTCTAGTTCACTCACTTCGATATTAAAAAGTCGTGCTGCAGAAAAATTTGCTGACTCGACGACACCTGTCGTATCAATGAGCAAATAGGGTACCGGACTATTGCGATACAGTTCTGCGAATAGTTCACGGGAATGAATAATCATCTCCTTCGTGATACCTTGAGCGAGTGTATGTGCACTCTCGTATATACGAAGTGCTTGATACACACTCACCGAAATAAGCGCAATACTAAAGAGAAGTGTTGCAAGAAAAAGAAATGGGTACATTTGAGGAGTAATCCCAATACTTTTCCAGATAACAAACACAACGCCCAAAAGAGCCCCGCCAGTCATTCCTGCTATGGTGAACGCGGACGTCGCCGAATACGTATGCATCCCTATATCATAGCAGGTTTTATTTCATCCAGAGCGCAATCATGCACAGTGTGAAAAACCCAATGTGATTGATTTTTGATATACTCCTTGGGTATGAAAAAAACAGACTTTCCGTACGCTGTGAAGCGATCGAGTGCCGGCCTTGGGCTTTTTGCCACACAATCCTTCGTGCGTGATGATTTTATTATTGAATACACTGGTGAAAAAATTACCCACGATGAAGCGGACAGACGGAGGGGGAAATATCTTTTTATCCTTTCCGATACGGTCGTCATTGATGGAAAAGGTCGCGAAAACATTGCCCGGTATATCAATCACTCATGCACACCAAACGCTGAGGCGGAAACTGATGAAGACGAAGGAAAAATACGTATCATTGCAAAGAAAAAAATACTCCCCGGAGAAGAGATAACGTACGACTACGGTAAGACGTACATCGCCGAATACATTGCCCCGCACGGTTGCAGGTGCAGGTCGTGTGGTGTGAAAAAAGAGCGTAAAGCTACAAAACTGCAGTAACCGCTGCGATTTCAGCTATTTCCTCCGTGTGCGCTACACGAACCACGACGGGACTTTTTGGTGCACTCAATACTCCTCCCTTACTGGTGAGTTCGTCGTTTGCACGCTCGCTTATCTGTATACCGAGGTACGCAAAACGCTCCGTAATGAGTGCCCGCACCTGCGCATTGCGCTCAGGTGCTGTACCGGTGAGTACGAGCATATCGAGACCTCCAAGGACTGCGGTATACGCTCCGATTGCTTTTCGAATACCTTCAAAATACATCGAAACAGCAATGAGCGCATCGGGGTCTTTGCGTACATATCTATCGAGGGCCACACGAAGATCACTATTGCCGAGCATACCCTTCAGTCCACCAAGCTGACTCACCGCAAGCTCTGTCTTTTCAATATTTTCACCATACTGCTTAAAGAGGTAAATAAGCGCTGCAGGGTCTACTTCACCCGCTCGCGCGCCCATCATCAGTCCCGATGTCGGTGCAAAACCCATACTTGTCTCAATGCTTTTGCCGTCTTTGAGTGCCGTAACACTCATCCCACTTCCAATGTGACACACGATCATACGTGCTGGCATCTTTTTTTCAACCTGAGCAACCTGGCGAACTATGGATGCAACAGAAAGTCCATGGTATCCGAAGCGGTAGATATCAAATGCAGTGGTATCTCCTTTCGGAATACTATACTGACGCGCATGCGCAGGCATTGTGGTATGAAATGCACTATCAGAAACACCGATGATACACGTTTTTGGAAGTGTGGCCTGTATCTTTTTCAACTCTGAGAGTTGGTGGGGGATATGGAGCGGTGCGGCAGTGGCGAGCGCAGAGAGTCGCTTCATATACCCCTCATCGACAACACGGTGTTTCGTAAAGTACGTACTCGGTGCAACAATGCGGATACCCACCCGAGTGATGGACTTTGTATCTGTTATAACTTTTTCTGTCTGGGCAAGTGTGAGCGCATCATGCAGTCCTTCCTCATACTGTGGTGCGGTCGCTCCTTCACACCGCTGGCGAGTACCGTTTACTTCGACACATCGGCCAAAACCATCTCCTGTGCGTTCATAGAGTGCTGAAAATACCTCT
The DNA here is from genome assembly GCA_964576905.1 of uncultured Candidatus Saccharibacteria bacterium. Classification (GTDB taxonomy): domain Bacteria; phylum Patescibacteriota; class Minisyncoccia; order Phycocordibacterales; family UBA918; genus Damh-18. Next base: position 4,822 of record CAZNWG010000015.1, read on the forward strand.
TTCCCTCCTTGAAAAAGAGCGTATTTCTTTGAAGAACTCCCTGGGTTTATGACGAGCGTGGTGTCCATACCCAATTATTTATTTCGTCTGGATCAACACCGTTTTCGATAACAAATGCACGGTGTGCGGTGAGTTTGTCTTCGTACTTCTGAGTGAGCTCGTCGCGTTGCTTTACAGTAATGAGCCCTTCCTCTTCTGCAACTGCAAATGCCTCCATGGCGAGGTGATAGCGGTCGGTGCGGTTGCGCACGAACATATCAAATACGGTAGTGGTAGAACCATGCTCTTCATATCCGTGCACCGTGAAGCGAGTCGCTTCAGAACCATAGTCAAAAAGGATTTGTTTGATGGTCTGTGGATACCCATGGAAGTTGATGATGACGTGCTTGTCGTTCGTGAAGTAATAGTCCATATCGTGTGGCACAACACGCGAGGTGGTGTTGCCAAGACCATTTGCAGAGAGTGACACAATATTCACAAAACGCATACGCATATCAGGAATTTCTTCACGGACGACCGTAATAGCAGCGAGTGTTTCTTTGGTGAGGTAGTCTCCCGCTGCTGAAAAGACAATGTGCGGGTCTTTGTCACTCGCGAAATGCCACACCGCAATACCCTCCTCAACGTCATGTGTTGCTTCATCGAGCGTGCGCCAGCACGGTACTGGACGTTTTTCGAGCACTAAAATGTTCATTTCATTCTTTGATGCAAGTGAGCGTTCCATCACCCGAAGTGCCGTATTCATGTCTGAAGGAAAATACACATTGACGAAGTGCCCTTGTCGCTGGAGCATGTCATCGATAAAGCCCGGATTTTGGTGTGAAAAGCCATTGTGTTCCTGTCGCCACGCTCCCGATGTGAGAATGTAGTTGAGTGAAGGTACATCACCGCGCCATGGTATTCTTCTCGCTACACTCAAGAATTTTGCGTACTGGTCAGCCATACTTGCGACTATCTGCATAAAGGCCTCATATGAGGCAAAAATTGCATGGCGTCCTGTAAGTACGTACCCCTGCATGAGCCCCTGAAGACTATGCTCTGAGAGCATCTCCATGACACGCCCATCGCGTGCCATATCGCGGTCCCACTCCCGATGGGGGAGCACAAATGCACGTTTGGTTGCTTCAAAAACTGTGTCTATCTTGTTGGAGTACGTCTCGTCAGGTGAAAAGATACGCAAATTGCGCGTGTCTTCGTTCTTGCGAAGCACTGAAGCAAGAAATTTTCCTATTGCCTGCATACTACTCTCATCTGCACATGCACCTCCTTCAGGTCGTGCCGTGTGCACATTTGCAAACTCCGCAACATCAGGAAGAATGAGTGGTGTATAGTATGGCTCGCCACCCATGGTGTGTTTATTGTCACCCATGCGACGATGTTCCGCAGGAATGAGTGCTTCGATATCCTCATGGAATTTCTTCCCATCAAACAGTTCTTGGAAACGATATGAACGGAGCCATCCTTCGAGTGCACTCAATTCTTCTGCATCGGTGCGTGCTGCATCAAGAATAACTTGGTGTGAGAGACAGTTATCTTCGAGGCGCTTCCCCTTGCTCTCATGGACACTCCCCCACCCCTTCGGTGAACGGAAAATAACCATGGGGAACCGTGGTGGTTCTTCAGCAACGCCATTCCGTGCGGCGTCTTGGATACTGCGAATACGATTAATGGCATGATCGAGTACCCAGCTCATGCGCGCATGCACATCGCTTTCGGTATACGCATCGACAATGTGTGGTTCGTATCCATACCCACGAAAGAGACTGAGCAAATCCTCATCACTCATACGACCCATGAACGTCGGTCCAGAAATCTTGTATCCATTCAAATGGAGTATCGGGAGCACTGCACCGTTTGTCGCAGGATCAACGAGTTTGTTGAGGTGCCATGCTGTTGCAGTAGGGCCGGTTTCTGCTTCGCCGTCCCCAACCAAACACGTCACAATGAGATTCGGATTATCGAGAATGGCACCATAGGAAGTTGAAAGTGAATACCCGAGCTCACCACCTTCGAGAATAACCCCTGGTGCACCGGGGTTGCTGTGACTTGGAAAGCCATACGGCCAACTGAACTGTTTCGCCATGTAGTTGATACCCGCGCGATTGCGCGTCACCTCGCTGTAATATTTCGAAAGAGTGCCTTCGAGAAAGAGGTTCGATTGGATTGCGGGGAACCCGTGTCCAGGACCGAGTACAAACATCATTTCCACATCATGCGCTTTGATGACACGATTCATGTGCGCATACACGAAATTGATACCAGGGCACGTACCCCAGTGGCCAAGCAGTCGCTCTTTGATATGCTCTGGCTTGAGTGGTTCTTCGAGTAAAAAATTATCTTTTAAATAAATCTGCACTGCAGAGAGATAATTCGCTGCACGCAAAAACGTATCGATTTGAGTATACATATTGAGCATTATACCCTAGACACATACAAAAAACCGTCGTAATCCCCGACGGTATCTGTATAACATTTATTGAGGGGTTGTTTCGCTTGGGGTAGTTTCTGTTGGAGTGGTTCCTTCTGGTACTTCTCCTCCTGCTTCATTCGTATTCGCATCTCCTCCCTGTGTATCCGAAACTCCATCTGCAGGTGTAGATGTTGCTACGGTATCAGTCGTGGTACTTGTATTTTGAGGTTCTGGTTCGGGTACTGGAGCTTGTTGATTTTCCGCTGGGACAAGACCTCCATTGGGTAGATCTTGGAATGTTTGGTTTATAGTTGGAACCTGTTCGCCTCCATTTTGTGATGCAACCTGATTTGCTTCACCGATAGTAGCAGAGACGTTGATTGCACCGCTGTCTGATCGCCCCAGAAAGACAGCTCCACCTATCACAACGAGCGTCAGTGCTGTAAGCCCCGCAATAAACGCTGGGGTTATCCGACGCTCTCTGCGCTCAACGGTCACTACCTGTTCAACTTTTTTACTTACTCGAGGCATAGTGTCATTAGTATAACACCCTATTCCTTCATGCAAAGGAGTACTTCTGTGATTTGCGAGGTTTACCCGTTTCTGTGTTATACTGTTCGTATATGAAAGCACTCTTTATCGCCATTGCGCTCTTCATTGCGCTCTATCTTATTGAAGCGCTTGTAACGAGCTAGGAGTATTGCTCATTATAAGACTTTATGGTACATTACTCGGCACATAAAGGGAGCGAGCGCTCTCTTTTTACATAGCGTTTAAAACCTTGAAAGATACACATACGGTACGAATCAACCAATCAATACGAGCGAAAGAGCTTCGTGTCATTGGCGTTGCGGGTGAAAACCTCGGTGTTATTAGCACAGGAGATGCACTCAAAATAGCCGAAGAAGCAAACCTCGACCTTATTGAAATATCCCCAACTGCGGAGCCCCCCGTTGCAAAGATAATGGACTATGGTAAGTATCAGTACGAAATCAAGAAAAAAGCTAAGGAAGTAAAAGCAAAATCGCATGTAACAGAGACCAAGAGTGTTCAGGTAAAGATTGGCACAGGCGATCATGACCTCAACCTCAAGGCAAAACGTGTGGCAGAGTGGCTCGGAGAAGGACATCGCGTCAAGATAGATCTCTTCCTCTGGGGTCGCTATAAGTACATGGAGGAAACATTCCTCAAAGAACGACTCGAGCGGTTCTTGAAAATCATCCCAGCCGAGTATAAAATAGCCGACGAGATTAAGAAGAGTCCTAAGGGTTTCAGTACCACACTGGAGCGCGTCACAGGAAAGCAAAAAAATGGGTAGTACACTACCTTCAATCACACACTACTATGATAAAGACAAATAAATCCTACACGAAGCGCATTAAGGTTACCAAAACCGGCAAGCTTATTGCACGCAAGGCAGGTCGCAACCACTTTAATGCAAAACAGTCTGGACGTACCCGCCAGGAACACCGTCGCACGCAAGAAATCACCATGACACCGCGTGCTCGGAACCGTTTTCTTGCGAATGCCTAATGTTAACGAACGTAATTTCTAATATATGTCACGAGTAAAAGGAGGAGTCACATCGCTCAAGCGTCGACGAAAAATCCTCGCACAAACAAAAGGATACATCTTTGGTCGCTCAAAAAAGAAACGACAAGCAACTGAGGCAATCCACCACGCACACCTGCACGCATTTGCGCACCGAAAAGACAAAAAGAATGACTTCCGACGTCTGTGGACAGTACGCCTGAGCGCAGCACTGAGAACTGCGGGACTCAAGTACAGTGTCTTCATGAATGATCTTAAGAAAAAGAATATTGTCCTCAATCGTAAAATGCTCTCGGTCATTGCAAACGACCGTCCCGAAGCATTTGAACGCTTCCTTGCAAAGGTAAAGTAATCTGGAAATCGAGCACTTCACAAGAAACGCCGGCCCTACGGGCCGGCGTTTCTTGTGTATACGTGGAGCTACATATCCACTTCGGCCATCTCTCCTTCCTGTGGTGCGCTTGCGTTTACACCGAGATAGTCACGTAATCGTTGTACTAAAAAGAGGGACGAACGCTCTTCTCCCATTGCGACAAATATCTGCTTTGCATTCCCTCCACCTGCCTCCACAAATGAGACGAGCTGGTCACGGTCCGCATGTCCTGAATATCCACGAATACGAGCAATTTTTGCTTTTACCTTCACCTCAGTGTCGAGAATACGCACTTTACGTGCACCATCGCTGAGGAGACGTCCGATACTTCCGACTGCTTGATACCCTACGAGGAGGAGAGTTGTTTTTGGATCCTCAAGGTATGTTTGTTCGTGCATGAGAATGCGCCCTCCATGACTCATCCCTGAACCGGCGATGATTATTTTGGGACCATGTATGTGTTTTATCTCCTCTGAGTCTTTCACGGTATGTGTAAAGGAAAGCTTTGGGAAATCGAAAATATCATCGCCATTTTCGATCTGTGCTCTCACCGACTCTTTATACAAATCCGTATAACGACGGTAGATGCTCGTAACTGCTATCGCGAGCGGAGAATCAAGGAATACGGGGATTGGTGCAAGTCCTCCGTGCTCAAAAAAATTGTTTATCTCGTAGAGCATGCTCTGGGTACGCTCCAGCGAAAATGCGGGAATAATGAGTGTCCCCTGCTTGTGTGTAGTGTCCTCGATATACATACGCAGAAGATTTGCGCGCTCATGGACTTCTTCATGTACGCGATCTCCATAGACACTCTCCATAATGAGATAGTCGTATCCTTCAACAATTTCTGGTGGATTGAGGAGTGGCTGAGGTACATTGCCTATATCACCCGTACAGAGAAATTTCTTCCCGTTCCGTTCAATGGTAATCATTGCCGAACCGAGTATGTGCCCCGCATCGGTAAAGGTCACCGTAATGTCATCAGGGATGCTAAATGGTGCATGGTACGGGTGCATTTTCCAAAGTGAAAGTGCACGGTCAATATCCTGTAACTCATAACAACGTGGCGTGCCATAGCGCTCTTCTTCATAGAGCATGACCTTGTATGCATCTTGGAGCATCACCGCAGAGAGTTCTCGCGTTGCGGGTGTTGAGTAGATAGTACCGGTAAACCCATCACGCACCAATTTTGGGATACGCCCTATGTGGTCAGCGTGTGCGTGAGTCACCAAAAGAGTACCTATTGTGCTCGGATCATACGCAAAGGCTTCACAGTTACGTGCTGGTGCAAAACGGTCGCCTTGCATAAGCCCACAATCAACAAGAAATTCCGATGTTCCTGTCTCAAAACGAAAATTCGCCCCTGTCACATTCCCCACTCCCCCGTGAAAATGAACACGCATCATACTAAAACAAATTACATTTTTGAATAAATGTGTACCCAAACAATGCACCGAGCATATCAGAGGTGAGATCCATACCCGTATCTACGATAAGATTTGTGTGCGTATCCACAATCATAATATCGTACACATATTCAAATACTTCCCATGAAACGCCTACCAAAAAAGCAAAGAGGAGGTATGCGAAGCGAGTTCCGTATCGCTTTGGAAGATGTATATGAAAAAAAGGGAGTATTGCAAGTCCGAATGCGCAGACGACCCCTCCGAGAAAATGCATGGGAATATCAAGCCACACATACCTCCAATAGAGGTAAAACTCGGTTGCGACCACATGCACAAGTGCAAGAGTGATGAGTGCTGTAAAAAAAAATGTTAACCGTAATGCCATGCTTCTATCGTATCACATACCCACTTCTCAAAAAAACAGTTGCTACTAAAAAAACGCACCGGTGTGCGTCTCTCTAGTGGAGCAACGGGGCATGTCCCTGAATGAACTTCAGGTGGGCACCCTTTCCAAGCACTTTTGAAATCTCGTCGCGTCGAAGTCTCATCTGTACTTGTGACTACAGGCAGCCCTTATCTATTGATTTAAGCAGAAACATGCGTATCCGTAGCTCCATATGTAGTATAACAGAACACGCGCGCTCTACGAGCGCGCGTGTTCTGTTCTCTGTGTACAACTCCTAATCGGCAACCCCATCAAAATTAACATCGTACATAATACGTTCCTGTGCAGTCACATAATTCATGATTTCGTCCTCAGTAAACCACACCTTTATTTCACGCTCAGCTTCTTCGGGTGATTCAGAGCAATGAATAAGGTTGCGCACCGCACGATTTTCAAATGAAGAATGTGCGTACGAATCTACAGTGTAATCGCCCCGAATAGTACCCACGTCTGAGGTAGACGGCTCGGTGGTACCCACGAGCTTGGTCACCACTGCAACAGCCTGATTCCCCTCAAGAACCATAGCGACGACGGGAGCTGCGGTCATATAGGTTACAATGGTGTCAATAATAGCGCGACCGTACGCCATTGCATCTTTCTCGACGAGGAGTCCCTGTGCCTGCAAATCCTCAATGATACGTTGGCCTTTTTTGAGAAACCACGCTTCATCCTTATTGTAATGAATCATGAGTTTTTCGCTTGTAGGTACAAACATCTTCATCGCGACAAACTTGAGACCGGTACGCTCAAATCGCTTGATAACCTCGCCCATGAGCGACCGCTGTACCGTGTCCGGCTTCAGAATGACAAATGTTCGCTCCTGGTGTGGTTGTTTATCCATATAGTTATGTGTAATTAGTTATTCAAAATATCTCGTGAGTATACCGTATTATAGCCATATTTCAAGGTGGCTTGGGTACAAAAGACCGAGCTCAGGGCTGACGTTTGGGGCTCAGTCTTTTCACACAATCTATAATTTTGTCACTATCTCTGGACCTTTTTCGGTAATGACCACGGTATGTTCAAAGTGTGCACTCCGCGAACCATCGACACTAAAGACACTGTATCCATCTCCTTCATCATCAAACCACACCTCTTTCTTCCCCACGTTGACAATAGGTTCAATCGCGAAGACATTACCTACCTTGATGACGGGACCCTTTCCTGCGGGGCCAAAATTTGGTATTTGCGGTTCTTCATGGACTGCGTGACCTACCCCGTGCCCGCACAGTGCTTCAACAACACTAAATCCACGTGAGCGCACAAATGTTTCAACGGTATGACTGATATCACCGATTCTGTTCCCGGGTTTTGCTTGTTTAATACCGAGCGCAAGTGCTTCACGCGTTACATCGATGAGCTTCTGTGATACTGGATCTATTTTGCCAACAGGAATCGTAACCCCCGAATCCACTATCATGTCATTATAGCCAATGGTCATATCGAGATTGATGATGTCTCCCTCACTGAGAATTTCATCGGAACGGGGAACGCCGTGTTGCACCGTGTTGTTCACCGAGGTACAGAGCGCAGCGGGATACGGTAGGTCGGCAAACGTGGGGTGATACCCCAAGAGTACCGGTTCAACTCCATACTGTTCAGTGAGCTGAATGGCGTAGTCATTGATATCCTCGGTTGAAATACCCGGCTTCACAAAGGCGGTGAGGTCTTTGAGTATCTGTGCGAGTATTTTTCCGCCTTTTCGAAGCTCTTCGATTTCTGCTTCTGTTTTAATGAGTGCCATACGTTATGCAAGTGAAAGAGCATTCAAAACAGCATGGTGGACGTCCATAATGGAAGCCGTGCCGTCGCAATCAACAACTGTTGTTCTCGAGCGGGTACGGTAGTATGCGAGAACAGGAAGTGTCTCTTCGCGATACCACGTCAAACGCGCCTCTATAGAGGCATCGGTGTCATCCTGTCGTGCACGCTTTATCATACGTTCACGAACAATTTCTTCTGGCGTATCGAGGTCAATGACAAAAATATGGTCACGACGATAGAACTTGAGAGCGCTCTCGAGCACATCTGCTTCGTGAATGGTCCGCGGAAAACCATCGACGAGCAAGTGTGCCTCGGGGTCGAGGTGTTGGTGGAGCGCATCACTCCAGAGCATAACCGAAAGGAAGAGTGGTTGGAGTACGCCGGTATCAAGTGTTTCGTGCACCTTTCTTTCTGTGTATCCTTCACCCTTCATCGCGAGTGCGCGGAAACGACGACCTGTCTGCACATCAACGACACGACGTGTTGGATCGTGCGTTTTCAAAAATTTTGAGAGAAGTTCTATCTGAGTCCCTTTTCCACTTCCCTGTGGTCCTACGAATATAATGGTATATGGTTGCATGCAAAATGCGCTACGACGCATGACTAACTGATGCGTACGTATAGAGTCTACGGAACAATTACCAAAAACACAACCCACACTGCCATACAAGTACGGAAAAATATGGTAAGGTACATCGATGAAAAAGCACATCATTACGCTCGGCGGACTCCCCGGAAGTGGCAAATCCACGGTGAAACGTCTCCTCGCGGAGAAACTCGGTTATACCACCTTCTCAACAGGCGATTTTGTGCGCCAAATGGCTTTTGAGCGCAACCTCACCCTTGAAGAGTTCAATGAGCTCGTGAAGCATGACAAGACGCTCGATCTCCTCATCGATGAACGCCTCGAGCGAATTGAAGCGGAGGAAGACTTCTACATCATTGATTCACATCTCGCCTTTCACTTTGTGCCGAGCGCGTTTTCTGTCTTCCTCGGCATATCACCAGAGCTTTCCGCAAAACGAATATTCAATGATGCACAGTCGCCAACACGCATTCAAAGTGGGGACACCATGCCGACTCTCGAAGAGGCGTACGCGCGAACACAAAAACGTATACGGAACCATCTTGAGCGGTACGGAAAGCACTACGGTATCAATCCGTACGATGAGGCGCAGTATGCACTTGTAATTGACACCGAGGAAAAACTGCCCGAACTCGTTGCTGATATCATCTACACGGAATTCTCTGCGTGGATTACGAAGTGAATATGAGGTTCTGTAGTGTACACTGGTATACATGGAACGAAAGCACATTATCACCCTCACCGGGAAACCGGGAAGTGGCAAATCTTCAACCGCAGATCGTGTTGCAGAGCTCTTGGGGTACACGCGGTACTCTTCAGGCGAGTACGTACGCACCATGACACACAAGCATAAGTTGACACTGGGCGAGTTTAATAAACGCGCAGAGACCCATCCGGAGATGGACTACCAAATAGACGAGGCGCTTCGCAAGCTTCGGGATGAAAATGACATCGTCATAGATGCACGACTTGCTTTCTACTGGATTCCAGAATCCTTCAAAGTGTACCTCGATCTCAACACCGACCTTGCGATTGCACGCATCTTCAAAGATGCAAATCTCAATATCCATCGAAGTGGCTCAGGTGAAGGTGGGCGGAGCATGCCCGATGTCGCCGATCAGGTGGAAGAGCGGATGCACAGTGAACGACTTCGGTACAAAAAACTCTACGGTATCAATCCCTACAGCACTGAGCACTTTGATTTGGTCATTGACACTGCACGCAATGATCCACAAACCGTTGCCCTCACCATTTTTGATACCTACAAGCGCTGGCTCCACGCCACAAGCTGGAAGCAGGTGGTGAGTCGCATACCACTCGGTTTTTCCACAACACACTAATACCATTTCCAATTAACCTCCATACACTATGGTACACACAACCCACGAAAATCCGTGTTGTTTTTAAAAGGCGGGGGTAGGTCTGGGTTTAAAAACAACACGGATTTTTGTGGGTTAGATTGGAGATTGTACAAGACATGTATATGTGTGACTTACGATGTCACACATAGCAAAACCGCCCTTTGTGGGCGGTTTTGCGTGCTTATGCAACTCTTAAACAAGTAACTTAATATCTTGATTATGATTCCCACCCAGCCGGTGCAATCTCGATAGTTTTTACGTCAGTTCCCGATGGACAGATGAGTGTATACGAGGCAGTAGCTGTAATATTATCTACGGGGTATGAGCCACTGAACTCAGTCCCGCCATAATCCACGCTCCCCATTTCGACACCATCGAGGTCAACTGACCCTCCCTTCAGGGTACAGCCCGTCTCAGGATCACCCTTTGTGTCCCATGTAAGGACGGCGTCATCTCCCTCTTTCACCACGTACGTGTTTGAAGAGAGAGAGGGGTCACCGGTGGGACCTCCGCCACTTGGTGGCGTAACAGGTGCCCCATTAACAATGATGTCGACGCTGTCTAAACTAATATCTCCACACCAAAGTGTATATGTTACTGACTCATAAATAGGGTCAGTTGTTCGTGTTACCGGAATCGTCCAATCACTACCTTTATTCCAGTATTGTATTGCACTCGTCACTCCACAGTCGTCAAGATTTTGAGTACCTCCTGTTTTCCACGTGAGCTCAACGGTCTCACCTTCAGATATACTTTCTTTAGAAGCTGAGATGGTACCACTAATAATATTAACTGTTCTCCACATAGAGTAGTTGTTGATCTCATTTGATTCAGGAAGTGTATTGTTCGAATCCACCACGTAGCGCATTTGGTATTCACCGACTGGCAAATCCACATCAGGAATTGTCCCCGAGTAACTCTTATCTTGGCTCACCTCAAATGCACCGAGTGTCGTACTATTATCGGGAACTCCGTATGTTTTGTCCGGAATATCTTCCCATGGCTTAGTCCTATCGTGTGCACCGTATCCGTTGGATTCATAATCCACTTCAACTCGTGAGAAGCCGGCATCAGCTACCGGAATTGAGTAATCGGCATTCCCCACCCACACATCGTAGCGGAGAGCCGAACCTGCTCGGAATACAAATGCTGGTAATTTGAGATCTATTTCAGTCGTATAGAACGGCTCCATGTACGCAGAAATATCAGGAAGCGTATCTGGCTCAGGAAGAGGCTCACCAGCCACAGTAATCGTAATGTCTACATAGACGCACCCAGACACAACTGCATAATCACCATCATTGCATCCCTCCACACGGATAGTGTGTATTCCCGGAGTTGTTGGGGCGGTAAGGACACCTTGCCCGTAGAGCGTACCATATTGGTATCCTGATCGAATACTATCAACAATTTCCGCAACACCATACGATGCATCGGGTTCACCGTCTGCACCAAGAACCATGGCTGAGAGGTCGAGATATGTACCCCAGTTTTCACACGCAGCTGTAAAGGCACTTCCACTCATTGAAATCCGCTCATTTGGTTGGTAGATGTCTTTATCGGTGTTTGCTGAAAATTGACCCACTGTCCACTCTGCATTTGCTTCCATAACTCCGTTTCCGTTTATGTCTTCCTCAAAATATCCTACTTCATCGATACCTGTTGCGACATAATTGAATGTTGTCCCTGCTGCAAATACATCCCTTGCTCCTATGAGTAAAAATACTGCACAGAGGCACACCATGGTGATGTGTGATAGGAGTCGTAGAGCACTGTATCTATCGTTTGTCATAGCTGTTGTCATATTTTTACTAATTTTTCTTGGTAATTACGTCCTCAATTTTAATTTCTCCCCGCATGATACCGCGCAATGTGAGTAGGATGTAAAGTATCATGAGTGAATCTACGGTGACGATGAGGAGTATCCACTGCTCAAGACTCCAAAAATCCCATGCGGAGCCGTCTTTCATTTGTACTTGTTGCACTGGTTCCTCAGGGACGGCGTTTTCGGGTTTCGGGAATGTCCGTGCATCAAGTACTTTTCCGGAGTTGTCGGTAAGCGATACACTGAGCTGTGCATCAGCACAATCTGCGGTGACCGGTGCAGTAATAGTGACTTTTTCTCCTGCACCTTTGAGGGTCTGTGTAATTGGTTCTATACACGCACTTCCTTTTTCTGTCGCAACGGTAATCTGGAGTGTAACATCTCCAATCTCTGTTCCTCCCTTACGAGAGCCCGAGAAAGAGTCTGCAGCTGGTGACCACGCTATCGTCGCCGTGAGTTGCTCTTGTGCATTGTACGATACCTTATCGAGTGTTGCGGTCTGAATGGTCGCGCTCGCCCCGCGGAGAACGTAGTGTCCGATAACCTTGTTTGATACTGACGTTCCCTGTGCATCATTGAGTACCATATTCACGTCATAGGCCTGAGGGGTTGTCGCTTTTGGAATTGGGATGACCACCTCCTGCTTTGCTCCCTTTCCGAGAGTGAGTGGAGACGCAGTATATGCTTCAGTAGTGACAACATCTCCATGTGTTGTGCGGAAGTTAGTGGTGAAGGAAGGGGTTACGGTGACATCGCTGTCAAAATGGTTCTCGAGTGTACAGGTAAAATTGAGGGTCTCCCCCGCATCAACGTCGACTCCCTGTACGAGTGAGTATGTGTTGGTATCTCCCGAAACGGTCATGGTACAGGTTTCTGTAAGGAATGTAACCCCTGTATTCGGGTTTGCAAATGTTGCGACTCCAGCATACCCGAGACCGAGCATCATACCACTCGATACACGAGTGATTGCCCATATTTCGTACCTGCCCCTCAATTGTTCTGGTATTTTGTATGCCACTTCCTTATGTACAGATGTGTGTGCTGCCAAAGAAAGTGTTTCTCCTGAAACAAACGAATCCGCACGTGTTTGTCCGGCATCGGTCTTTTTTATAACATCGATACCATACTGGATATTCGATTGTGTTGCATCACTTTCGTTTGCTATATCAAAAGCAACGGTGAGAACACCGTTATCCTGTGACACTATTTGGGCTTTATAAATTGGTACATTTGCGACGACGACTGCTTTTTTAACGACACTGCTCTGCACTTCGCCTTCTGCAAGTGCGGTTAGATTACAACTGATAAAAGATACAAATAAAAATGCACTGAATATTACTAAACGTATGTTTGACATTACATATATTGTATACGTCTTTTACTATTTGTTTCATTTTTTGTGTGTATAACAAAAAATGAAAACGCTCGATATTCAGTATCGAGCGTTTTCATTTTTTCTTTTCTATTTCTTTTTATCGTTCACCCTTAATACTGGCGCATTGAGACTTGTGAGTCAA
>CAZNWG010000016.1:0-17478 GCA_964576905.1 uncultured Candidatus Saccharibacteria bacterium
GACTGGAAGTCCTACGGCATCACTGCCGTGGACATCGTGGCAGACCAGTACGCCATCGAACTCAAAGCCCCAAACGTAAAGAGGTTCAACTACCTCATTACGTGTCCAAAGGGAACGTGGGTACCGAAGGAAAATGACTCCGGAAATCAAAAGCCGAAAGTCAGAAATATCCGCTTCAGTGCCGACTAGGAAAGGAGTACGGCACAATAGCGAAAAGCGCGACCTACGGGCCGCGCTTTTTTTATTGCTTAAATTACTCAGTCATCAAACAGTAACACCAAAGGTGTTCGCTGCGATACGGAGGATGGTGTACGCACAGAGCATGACTACAAAGCCGATGATTCCCCACATCATGTGGGAGCGACCTTCTCCGCGTGCAGACCCATATTGATCTGATGCACCGAGCACATATTCCACAACCCCCCAGATGAAGAGAAGGAGCGCAACACCCATCATGAGTGTCATAAGCGGAAAGAGTATGGCTGACTCGAGCCTTCCGAGCATATCTCTCGCAGCCGTAACATGCTCTTGCGCGTATGCAATCATGTGTAAACCTTAGAAGGTGACTCCAACTGGAATTACGACTGTGTCGTTATTCAAACCAAAACTGTCTGCAAGGAGGTTTACGATACCCCAGAGTGAAAGCATAACCACGAAGCCAATAACCGCATAGAGCATGAGTGACTTGCCCTCTTCTTGCTTTGCAGAATCACTACCACCGAGGATGAATGTAGTAAACATTCCCCAGAGGAACACGAGAAACGCAAGTGCAAAAATAAGCGGAATAAGCGTCGAGTTCATGAAAGCCGCAATGTTGCTCAAGAATGTACTGAGCTGCGTCATTTGTCCTTGTGCAAACGCAAAGAATGGAAGGAGTGAAAGTGCTGGTACAAGTCCGATAAGTTTTTTCATACGATATTTATATATTTTTATTAAAAATTTAATTAATACACTTAAGTAAATCTTATACTATTTTAATCCAATTAAGATGACTTGGGAAGCACCTCTGTGGATAATACGCAAGGCACTCTAACCGAAAAATGAACTTTTTATGATTGCAACAATGCCCCAAAATCCAACAATGACCACAAAAGCAATAATACCTGCGACGAGTACATTTTTCCCACTTTCAACACCTTTTTCATCAGCCCCATGAATAACCCAACCATTAATGATGCCCCATATCACGACCACAAATAAAATAGCAATGACAAAGCCGATAATCCCATTGATGAGGTCGAGCAAGAGTGCGACAAACCCCCTGAAATCGCTCGGAGCTTGTGCGAGGGCAACCACAGGGAGGAAGAGTGGGCCAAATGTATATGTGAGGAATCGTAACATAGTAGTGTAATTAAACACGCAAATCGCTAGAGCGCGTTTGCCGTGCCCTGAATAACGGTAAATATCATTCGTGCTCCGAGTACGATAACCCCACCGATGACCGCATAGAGGAGGGCATTGCGTGCTTCTCTGATCTGCTCCGGCTTGCCGTTTGCCGTCACGAAGAGGTACCCCGCGTACATAATGAAGAGCACGATAATCGGTAACGCAAAGACGAGGATGATGTCGATAATCTTGCCCAAAAACTCAGGGATATCCTTTGATTTAAGTGGATTTTTCAGTTCGTTTTGCGCGTATACAAAATGAGTCTGCATATACATGGTCCACACCAAAGTCATACTGACTATATATTTTGCCTTGTGTGTAACCGTTTGCAATACCTTATTCATACCTTATTTAAAATTTACTCATAAAGTGCTTCTATTCTTCGTACACTATCATTAACTATTGAAGGGACTCTTGTATTGTCTGACAATGAATCTTCCACCATACTCTTGAAGACATCACTGCTTTCTGCGGGATCGGGGTCAAGCCATCCGCGCGCAATGAGTGCCGATTGGTAGAGTATGTCGGTAAATGAGTCTCCGTAATTCCCCACAAAGAGTGCTCTTGAAGCTGGTGCGAGACTGAATGCTTCAGCGAACACCTTCGCTTGATCGGGGGACGCAAGGTATACAGCAGCATTGTATGCACCTGTTTTGTTTTTTGATGCACGCGGTATTGCAAATGCATAAATTTCTCCAAACGTACGCTTCGTGGTAACACCTTCCCCCTGCGGTACGACAGCAACGTCGTAGTTGAGATTTGCATTATCTTGTTCAATTTCATTTCGCTCACTTCCCATACCAAAATACATACCGAGTCGTTCACTGAGGAACTCATCTCGGTCTGTTGCTTTTGAGCGATTCCACGAGTACGCTTCTTTGTTGGGGAGCGCAAACTGCGTGTAGAACGAAAGTACTGCTGGGCCAACAGGTATTCCCTGTTGTGTTGTTGGGTCATCAAAGGTTACTCTGTATTTCCCTTCTTTTTCTTCACCAATACTACTTCCCGCTTGAATCATAAGCATGGAGAGAATATTCTTCGCATATAATATATTTGTATACTCACCAAGCGCCACTGAGCTCTGTGTTAAGTTGCGCCAATCATCTTCTTTATTGAGTACGTAGACTGTTTTATTGATGAGTGTCTCCCATGTGGTTGGAGGGTTTGATATACCACTGTTAGAAAAAATATTTCGGTTCCAGTACATAATGAGTGGATCCACAACGTATGGTATCCCGTATATACCATCGTCCATCATAAAAATCTCTGCACCATCAACATACCTATCTCGGAATGTTCTCTGATCGAGTATTCCACTCGAAACTGGGGTCAAGGGCGCTCCATAAGGAATTGGGTACAGTTTTGTCCGATACGTTACAAGGAGTGAGTGAGGCATGAGGACGAGGTCAGGTGCACGTCCTTCGGCAATTGCATTTAAAATTTCATATTGGAAATTTCTTTTATCAATTTGTTTGTACGAAACCGCTTCGAATGCTTTCTGTTTTTTGCTGAAATCATAAAAAATTTGACGTATAACGTCCTCATCGAATGTACCCCATATTTCAACTTTAGCACCATATATAAGATCTTGCTCACTTGCAGCGGGTTTGAACTTTGAGAACATCAAAAGTCCACCTATCGCTGCAAAAGCAAATATCCCGATAAGTACCATCTCAAAGGGGCGCATTTTCATACTCGTGATGTGTTAAAGAAAAACATACAATGTACTATTGACGATAGCAGAAAATGCCATAGTGATGGTCGCCAGCAGGAAACGTGTGGTCACACACGAATCCTGTCTTTTGAAGAAGTGCTCGTGCACTCACTTCACTCACCACATCTTCGGGACGAGGTCCGAGCCCCCCGAAGGAATCCGTCCAGTCGATGACAAATAGTCGGCTTCCTTTATGCATACTGCGCGCAACTTCTCTGAGTGCACTCTCTTTGTCTTCAAACTGAAACATAACATTCGAGAGGAGTGCCGCATCGAGAATACCATCGGCAAATTTGGTACCGTGGTGGGCCTCGATATCGCACCACACGGGGCTCACGTTGCCGAGTCGCTGATCGTGAATAACGACACCGAGACGTTCGACGAGATTTTTCTGGATTTCGCAGGCATACACACGACCACTTGGACCAACCGCCTGCGAGAGTGGCCTCAGGTAGTGACCACTTCCGGAGCCAAAGTCTGCAACAACATCACCTTCACGCAAATGAAAATGGGAAGCAATAATAGATGGGTCTATAAAGCGTCCAATGGAACTCTGTATCATATGTACTCACATGATAGCATCTCGCTCTCTGTATTTACATGATGGCAAGTGGAAAATGTGCCCGAGGCGCCAAAGGCGCCTCGGGCACATTTTTTTCATGCATCGTACCGTTTCAGTACTGAAGCACTACCCTTAAAAATACACGGTCGACGCAATAGAATCTCCCGCGCGGAGTTTCATCACCTTTACACCCTGTGTCTGCCGTCCGAGTGAGGGTACGTCCTTGAGTGGAAGCTTAATGACCTGTCCTTTTTTACTCATCACCACCAATTCCCCCTCTTCTCGTTCTTCAGCATTCACAATCGCTGCACCGATTACATTACCGGTCTTTGCAGTGATTTTTGCAGTCTTAATGCCCGAACCACCACGCTTCTGCACTTTATACTCTTTTGACGGTGTTGTTTTACCAAAACCATTTTCCATCACCACAAGAATTTCTGAGGTTTTGTCCCCTTTTGAGAGTATGTCAGCAGAAACAATTTCATCTCCTTTGCCAAGCTTCATAGCTGCCACACCTGTAGCAGTACGTCCCATTTCACGCACATCACTTTCCTTGAAACGAATTGATTGACCCTTTGCAGTCACGAGAGAGATTTCGTCACCCTTTCCCACAAACCGTGCAGAAATGAGTGCGTCGGTATCCTTCAGGGTAAGCGCGATGAGTCCGCTTCGGCGCACATCTTTGAATACCGATGCATCGGATTTCTTTGCGACACCGTACTTTGTGACCATTATGAGTGACCACTCCCCTTCCCACTCTTCCTTTCGTACCGCAAGCACCGAGGTGACTTTTTCTTCTGAGGTAAGCGGAAGGAAGTTCATAATTGACTTACCCTTTGTGGCACGTCGTCCTTCAGGGATATCGTACATCTTCGTTTGGTACACCTTGCCCTTATCGGTGAAGAAGAGCAAATCACTGTGTGCTGATGTGGTGAGTAGTGTGGTAACGACATCTTCTTCCTTTGTATTGAGGTCGACCACTCCCACACCACCACGCTTTTGTACGCGATATTCCGTCGGATTGGTGCGCTTCACGTATCCACCCTGCGTGAGTACGAGCACACTCTCTTCGTCGGCAATGAGGTCTTCCTGAGAGAGCATTTTTACTCCGCCTTTCACTATTTTCGTGCGCCTGTCATCACCAAACTTCTCTGCCACCTCAGTGAGCTCGCTCTTAATGATACTGAGCATTTTCTTTTTACTTCCAAGAATTGCTTTGAGTTCTGCAATGAGCTTCTGTACCTCTTTGAGCTCATCCTCAATCTTCTTCCGCTCAAGCCCTGCAAGTTTTTGGAGTCGCATGTCAAGAATTGCCTGTGCCTGAATAGAAGAAAACTTAAACTCCTTCATAAGTCCCGCATGTGCAGTCGGCACATCCTTGGAAGCACGAATGAGCTTGATGATGGCATCGATGTGGTCGAGTGCTTTCTTAAGACCAAGGAGAATGTGCTCACGCTCCTCTGCCTTCGTGAGATCAAACTGTGTGCGACGACGGACCACATCTTCTCGGTGCTTGATATATTCCTCAAGAATTACCTTTAAGGAGAGCGTCTGCGGAACACCACGGACGAGCGCCACCATGTTGTAGTGGAAGGTGTCTTCGAGTTGCGTATGCTTATAGAGCTTGTTGAGCACCGTCTGTGGTTGTGCACCGCTCTTGAGCTCCACGACGACCCTAATATCACGTGTCGATTCATCGCGGAGGTCGCGAATACCCTCTATCTTTTTATCACGCACGAGGTCTGCAATCTTTACGAGCATATCCGCCTTGTTGACGCGATACGGAATGGAGGTGATGACAATTGAAAAATTCCCCTTCTTGTCCTCCACAATCTCTGTTTCGCCACGTACGGTAACGCCACCGCGACCGTTCGCGTACGCATGGGCAATGTCTTTTTGGTTGAACGCAATGCCTCCGAGTGGAAAATCAGGACCCTTCACAAACTGGAGGAGGTCGTTCGTCGATGCTTCGGGATTGTCGATGAGGTGTGCGACCGCATTCGCAACCTCACGGAGATTGTGAGGAGGGATGTTTGTCGCCATACCCACGGCAATACCGAGTGTTCCTGCAAGAAGAAGATTTGGTACCGCAGCAGGCAATACTTCGGGCTCCTTCTTGGTACCATCAAAGTTTGGACGCCAATTCACAGTCTCCTTTTCGAGGTCACGGAGAAGCTCTTCAGCTATCTTGGACATCTTTGCTTCGGTGTAACGATATGCAGCAGCACTGTCACCATCGATCGAGCCGAAGTTACCCTGCCCCAAGACGAGCGGATAACGTGTCGTGAAGTCCTGTGCGAGCTTCACCATCGCATCGTACACCGCGGCGTCACCGTGCGGGTGAAAACTACCGAGCACATCTCCCACCACTGTTGCAGATTTTTTAAATTTTGCACTTGAGGTAAGGCCATTGAGGCGCATTGAGTACAAAATACGGCGGTGCACGGGCTTGAGACCGTCACGCACATCAGGCAAGGCACGTGAGGTAATAACCGACATCGCATAATCAAGATACGACGAGCGCATCTCTTCGGTAATGTTTTGCACAACAACCCCCATTTTTGATTCTGGGACTATACTCTGTGCATCAGTACTTTTTTCCTTTTTTTCGTTCTTTTTCATGACGTATTCAAAATACTATTCAAATGACGGGTGCCAGTATACCAGATTATGGCGATTTTTGTGTGGTTGTAGTGCCAATAAGGATAACGCGCGGCGTAGGCGTGGTACTCGCATTTGAAATCGCTGTGTTTGTTTCTGGTGAAATTTCAGTACGTGGCACCGGTGCTGTTGAACCCTCCGCATTCACTGGCGTATCTGAAGCGGTGTTTAGATTCATTGCACCAAGTGCACTCTCTCCAAAGGTTTCTGTAGATACAGGATCTTCATTTGTATTGCTTTCACTCACACCATCTGTCTGTGCAGGTACTCCCGCGTCCTCTTTTTTTATATCTTTCCAAGAGGCTATATTTCCAAGTTGTGTTTTCACATCACTAAATGCAGATTTGACATCTTTCATATCATCTTTTTGAGATTGTGAACTTGCTTCTTGGGAAAGCTTTGTGCGTTCTGCTATTCGTGCGGGGAGCGCAGAAATCCATATGAGCGCAATAATTCCTGTCACTACTCCCGCAGCTGCAAAAGAAATGCGTGCTTTTGTTGCACTATCTTTTGTATGGATTTGTCTGAGGAGGCGCATGACGAATTTTCTATGGAGTGAGGACAATAATTTCTCCTTCCATTTCTGCCAGATCTCTTTTCTTTACGGTTAGTTTTTCAACCGGCTTCACCGGGTCGATACCCTCTTCCTTGAAAAAGGCCTTGAGCGCGGTATCGGTGTAATGCATCGGAATGATGCAATGTGCTTCGAGCTTGGTGGCAAGTTTTGATGCTTCAGGCACATCGAGCACATCACCACCACCAATCGGCACAAAGAGAATATCTATATCGTCGAGTTCCCCCAAAATTTGCGGGTCAATGGTGCTACTGCCGAGTGCACCGAGAAAGACCATATTGATACCCTCGAGAGTCACCTGATAGATGGTATTGAATCGTTGTACACCCTCATACACACCTTCAACACCATACCCGCGCGCAGTCACATCACCCACTTCGTACTCACCGGGACCATCAATGACGAATGGTGTCTTTGAGCCATACGCAAGTTCCTCGATACCATTCATATCTGGGTGCCACAGGGAGACGAATGCAACATTGGCACCGAAACGCACTGGACTAAGTTTTTTTGACTTCTTTGAAATTGGGTCGAATACAAGTGTCGTATCGCCAAACGACACCTTAAAACACTGACCTCCGTGGTGTGTGATAATCATACTGCTCTATGATACAGGTGCTTCATGGTTTGCGCAAAGGATTGGATTATGCGAGTACACCCGTATTTTTACAAAGGTGCCTAATAAATAAATTGTTTCAATGACTTACTCTAAAAATGAAAATATACACGTATATTACTGTAGACTTTCTATCATATTTATAGTATACTCCCCGCACTTCGAAAGAAGATTATTAGTTCTCACGGCATGAGGGTAATCCCGTCTCCACGCATACGGCTACGAGACACGGTTTAGACGGACACCCATCGCCGGTAATTACATCGTAGAATATCCATTTCTCATTAAATAAAATGTGGGATAGGAATTCTCAAAACATACCATGGCAGAAGAAAAAACATCGGTCATAAGCCGAATCACCTCTGCAGTGCGCGACGTTGTCGCCCCTGTAGTTGATGATGAACAAGACGAAAAAGCTGTCGCAGCTGCGGAAGCGCGCTCAAACAGTCCTATGAATAAGCTCGTCGAGGGTAGCCCCGTTCCACCAAAGGAGGGCGACCTTGTAGAGGGTAAGGTATCAGCAGTTGGACGTGCACGCGTATTTGTTGAACTCGTACCTTTTGGTGCGGGTATTATCTACGGAAGAGAGTACATGAACGCACGCGATATCCTTCGCAAAGTCTCAGTTGGCGACACTATAGCTGCAAAGGTGGTAGATGCAGGAAATGAAGATGGCTATATCGAACTTTCACTCAAGGAAGCTCGTCAAGCACTCATCTGGAGTGATGCTGAAGATGCGGTTAAGAAGCAAGTTATCATGTCACTTCCAGTGCGTGAGGCAAACAAGGGCGGACTTATTATCGAGTGGCAAGGTATTCAGGGCTTCCTTCCAGCATCACAACTCGCTGCAGACCACTACCCACGTGTTGAAGATGGCGATAAAGATAAAATCCTTTCCGCACTCAACGATCTCGTCGGTAAATCGCTCTCTGTTGTAATGATTACTGCCGACCAAAAGGAAGGTAAGCTCATATTCTCAGAAAAGGGACCCCAAGAAAAGGGTGAAAAGGAACAGAAAGTGAGCCGATACAACGTCGGTGATGTTCTCGGAGGTACCATTACTGGTGCAGTTGACTTCGGCGTCTTTGTAAAGCTTGAGGAGGGACTTGAAGGACTTGTGCATATCTCTGAACTTGATTGGGGTCTTGTGGAAGACACACGTTCTCTCTACAAAATTGGAGAACAGGTGAAGGTCAAGGTTATCGAAGTCAAAGATGATAAAATCTCACTCTCTATCAAACAACTCAAAGAGAATCCTTGGGTCAGTGCTGCAAAGAAATATCATAAGGATCAAGTTGTACAGGGTGTCATCATCAAGTACAACAAGCACGGCGCACTTGCTTCAATTGAGGAAGGGGTCGCGGGTCTTGTGCACATTTCTGAGTTTGCAACTGAAGCAGAGCTCAGGAATGCGCTCTCTCTCGGTTCATCATATGAGTTCACTATCACACTCTTTGAACCAAAAGAGCAACGCATGACACTCGCGTTCAAGAAGAAGGAGGCAAAATAGTGCATAGAGGATAGAAAATATAGACTATTTCACGAAAAAATCGCCACAAAGTGGCGATTTTTTCGTGTATCTATTCTCTTTTATTCATCTCCTGCATCGCATGCTCGACTCCTTTCTTGATAATATGTGTAAGCGCCTCATCCACCTTCTTGTTAACCTCGGTGAGTTGCTCCCGCTCGCGCTTGGTGAATTTTCCGAGGACATATGCTGAGAGCGCTTCTCCCCGTGGTCGCTCCACCACGCCAAAAAAATTCTTCCGAGCGATACCAACACGAATACGAATAAAACGCTTCGTGGTCATTGTGTCGATGATGGATTGAATACCATTGTGCCCCCCTGCTCCTCGATCATACGAAACGCGGACAGTACCAAACAATAAATCAATATCATCGTGGACCACGATAAGCTTGTCGATATTTTCTCTATTGAAATCTTTAAAGTATCGCGCAAGCGATTGTCCCGACTTGTTCATAAAGGTAGTCGGCAACAGTATCGTCACATGCTCTCCTTCAAAGGTACCTTCCGCCATAAGACACGCGTATCGCGATGAGCGTTCAAACGTCGGAAGTGTATTTTTTTCTGCAAACACACTCAAAACCGCCCATCCCACATTATGACGAGTATCCACATATTCATCTCCCGGATTTCCGAGTCCCACAATCGTATACATACATACATTGTACCTTATTCAGGTACCGTTTGTCCGTGTATTCTCTGTGTATGAATACTTTTTATTTTTATGTATTCTCAAAAACTTGTGTTCGTAAGACTACACCGTTATAATAGCGTGCAAATATAGTTTATGGAGCAACTTCACGACACACAACAGTCATCCTCATCAAGTGAATCTATTTTATCGAGTACACCACACACTCCAGAACACAAGAAAGAAGGGATGGTGAGTGAGATTATTCGTTTCTCTCTCGTTGCACTCCTCATTGTACTCCCGATTCGTCTCTTTATCGCACAGCCATTTATTGTGTCCGGTGCTTCAATGGAAACCACATTCTCAACAGGTCAGTATCTTATTGTCGATCAGCTCACGTACCACTTCGAAGAACCAAAACGCGGAGATGTGATCGTGTTTCGGTACCCAAAAGATCCCTCAAAGTTCTTTATCAAACGAATTATTGGCATCCCCGGTGACACCATCAGTATTTCTGGAAGTGATGTGACGCTCATAAATACAGAACATCCTGACGGGGTTCTCCTTAAAGAGACGTACATTCACAGCATGAAACCAACAACGACACTCACAGAAGTGCTCGATACGGGAGAGTATTTTGTTATGGGTGACAACCGTGACGCGAGCTCTGACTCACGTGTGTGGGGTGTTCTTCAGCGTGACAAAATCGTTGGTCGCGCATTTCTTCGTCTTTTCCCAATTTCAAACACGAGCATCTTCCCTGGTGCCTATGATATTGAAAAAAATATGTCGTTATAGGTCTAGTTCATTTTGCTATGTCACACAACGTTTCAGTTCAAGACTTCATTCGTTCATCATCACACACAGCAAGCCATTTTGGGTTTACTTCGCTTGAAAAGCTCAAAATGTCTCCGGAATGCAAAAGTTGTACCGAAAAGATTCAACACAAAGCAACATCGCAAGACCGCAGAAATGATGCACTCTCGGGTATGCTCACGGGAGGTATGTGCTCATATTTTGACAACAAGCTCAACGCACTCGGTGGACACTCTCTTTTCTATTCTACAGAGCAAGTCCCTCGCACCGGCGACATTGCAGTCTCGTTCCATGTGATGAATGTCAAGAAGAGTATTGCTGAGGCACTCCTTATTCAAACAATACGATCCCTCCTGACCGATCTTGGCTTCCAAAACAGCGTTGTCCGTATCAATTCCCTTGGTGATCAAGACTCTGTCACGCGCTATGTCCGTGACCTTGGCAATTTCCTCAAAAAACGTCTCGAGGATATGCCACCACAGGCACGCGAGCTCATGAAAGAACATCCGCTCAACGCACTCATGTACCTAATAGAAAAAAATCACGAGCTCTCCTTTAAATCTCCCAACCCCCTTGAATACCTCACCGACACGAGTCGCAAGCATTTTCGTGAAATTGTCGAGTATCTCGATATGAGTGGGACACCATTTGAAATCGACCCAAAGCTCGTCGGTCATCATGAATGTTATTCCGACGCACTCTTTGCCTTTGATCTTTTGAATGACGATTTTGAAAAGACAGAAAACAGTCCCCTCTACATTCGTGGCGGACGATACAGTACGTTCGTCAACCGCATGTCGAAAACAAAAACGCCTGCAGTCGGCGCTGTGGTCATTCTGAAAGACAAGAAGGCACCCGAGCATATTCCCACACCTCGTTCCAAACATATGCCTACTACGTATTTAGTCCAACTTGGTTTTGGTCCAAAAGTGCGCAGTCTACAACTCATTGAAGAGCTCAAACGTGCTGGTATTCCTGTACATCAAAATATCACCAGTGATTCTCTCTCTGAACAACTCCGTGATGCTGAGGTGCGCAATGCGCGATACGCAATCATTTTGGGACACAAAGAGTTCATCGACGGCAACGTCATTCTCCGTGATCTCAAGTTGCAAAACCAACAAAACATCCCCGCATCAAACATTGCATCACACCTGCGTATGCTTACAAGTGTGTAGCTTGCAGTATATACCTGCATATGGTATTCTCTCCCGACATATGGCAACAAACGTACAAGTAAAGAAGAATAACCAAGAGAGCACTGCAAATCTCATTCGTCGCTTCACCAAGCGCGTACAAGGTTCGGGTATCCTTAATCGCCTCCGTAAAGAACGTTATTTTTCGAGAGAAAAATCAGAACTCGTCATACGTGCAGGCAAGCTGAAGAGTATCGCAAAAAAGAAAGTGTACGAAAAAATGTTTCGACTTGGAAAGATTCAGGAACAAACACGAGGACGAAAATAAAGAACCCCACCCCAGAAGGGATGGGACCAGGGGTTCTTTGCTAGCAGAAGATTCGGCTCCGCCGAAACTATATATTTGTCCATTCATTCACGGAGCAAAGCCCCGTGGCATTCTGGACGAACTAGTAGAAAATTCCCCACGATGTGGGGAATTTTTTATATTGTCCACCCTCAGTGTGGTAGACTCATGTATATGCTCCACGTATCCAATAGCGCGCGCACTTTCCCTGCACTTCCCTATGAAGCGATGAAAAATGACATTCTGGGAACACGCTATGAGCTCTCACTCACTTTCATTGGAAAGGTACGTGCACAACACCTCAACAAAACACATCGTAACGCAACGTACGTACCGAACGTCCTCTCGTTTCCTCTTTCAGACACGGTGGGTGAAATATACATCACCCCAACAGTTGCAGAGCGAGAGGCACCAAAATTCAACCTTTCTCCCCAAGGATACATCGGATTTCTATTTATCCACGGGTTACTCCATTTGAAAGGGTACCCTCATGGGGATACAATGGAGAAGGCAGAAAAAAAATACATCACTCGCTACGCTTTGACGTGACGTCTTTTCGTACACCGTTCTCGCCCATGCACGCTTTTTTAATATGGCTATACAATATGTAACAGGAATAGATGTCGGCACCTACCATGTAAAGGTGGTTATTGCGAGTGCTGCACATGATGGTAAAAACATGCCCCAAATCATTGGTACGGGATATGCGGAAAGTCGTGGCTTGCGTAATGGCTACATTATCAACGAAAATGATGTTGTGCGGAGCGTACGTAATGCAGTGGCACAGGCAGAAAAAGCGAGTGGTGTCCGTGTGAAGCGCGCATACATCTCCATGGGGGGTATTGGCCTCGATGAGATACACGCGCATGGAGAAGCGATTACTTCGCGTGCAGATTCAGTCATTACTCAGACGGATGTTGAAAAGGTTATCGAAACATGCACAGAACACATACGCGACCGTATTCCAAATCGTAAGATTATTCATGAAATCCCCCTCCAGTTCCACGTAGACAATGAGAAAGTACACGGAAGACCACACGAGCTCAAAGGCACAAAGCTTGAGGCAGATGTCCTCTTTATTACAGCATTTGAACAACACCTGAACGACCTCGTCTCAGCAATTGAGTCCATCGGTATCAAGGTTGACGATGTGATGGCTTCACCACTCGCAGGAAGTCTTGTGATGCTCACCAAGGCACAGAAACGTGCTGGGTGCGTACTTGCCAATATTGGCGCTGAGACCGTTTCTATCGTTGTTTTTGAAAACAATACACCTACATCGCTCAAGGTATTCCCCATCGGCTCAAATGACATCACCAACGACATCGCCCTCGGTCTCAAAGTACCCCTTGATGAGGCAGAAAAAATAAAACGAGGTGGAATGACCGCAACACCGTACTCAAAAAAGAAGCTCGACGAGATAATTTCTGCTCGCCTCAGCGACATCTTTGATCTCATAGATGCGCACTTAAAGAAAATGAAGCGTGATGGCCTCTTACCTGCAGGCGTTATTCTGACCGGCGGTGGGTCTGGAATTGCTACGGTACAGGATCTTGCCCGTGCTTCCCTTCGTCTACCCTCCAAGATAGCGACCCTTGACCCCGGACAAAATGGCAAGGTAAAAGATGCTTCATGGGCTGTCTCCTATGGACTCTGTATATGGGGAATGACAGGCGTTGAAGAAGAAAGCGGTATGCATGTTGCGAGTCGTGGAGGAAGTACTATTCTCAATTGGTTTAAACAGTTTCTTCCATAACTATATTTCAGGCCACGATTACACCACATACACGCTACCTGTGAATCACACGGAAGGTGTTTTTGTCAATATAGTGACAGATAAAATTATGCACTGTATGATAGTCCTACATTATTAAAGGAGTGAGTTTGGTGCGTAAGAAATTATATGGAACAAATTAAAACAGACGTTGAGTCATTTGCTCGGATACGAGTCGTTGGTGTGGGTGGATCGGGTAACAACGCCGTGAATTACATGATTGGAGCAAAGGTGAAGGGAGTTGAGTTCATCGCAATCAACAGTGATGCACAGGACTTGCATCACTCCCTCGCAAAGAAAAAAATCAACATTGGGAAGAACCTCACTCGAGGTCTTGGTGCAGGAGGCAACCCCGACATGGGTCGCAGAGCCGCGGAAGAGACTCGCGAAGAAATTGCAAATGCAATCAAGGGTTCTGACATGATTTTCATCACGGGAGGTATGGGTGGTGGTACGGGTACCGGCTCCGCTCCCGTCGTTGCAAAGATAGCAAGAGAAACAGGTGCGCTCACTGTCGGTGTCGTCACAAAACCATTCCTCTTTGAGGGTCAAGAGCGTATGCGCCTTGCACTCCAGGGTATCGAGGAGCTCAAGAAAGAAGTGGACGCACTCATCACCATTCCAAATGATCGACTCCTCGCCATTGTTGACCGCGAGACCAGTGTCAAGGCAGCATTCGAACTGTGTGATGATGTTTTGAAACAGGCAGTTGAAGGTATCTCTGACCTCATCACAATGCCTGGTATCATCAACGTCGACTTTGCCGATATCCGTTCTGTTATGGAAAACGCAGGTTCTGCACTCATGGGCGTTGGTCTCTCCACAGGTGAGAAGCGTGCCGAGGAAGCGGCACGTGCAGCCATCAATTCCCCACTCCTCGAAGTATCCATTACGGGAGCAAAGGGTGTGCTCTTTGCAATCGCAGGTGGTGATGACCTCGGCATGCTCGAAATTCAAGACGCAGCGCGTATTATCACAGAATCTATCGACCCACACGCAAAGGTTATCTTTGGTGCTATCAGGGATGAGAAACTCAAGAAAAATGAAGTCCGTGTGACGGTCATTGCAACTGGTTTCCCTGAGGCTGATGGTGGCCATCATGGGACACCTTTTGTACGCACAATAGAGCGAAAGGCTCCAGAACCTATTCAAGAGGAAAAGCAGGAGACTCGTGGGCGTATCTTCAATTCAATGAGCACACCACGACAAGCGGAACCAGTACCTATGACTGAATCACCGACTGCGCGTGAAGACTCTCGCCCTCAAGCACAGCCAATGACACCACCTGTGCAACAGAAAGAACCAAAACCCATCGACGCCATCGATGAAGAAAATGACGACGACTGGGGCGCCGTGCCGGCATTTTTGCGCAGATCAAAACTTAAGTAAGTTTTGATTGCGCAAAAATGTGACACGGCGGGCCGGAGCGTGAGAAGTGACTAAATGTCACTTCGCAAGACTCATTGAGGGCTTTTGTGAATGAAATGAAGCAAAAGACCCAATGAGTGGACAGTTCCTGTAAGGAAGTGAGTCGCCCCTTCGTAGGGCGACGAAACAGCGAGGCGGGGTGGCCAGAAAATAATGAGCGTAAGCGATTATATTTTCTGAGTCTGTCCTCTTTTTCTTTCAAAATGAAAAAGAGAACCTGAACACCATATTCATTTGAACGTAGTGAAAAAATATACTTAGTGATTTGTGACCGGTTCCTGCGTTCTTGCGACGTTCTAAACTCAAGTAATTGAGTTTTGACAGACGAAGTGCGGGTGCGGCGGACTCATTGAGTTCTTTTGCGAGCATCACACGAAGCAAAAGAACCAATGAGTGGACTGTCCATGTAATGGAAGGTTCCTGCATTCCTTCGCCGTTCTAAACTCAAATTTAACAAAGTCCCGCGCCTTAGGCGCGGGACTTTGTCGATTGTATGTCAAACCCTATTCCACAGAGCAAACATTCCCCGGACATGCAGGTTTGTACTCAGGCATCGCGATGATACCCCTTGCAATGAGAAAATTGTATATCTTGCACCCCGCGCAAATACCGAAACTCGTCTCTAGAAACATGAACGTAAGACAGGTGAGGCAAATGATCTGATTGAGTAACCCACGCACACCCAAGACCCATACGAGAAACACCATTGTCCCCGAGAGCGCGAACCCAATGCTCCACGCGAACCGTTTCTGGACTGCACCGATGTACTCTGGCTCCTGTTTTCGCACCACCCAGTTCGCGAGTATGCTGATGGGTGAAAACTTTGTCCCCACAATGACCTTCATGATGAAATCGATAAAGAAAAAAAGGACCACGTACTTCAGGTACACGTACTCCTTCACGTAAAACGCCTGCATGAAGGAAAAAAATCCAAGCACAAACATGATACCCGCACCTGCGCGCACCGCTCGCTCATTGAGTACTGGATACGGTGCCGGCTTACCGTAGATAGTGAGTCCCGGGATTATCTTACCGTACTTGAAAAAACCTTTTGATTTGAGTGATGCTATGTTCATGTTTTTGAAATGAGTAATTTGATAAGCCGGTGCATGGAATCGGTGTTTTTGTCTTTCACACATCCATCGAGTGATGCTTCAAGGTACACACGCACGAGTGCATCTACTGACCCCTTTACTGCTAATAATTGTGGAATGACCTCTGCACACGCATTCCCAGACCCGATGGAAGTTTCTAAGCTTGCCATTTGCCCACGGACACGTCGTATCCGATTTTGTATTGCTTTCATACTCCCCCAGTATACCCCCTAGGGGTATACATGTCTACCCTCTCATGTTATGCTATCCCCATACAATAATTTGAATTTTATTTTTTATGTACGACCTTATCATCATCGGTGGTGGTCCAGCAGGAATTTCTGCTGGCGTCTACGCATCACGCAAACAGCTCAAGACCCTTTTCATCACAAAGGAGTGGGGCGGACAGAGTATCGTCTCCCCCGAGATTCACAACTGGATAGGTACGGTGGCAATCTCGGGTGCCGACCTCGCGAAGAGTCTTGAAAACCACCTCAAAGCGTATGCGGAGGAGTGCGTCACCATCATGCCGGGAGTTACCGCTTCCGCTATCACAAAAATTGAAAATGGTTTTCGTGTAGCGGTGAGCGATGGCTCTGTGCACGAGGGTACCACGGTACTCATTGCGACCGGCTCTTCACGCAGAAAGCTCACGGTTCCCGGCGCCGATGTGTATGACCAGAAGGGTCTCACCTACTGCGCTACCTGTGATGGCCCAATGTTTAGTGGTATGGACGTAGCGGTCATAGGTGGTGGCAACGCCGGCTTCGAGACCGCTGCGCAACTTCTCGCATACACGAAGAGCGTCACATTGCTGAACAGTATGGATAGCTACAAAGCGGACCCCATTACGGTAGAGAAAGTGCTCGCGCACCCCAACATGACTGGAATTTTGAATGCAGATACCACAGAGATTCACGGCGATGGATTTGTAAATGGACTCACCTACAAAGACGCGAACGGCGAATCGCACAGACTGGATGTCGGCGGTATCTTTGTGGAAATCGGTATGCTTCCCAACACAGATTTTGCAAAAGGTATCGTCGAACTCGATGCATACAACCGTGTCACCATAGACCCATGGACACAGCGCACGAGTGTAGAGGGCATCTGGTCCGCCGGTGACTGCACCAACGTGCGGTACCACCAGAACAACATCTCTGCCGGAGATGCGGTAAAGGCGCTCGAGGATATCTACGTCTACGTGAAGACACG
>CAZNWG010000017.1:0-3289 GCA_964576905.1 uncultured Candidatus Saccharibacteria bacterium
TGACAGGGTTGATGTCGAGAAAAGCGAGCACCAGCTCATCCTCATACACAATATCCGCGGGTATTTCCCGATTGATGATTTTCGTGAAAAGAGTGGTCATGCGTGTAATGGTATCAAAAAGAACTCACTCTTCAAAATATCATTTTAGGACACATGAGTGTTGCATGCTAAAATCACTCCACCATGGCGAATTCTAAAATCTGTGAACCGCGCGCCATTCCGAAGGAGGTGGCTGATATGCTCGGTGCGTACGACGCGTTCGTCCAGCAACTTCTGTTCCACCGAGGAATCACCGACGCAGTGAGCGCTGAGCGGTTTCTCAATCCTGACTACGAAACACAGCTCCACAGTCCGTTCCTCCTCACCGATATGGAAAAAGCGGTGGAACGCGTGCTCCGTGCAATTAAAAACGATGAGCACATCGTGGTGTACACCGACTACGACTGTGACGGTATTCCGGGTGGTGTTCTCCTCCATGATTTTTTTACCGCAATAGGGTACACCAATTTTGAAAACTACATTCCACACCGCCACGACGAGGGGTATGGCTTCAATGCAGACTCAGTACCAAAGTTTGTGGAACGATGTGCACGTCTCATCATCACCGTCGACTGTGGTATCACCGACCATAGTGCGGTCGAGAGGGCGAATGAAGCGGGGATTGATGTTATCGTGACCGACCACCACGAGCCCTCCGCAACACTCCCCCATGCGTACGCAATCATCAATCCAAAGCGCGATGACGCGTATCCTTTTCAGGGAATTTGTGGTACCACCGTCGCATACAAGCTGGTGCAGGCAATTCTTATCCGCGGAAAAGAGAATGGGAGCATTACGCTCAAAGACGGGTGGGAGAAGTGGTGGCTCGACCTCGTCGGGATTGCGACTATTGCCGACATGATGCCACTTACGGACGAGAGTCGGGTATTTGCACGGTATGGGCTCTCCGTTCTCCGGAAGTCAAAGCGCCCCGGTATTCAACACCTCCTCCGGAAGGCGGGTAGTAGTCAAGCGCACCTCACCGAAGACGACATCGGATTTACAATTGGTCCCCGCATCAACGCTTCGTCGCGCATGGATGACCCCGAGGATGCGTTTCACATGCTCCGCACGAAGGACGAGGGAGAGGCGGGTATGTACGTCGCGCACCTCGAGAAGCTCAACAATGAGCGTAAAGGTGTAGTAGCGAGTATGACCAGAGAAGCCAAAAAGCGCATGCACCAACTCCAAGAGATTCCTTCGGTGATTGTCATGGGAAATCCCGAGTGGCGTCCATCCTTGGTCGGGCTCGTAGCGCACGCGCTCGCGGAGGAGTATGAGAAACCTGCATTTCTCTGGGGAAGGGATGGTAAGGGGATCATCAAGGGGTCGTGCCGGAGCGATGGGACGGTGAGTATCATGCACCTCATGGAAGAGGCGCGGGACGCATTCCTCACCTTTGGCGGACACCACGCGTCGGGGGGATTCTCCGTGAGCCACGAGGCGATACACACGCTCCCCGAAGCACTTATCACTGCACACGCATCACTGCGTGATACGGCACACACATCAGACACACTGCAGGTGGATGCGCGCATCACACCGGGCGAGATTACAGATGCACTCGTGAGCACGCTCGATACGTTTGCCCCCTTTGGTATTGAAAATCCAAAACCACTTTTTCTCATTACCGACGTGGTGCCGAGTGCGGTCGTCGTGTTTGGAAAAACAAACAACCACACGAAGCTCAAATTGCACACCGCACTTGGCCCGACCGATGCCATTTCTTTCTTCCGACTTCCGGAGACCTTTTCAACTATGCCCGAAGCGGGGAAAGCGGTGACCCTCCTCGCGCACATTGAGCGTTCGTACTTCATGGGGCGGAACGAGACGCGGATACGGATAGTGGATGTGGTGCAGGAATAGCTCGCTCTACAAAAAGAAACGCCCGCGCATAGCGCGGGCTTGAATCACTCACCAACATCCGTCAGTGCGAGTAATTTTTCAGCTTGCTGTTTGAGGTATGCATCACTGCACTCGTGATAGAACACACGCCACAAGTCACTTGAAGATGGATGGTGCGTGAGCACTTCTCGCAGTGCATACTGTCTGCAGTGGAGACTGCGGGATGTGTCGGCAACGGCAAATCTGTCAGCATTTGTCACCGCCTTGTCTTGGAGATACTGGAATGAAAGCAGGTCAAACTTTGCGAATAGTGCGACACGGACCTCTTCGGAGGCATGGTGTTGAATCTTCATTGCATCAGTGATGGTCTCTGTCTTGACGATAATCATCATGAGAATGAGATTTCTAAAATTGCGATCTTGTGTCGCATCAAAGACTTCCCAATACTCGTCAGTGAGGGTTGCCGACAAAAATATCTGCATCAGCAACGCGTCGCGCTGAGGACCACTCGGTAGGGCAGGTACGTGTTTCCAGAGAACACTTCGATCAGTATAGGATGTATAGCATTTGCATTCGTGTGGTGCACGGAAAGTCATAATGGGCTCCTTGTGATTGAAACGAGATGACACTTTTTCCAATCGCGAGTATGCGCCTGTTTTTTAAAATCTGCAATAGTACTTCGCTCCGTTCCACTTTGTACCTACACACACGCAATCGCCCCGTGTATACTTTCTCTGATGGAAAAAATCACTGCATACACCGATGGAAGCGCGATAGGAAACCCTGGCCCTGGGGGGTGGGGTTTTGTCGTCCTCTCTGGGAATACGGTATACGAAGGGGGAGGTAGTGCCCTCCACACCACCAACAACCGTATGGAGATGACTGCGTCACTCATCGCACTCAAGAGTTGTAAACCAAAGACGACACTGACACTCAAGACCGATTCGCAGTACGTCATAAACGGCATCACGAAGTGGGTTTTTGGCTGGGAGAAAAATGGATGGCAGACAAAAGAAAAAAAAGACGTACTTAACAAAGATATGTGGCAGGAACTCCTCGCTGAGGTGCGGAAGCACACGGTGACATGGGAACATGTGCGCGGGCATGAAGGGGTTGCACTCAATGAGCGCGTCGACATGATTGCAAACGGGTATGCGAGGAAGGAAGAAGTGAAACTATTCAAGGGTACGAAGAGTGCATACGATACTTTTTTAAAAGGTATGCCGAAGGCGCGCGTCGTTTCGAAGTCTAAATCGAAGTCAAAAAAGACAGGGCCCGTATACTCATATGTTTCGGTCATTGATAGGAACGTGATGACTCACAAGAGCTGGGCAGAGTGCGAAGCCCGCGTGAAGGGGAAAAGTGCAAAATATAAGAAGGTGTTTTCAAAAGGAGAGGAGACGAT
>CAZNWG010000017.1:3389-7577 GCA_964576905.1 uncultured Candidatus Saccharibacteria bacterium
AGCATTCGCGGGCGGGGTTTTTCTCCGCTCGTTTTTTGATAGTGGGGTGAGTGGAATACTACTCATCGGCATGATTGGTATTGCATGTTTCATTGCAGGGAAAGTCCTAAGGAGTAATAAGAAATCCGTACTTTTTCTAGTGGCGCTTGTGGGGATTTTTGGAGCGCTCGGTATGGCGCGCCTCGAGTACAGTGAGGAGCAGGTGTCGCCCTATACGACACTTGAGGGAGAAAAAATAGAGCTCGAGGCGCGCGTGGTGGCGGAGCCCGATGTGCGCGAAATAACCACACACCTCTATGTGACCCCACTAGATACAACGATTGGCAAAGAACGTATCTTGGTGACTGCTGATAAGTTTTTGATTGAAAATCAAGAAATACAGTACGGAGATGTCGTACACATCAAAGGTACATTAAAGAAACCCAAAGCATTTGCGACCGATACGGGGCGAGAATTCGACTACCCCGGGTTCCTCCGCGCGAAGGGGGTGTCGTATATGATGAGTTACGCAGAGGTCACACGCGTGAGCCACTCGGAAACATTCATGGGAAAGTTATTTGTGGGGAAACAGAAGTTTCTTACTGCGCTCGAAGATGCTATCCCAGAGCCCGCTTCGGGGCTGGGTGCGGGGATGCTCCTCGGGGTGAACGGCGCACTCGGGGAACACCTCGATACCGTATTTCGGGAGACCGGCATCATCCACATCGTTGTGCTCTCGGGGTACAACATCATGGTTGTCGTAGCGGTTCTCATGTACATACTCACTTTTTTCCTTTTTCCACGGACGCGCATGGTTGTGGGGGCATGTATCATTGCACTCTTCGCGCTCCTCGTGGGGCTGTCTGCGACAGTACTTCGTGCATCCATTATGGCGACGCTTCTCCTCATTGCACAAGGTACGGGGAGAACATACGCGGTGCTCCGGGCACTCACGCTTGCTGGAGTGGGAATGCTCATGGTAAATCCGTACCTCCTCGCCCACGACCCGGGCTTCCAGCTCTCATTTCTCGCAACACTCGGGCTCATTCTCTTTTCACCACACATCGAAGAACGACTCACAGCGGTACCTGAACGATACGGAATTCGGGGATTCCTCACCGCAACGCTCTCGGCGCAGGTGGCAGTGCTCCCGCTTCTCCTCTTTCACACGGGCACAATCTCACTCATTGGTGTCGTGACCAATGTCCTCGTGCTCCCCATGGTGCCCTACGCGATGCTCCTCACCTTTTTTACCGGTATGGTGGGTCTGCTTTCCCACACGCTCGGCATGGGGGTTGGGTTTGTTGCGTACCTCTCGCTCTTGTACATCATCACCATTGCAGAGTGGTGTGCGCGCGTCCCATTTGCCTCGGTGACCGTTTCTTCGTTTCCGTTTTGGGCGATGGTAGTCGCGTACGCCAGTATCGCACTTTTGTATGTCTGGCTCAAAAAACGTACACAAGAAACCTCTGAGGAAAATACGGAAATTGAAAATGCCTACGTGGGGTGGGTGATTGAGGAGGAGACTGATGGAGAAAAGCATTCGAAAGCCGGAAAAGAAAAATCCCCAAAAGCGCAGAGCGCTCCCGGGGATTCCAAGCCCTCTTTTCCGTTTCGGTAGAATTATTCAGTATCGCATTCCGCATCGTATGCTCGTAATGCCATTACTCGAGCCCGAAGAATTTTGTACACTTGTCTGTTCTGCGGCAGACGCACTTCTTCGGAGATCAAATATCCTTCGAGTTTTTTGCGCAATTCCACGCGCAATTCGGCGTCAACGGGGATGGTGAAGTTCCCTCTGCCCCACTCTTCAAATATGTATCGAGGAACCATAACTTCTCTCCAAGGTGAAAGTTCTTAGCAGAATGTACCATATTTGTCTTTGAATGCAATTTGAGCTGAGGTTGTTTACTGCATCAATGTAGCGATAAATCGTCGCTCGGGGAGTGCCCAGTGCACATTTTTGAGAAACGCTTCGATGTACAGTTTCTTTTCCGCGGGGAGGTAGTCCACCATGAATGCGTGCTCCCACATGTCCATCGCGAGGATGATGGGAAGTCCACCGAGTTGGCCGAGCTCGTGGTCGGCGACCCATGCGGTGTGGAGCGTGTTGTGGAGCGGGTCTGCGTAGAGTACCGACCATCCAATACCACGCGCCATGCCGACCTGCGTGAAGTGGGTGATGAATGCGTCGGTGGAGCCGTATTTCTCTGTGAGTGCTTTTGCAAGCGGTGATTCGGCATCAAGAGGTGTAGCGCCTCCTTCAAACTGAGTGAAGAAGTATTCGTGCATGCGCATGCCGTTGAATTCAAAACCCAAGCGACGTCGTACCTCCATGATAGCGTACGCGTACTTTTCTGCGTCGAGTGTGGTGAGGTCTGCAATTTGTGAGCGAAGCACATTGACGTGCTTCACGTAGCCCTCATAGAGCCCAAGGTGTGCCTTGATTTGTTTTTCCGAAAGTCCCTGCAGTGTGGGGAGAGAAAACTGCTGTGGTGTGTAGGTGTGCATAGAGTAAAAGTTAATAGAGAATATAAAATAGGGAATAGTAAAAGTGAACTACCCTAGGAGTATAGCATTTATGACGTACAATGAAGAGGTATGCGCGTACTCCGAGGACCCCTCATTACAGCGGTATGTATGATTGGCATTTTGGCGTGCGTGAGCATTGTACTGAGTCGGAGGAATGATGTCGGACTTCTCCACGTTACGTTTCTCGATGTAGGACAGGGGGATGCAACACTGATTGAGTCGCCCACGGGTACACAAGTGCTCATTGATGGTGGTAGGGGGAAAATGGTGCTACGACCACTCAGTCGTACGTTGGGGTTTTTTGATAGAGATATCGACATGG
This sequence comes from uncultured Candidatus Saccharibacteria bacterium, assembly GCA_964576905.1. GTDB lineage: Bacteria > Patescibacteriota > Minisyncoccia > Phycocordibacterales > UBA918 > Damh-18. The sequence goes on from CAZNWG010000017.1 coordinate 6,223, forward strand.
TCGTCGCGACACACCCGGATGCCGACCATATTGGGGGGTTGGTGGATGTGCTCAAACGGTACCGCGTACGTACGATTGTGATGACTGAGAACGAGAGTGACTCCCCCGTGTACGGTGCCTTCAAGAGAGCGGTGCAGAATGAGGGCGCACAGGTTATTTTTGCACGTACAGGAGAGGCGTTTGATTTGGGAAGGGGGGCGAGTGGGAGCACGACACTCACGATTCTCTTTCCTGATTACGACCCGCGTGCTCTCGAGAGCAACATGTCCTCTATCATATCGCGCCTCACCTACGGAGAGAACGAGTACCTCTTTACCGGAGATTCACCACAGGCAATCGAGGAGTATGTGGTGGGGATGCTCGGAACGGAACTCACGAGCGATGTGCTCAAAGTGGGGCACCACGGCTCGCGCACCTCATCGGCCGAATCCTTCGTGACAACCGTCCATCCCGCATACGCCATCATTTCGGCAGGGAAAGATAACTCCTACGGGCACCCCCATAAGGAAGTCACCGACCTCCTCTCCGCCAAAGGCATTACACAAAAAAATACCGCCGATGAGGGTAGTATTTTCTCGGTGTCTGATGGGGCGACTATTTGGTTTCGGTAGGCATAATCACTGTCTTGCAAAGTTTCAAAATAAAGCTTGTTTCTTTTGGAGGTAAAGGAAAGGCGTGCCAGGGCACGCCGCTTCTGATAGGTACATAATCTGCTAGACTACATAAGCAGAATCACCTCTACATTGTCTTCGATATGGAATCGACCTCCATTGCAGGATTCACCTTCCCAATTTTCTGCTTGGATATTAAGCCCTTTCTTTGTCGGAATTATTTTTCGATAAATTGTTGCAGGGGGGATACCTCGAGTCATTTCTGAGACACAGATAAACAATTCACCGTTGTCCAATCGACCAAATTGTTGAACCAGCGCCTGTACACTTTTTTCTTGAACGTTGCCATTATCCATTGGAGATCCTTTATGATATTGAAGAACAAAATGAAATGTAGCACCTTTTCTTTCGTACTGCAATACAAATCGAATGTGGTCAAGTCAGAGTCCACAAAAAACCGATGCTTTTGGCACCGGGTTTTTTGTGTCTTGTTAGATAAGGTTTGCTTTCTTGAGTGTCTCGTAGGCGCCGTTCTTTGCGATGGTGCGCATTGCTTTTGTGGAGATAGTCATCACGACGGTCTTCCCGAGCTCTGCGACAAAGATTCGCTTCTTCTGGAGATTGGGCTGGCGACGTACCTTTCCGCACGGATTAAACTGCGTCGCACGAGTGCGGTTGCTGTATCGTCCACCTACCTGTGAGGACTTGCCGGTTATTTCACATTGTCTTGCCATATATCGTTTG
>CAZNWG010000017.1:7677-9117 GCA_964576905.1 uncultured Candidatus Saccharibacteria bacterium
GTGCGCTCACGCAGTATATGGAACGGCTTGGTTTTATAGCACTATTCCTCTGCATCTTTCTTTTAATGCAGGTATTTGGAGATTTATTTATGACTATTATCATTCATGTGGGTAGTATATTTACAGGGCTTTCACCAATGGATTTTCTTCAGCTCATTATGTGATATTTTTTGGTGAATGGTGATAATTTATGTTGTATTGAAAGAATGTGCTATAGTACTCACGACGAAAATGCGCTTGATGCGTGATTAGGTGGAAGTGCACGCCCCTGATTACCCGCTCGGTGTTAAAACCGTCAGTTTGCCCCGGTTTCGGCCGGGGCTTCTTTTAGCTCAAGATGCCGGAAGGACTTGCGTATTTTTCTAATTATAGTAGAGTAGCCACACATTTATGGCAACAATCAATCAATTAACAAGGAAGGGTCGTAAGGATCAATCTTCACGCACGAAGATCGGTGCGCTTCGATCGGGTTTTAATTCAATAAAAAATAGTCCAAATGCGTACAATTCACCATTTAAGCGTGGTGTTTGTACACGTGTTACCACGAAGACTCCTCGTAAGCCAAACTCAGCTATTCGAAAAATTGCTCGTGTGCGTCTTACCAACCACCAAGAAATTACCGCGTATATCCCCGGTATCGGCCACTCGCTCCAAGAACACTCGGTTGTTCTCGTTCGCGGAGGTCGTGTGAAAGACATCGGCGTCAACTACACGATTGTTCGTGGAAAGTACGATGCTACGGGTGTAGACAAACGAAGAATAGGACGTTCACGTTATGGTGCGAAGAAACCAAAAGCAGGTAAATAGCCGATAGTGCCCTGTCTGCTTTGTTGCAGTTTTGGTTTTGTCAGTCGCTGTACATAAGTACACCTTCTTCCAAAACCTCACTGCGCCTCGCATCCAAGACACTCTCAACTACTTACTTGTAAAAGAGAAGAATAAAATTGTATAAATTATTAATAGACTATACTCGCTATAGATAATCGATAGGAACAATATGCGACGACCACTAAAACGACGACCAGCAGCTACAGCTGATGAACGATACAATTCAGCCAATGTAGCGCGTCTTATAAACTACATAATGCTTCACGGGCAAAAAGAAACCGCTCGAAAGATTGTGTATGCTGCATTTGAAGAAATAAAAAACGCGAAGGAGGGAGGGGGCGATCCGGTAGAAATTTATGAAACTGCACTCCGGAATGCAGGGCCACAAATGGAAGTGCGCTCGAGGCGTGTGGGAGGTGCAAACTATCAAGTCCCACGTGAAGTGCGTCCTGAACGACGGCTTGCACTCGCCCTCCGTTGGATTATTGCTGCATCTCGTGGACACAAAGGAAAGCCAATGCACCGAGCGCTCGCAAGCGAGATTATGCTCGCTGCACGAGAAGAAGGAACTGCAGTGAAGCGAAAGGAAGATATGCACCGTATGGCAGAGGC
>CAZNWG010000017.1:9217-10848 GCA_964576905.1 uncultured Candidatus Saccharibacteria bacterium
ACTACGAAAAAAGACCCTCACTGGACTGTTGTCCCATTCGGGCCTTTTTTCTTGTTCTCTGCATCATTCATCGAGCGTATACGACTTCCAAATATGAGTTTTTTTGTGCCGTTTTTCTTTAGCGTGATACAATTGTTTTCGTATTAGCATAATGCATATATTATGAAGGAATTTCCTGTAAAGGTTGAGAAACACGAAGGAAAGGATAAGATGACAAAAGAAGAAGCATTCGGAGAAGTTTCTGAAGTTGTTGCAAGATGGAGAGATGAATTTCAAGAGATGTATCTTGAAAAAAATGAAGGATTTTCTAGCGCTGGTGATGCTGTATATGCTTTTGCAGAATTCCTTCGGGAGAAGAGCACTGAACTCCTGAAAAGTATTCGAGAAGAGAATGTGTATCGGCCTGAAGAAGCGGCAGCGAAATTTCATGCATTTAATATTGCTCAAGTCGAAATGCTCATGAGAACAGCTGAGATTTTGGAATTTCATCCAAAAATGGTTGATACATTATCAAAAACATATCCGTGGTGTAAGGATATAAAGGAATGGGCTGAATCTATTGTGGGAAAAGAAGGGATTGTAACCAATGAGTAGTGTATGAATATAGATTTCAATTCTGAAATACAGGCGCACCTCGCTGAAATAGAAAAACTCCGCATGCCGACTGCGGTCTATACCGCATCGGCGCACAACGTGGATACGGGGTACAACAAAGCGTGGCTTCGGGATAATTTTTTTACCGTACTCTGTTACCTTGAGTTGGGGCAACTCTCGGTCGTTGAACAAACCGCGCGGGCACTCCTTGCGCTTTTCATGAAGCATGGAGAAAAGATTGATTGGGCTATCCAGCATAAGCCGTACGAGACTTGGCAGTACATTCATGCTCGATTCCACCCTGAGACATTTGAGGAATACTGGGAGGAATGGGGAAATCGACAGAACGACGCCGTGGGAGAGGTGTTGTGTCTCATCGTCGAGCTCGAGTTACAGGGGATTGTAATCGCACAAACTGAAGCTGAGCGCAGAATGGTGCAAAAGATAATCGATTATCTCGTCCGCATTGAGTACTGGCATGACCTCGACAATGGCATTTGGGAGGAAGGTGTGGAGATACACGCGTCATCCATCGCTTCGGTGAACGCAGCCCTTAAAAAGGCCGTACAGGTGCCGTGGCTTACGGTACCCGAAGGGGTTATTCAAAAAGGAGAAACGGCACTTCGTGCACTGCTCCCGCGAGAGTCAGCAGAGAAGTTTGCAGACCTCGCGCTCCTTTCCGTGGTGTATCCGTTCCGAGAAGCAACCGAAGCTGAAACAGTAGCTGTCTTGCGAAATGTGGAGTACCACCTCATCCGTGACAAGGGTGTTATCCGCTACAAGAACGACCGCTACTACAATGCAAATGTTGATGGATACAGTGAAGAAGCAGAGTGGTGCATGGGGCTCTCGTGGCTCGCGATTATCTACGCAGAGCGAGGAGAAAAAGAAAAAGCAATGGAGTACCTCATGCGCGCGAAGAACACTATGACCGAAGATGGCAAAATCCCCGAGCTCTACTACTCGCACACCGAAAATCCGAACGAGAACACGCCCCTCGGCTGGGCAGAGAGCATGTACGTCATCGCGCTCAAGAA
>CAZNWG010000017.1:10948-16770 GCA_964576905.1 uncultured Candidatus Saccharibacteria bacterium
TGTGGAACTGAACGCTTTGGTTCCACCAATGAAAAAACATCCATCCTCGAGCAGGGATCTATCCGAAAAGTCTATGCGAGGAGTAGTGCATTTAGCGTCCCGAGCGACACGCTCGATATGGTGACACTGAACGACTGTGACAACCTAGATCAGGTGAGCAGTCCAAACTTTGTGAGCGAGTTGGTGCGCACGCTAAAGCCGGGTGGTTTGTTCATTTCAGCCCATCGGCTCGGAGCCCACCCTCATTTTGGTATTGACACGTTGGTTCCCGTATCCTTTTTTACGCCGAGCAACACCCACATGGCTTCAATAACACCGTGCACCCACTTCACACGAATTCCTGGAAAGTGGTGGACGTGGATGGTGATGTTTCAGTCTCTCGAATTTGGGAAGGTGAAGTACCCGGCATCGCCGACGATTCAAGAGCGACTCGTCAGGTTGGAAATCGAACGACTTAAGATTGGTATGCACACGGGACCTATTGAAGAACTTTGCCCACGTCTCGATATTGAACCATCGCTCCGAGTGTGGAGAAAGAGGGAGGAGTGAATGCGATCGCGGTGTGAGAGCACCGCGGTTTTTTTATGCACGAGAATTCATTTCAAAACCCTACACAGATGTCTAATCGGAGGTTTTTGAAATGAGTCCTAGTACCGATTCCGACGACCAAGACGACGCGCAACGCGGTAGAGTGTCGCGAGTATGACAAGGAGAAGAACCGCTTCAAGGATAGCGGGGTGCGCAAGTATACGAGATACACTAAAAAGGATAAGTGTCCACAGCGAAGAGAGAAGTGAACGGACTCCTTCTACAAATGAAGCAAGTAGGCCACCCTCGGTACCCACCTGCGTGCGGGTGATGGAGGCGTGGGTTATCCCCTCAGGTGTGTTCGGTGATGCATTCTCATTCTCCGTATTTCCATTGTCACTCGACAATTGTGCGGAACGCTCTTCACGGTATGCGTTCAGCTCACTCCCGGCGTCAGTAATCGTATCGGTAACAGCGGAGAAGAACGAGTCAACATTTCCCTCATCGACAAACCGCTCAAGCCCAGCACCAGTCGAGTTTGATGTGGATTGCGTATCCACCTCATCTTTCGATGTCTGTGTGTCGCTCTCTTTAATATGTTCCCCACGTATACCATCTTCAGTCATCGGATTGGGATTGGTGACGAGCGGATTGGTGCCCCGTGCTTGTTCATCGGTATCCGAGACAGCATCGTTGTCGTCGTCCGTATCTGTGGGATTGCCGATGCCGTCTCTGTCGGTATCATACTCAACCATGAGCGTATCGCTTGCGGTGATGCCGGCGATATCAATCGACTCGGTATTGCCACCAATGATGTGGAGCTTTGCATCACTCACGGTGGCCGTAATGGTGTGCTCACCGTACGTTGGTTCCCAATCCACCCATGCTTCGACGAGACGTCCCTCGAGCGCACTCACCTCGAAGGTGCCAATGCGCTTGCCGTTGTCGGTAAAACGCACCGTACTCGTGAGGTCGTGGCCGGTGTTATTACGCATAGCAACGTAGATACGGGTAGGAACACCAGCAAAGACTGGTTCTGCCGAATACCAGAGTCCCTGCACGAAACCGGCATTGGGATCCTCTGCGAAGGCATAGAATGGCATGAGCAGGAAGAGTGTGATTGAAAATATGACTGAGAATCTCATACGTATAGTATACCGTGAGTGCGCAGGAGGACTCAAATGAAAAAGAAACAGCCACAGAATCCGAAGATTTGTGGCTGTGGGTACTGTTCTCTGTTTAGGGGGGTGAGGGAAGGTTTTTTGTCGCTTCCTCCCACCGACGGACGGGTATTCTTCGGGGAACCTCATTGCAACTTAGACCCTCTGCGTGTTGATCCTTACCTGTCCATACGTACGTGACGACGCGTTCTTTTCTGAACATACAAGTGGATTGGGCAACAAAACGGAGGACACCCCTGTCATCGGTGAGTGTGAGTGTTTCTTGAAGCCCAGACTCCCATGTGAGCTTTTTTGTCCATGTATTCGGGCCGATTCCCATCCATGGTGTGGATTCCTTGATTTTCAGGTTGCTTCCTGCCAGAGCGATTTCCGGAGAGAGGAGCGAGAACAGAAGTGCGAAAACAGTGAGAAAGCGGTACATAGGGTATCCTTAAGAACAGTTGAATCGCGATTGTGGGAACTACCGGTTGGGATTATGCTACAAAAGAGTACTCCTTTCAATACTTGACACTATATACCAAATGATACATAGTACAGACAATAAAATTGTTCTGGAGGAGAAATGGAAAAGTTTGAAAAAATTGGCCCTCTCTCTGCAATAGGAGCTGTTCTGACGAGGAGAGGTCTCGAGTACCGTAGAATGATTCTCAATCGCTCACGGCTCAGTGTGGTGCGAAAGGGACGCGTTTGGACAGGTGTCCCCATCGTTGATTTGGAGGACTGTCTTTTTCTATCGCATGGCCAACAATGCATTTGGGTTGAGCCGGAAGAAAAATCAAGAAAACTTGGTGTGCAACAAGCAACGGTCCAGTATGGGCCGACGATATGCTGGTTCACTGTCTGCATCGACGGTGGAGAGGTGTACGTTGCCGATGCAGTACGACTGTATCCGAAGGAAGAATGACCCACGACATGCACATGTCGTGGGCTTTTTGTTTCAATACCACCCTTTCACACCACAGAGAGAACACAAAACCCCGTGGCTGGAGGCCACGGGGTTTTGAGACAACGTTCACAACAGAACTATCACTACATCATCTTCACATCAATGCTGACGCCTGATGGAAGAGAGAGGTTGGTGAGTGCTTCGATAACCTTTGCTCCAGGATTCATGATGTCGATGACACGCTTGTGCATTCGCATCTCAAACTGTTCTCGCGCATCCTTATGCACGAATGTGGAGCGGTTCACCGTGTATTTCTTGATTTCGGTGGGAAGTGGAATAGGACCGATAACCTTTGCATCAAAGCGCAAAGCGGTATCGATGATCTGCTTTACCGAAGCATCAAGTATCTTGTGCTCATACGCACGTACACGAATCCGGAGTTTTTGGATCTCTCCACTGGGGGGTGTCTTTTTCACCTTTTTTGCATCTGTTGTTGTGTTTGTTGTCATAGTGCTAAATAAGTCTAGTATTGCGAGTGATTACGCGACGATTTTTGTAACGACGCCCGCACCAACGGTGCGACCACCTTCACGAATAGCGAAGTTCTGCTGTTCCTCAAGTGCTACCGGAGCTACGAGTTTCACCTTGAACTTTGCAGTATCCCCTGGCATAACCATTTCGACGCCCTCTGCAAGTGTTACCTCTCCAGTTACGTCTGTGGTACGTACATAGAACTGTGGCTTGTATCCGGTAAAGAATGGTGTGTGACGACCACCCTCATCCTTTGAAAGGACGAATACTTCGGCTTCGAAGTCTGTGTGTGGTGTTACTGAACCCTTCGCTGCGAGTACTTGACCACGGTGGACATCCTCTTTCTTGATACCGCGGAGGAGAATACCAGCGTTGTCGCCTGATTGTGCTTGGTCGAGTGACTTGTTGAACATTTCAACTCCGGTAACGGTGGTTGCCATGGTGTCCTTGATACCCACAATCTGCACTTCTTCACCAACCTTCACCTTTCCGCGTTCTACGCGACCCGTCACCACCGTACCACGTCCTTCAATCGTGAAGATGTCTTCAATAGGCATGAGGAATGGTTTGTCGAGGTCACGGACAGGGAGTGGGAAGTATGAATCCATCGCATTGACGAGTTCGAATACCTTCTCACCCCATTCGCTTGCCGGATTCTCAAGCGCCTTGAGGCCGGAACCCTTGATAACAGGTGCATTTGCACCGTCATATCCATTCTTGGTGAGAAGCTCGCGAAGCTCTTCTTCAACGAGTTCAATCATCTCTGGATCATCCACCATGTCACATTTGTTGAGGAACACGATGATGTTTGGTACACCCACCTGCTTTGCGAGGAGCACGTGCTCTCTTGTCTGAGGCATAGCACCATCAGTCGCAGCTACCACGAGCACAGCACCGTCCATTTGAGCGGCACCGGTAATCATGTTCTTGATGTAGTCAGCGTGACCAGGCGCATCGATGTGCGCATAGTGACGGTTTGGTGTTGAGTATTCAGAGTGAGAGAGTGAAATTGTGATACCGCGAGCCTTCTCCTCTGGGGCTTTGTCGATATCATCGACACCCTTTACAGAAGCGCTGTATCCATTACCCTTTTGACTAAGTACACTGAGAATCGCTGCGGTGAGCGTCGTTTTTCCATGGTCAACGTGACCAATAGTTCCGACGTTTACGTGCGGCTTTGAACGATCAAAATCTGTCATAGTATTGACACTAAAACTATTAGATAATAATTCCGCACACAGCGACTTCTTTCATATAAAAATGAGAGAAGTACACGCGGGTACGCAGGGGAAAGGGCGCGAGAATGCTACCTTACCTCTAGGTGCCACGCATGTTGCATGTCAAAAAGAGCAAATACTCCCTCAACCAATGCCGATAGGCACAGGTGCGGTGCTCGCAATAGTACAAGAACAAACACTATTTTGCAAGACAGGGAGGTATTGACACCTTGGCTTTTTCTCAGTACTCTCAAATACGGATTGAGTCATTTGTCATGAAAAGGATTGGACATGTCTGACGATTACACGGTAAGGAACACGATTTTTATTGGGCAACTTTCTACGGTCACAACAAACACAACATTTCACGCGTATGAACGTACGCCACGCACCCCGTTTCGAGAAATTTTGAGGGGAATAGAAATGTCGCGCAATACCATCTGTATTTCCCCACTCAAGCTGTGGTATACATGGGAAATTCTCCATAATCATGGATGGGACTTCAGAGACATTTGCGATTTATGCTTTTCACAAAAGGAGCTGTTGCACAGTGAGTTTGGAGGCACACTGCCCTATGAGGAAGCGCAGTTTTTCTTTTCCACTGAAGAATCAGAGGAACATAAGCCGGTGTCTATCCTGGTACACATTGCGTATGTGCGGAAAACTCGGCAGTTAACGCTCGTACTGCCGAATGTACCTGTCAAACATATGCAACAGGGTCCAAAGGTCATTCCGCTCTCAGACAGAGTGAAGAAATGAGGGATAATGGACAGTTAATATCGCCGTGCTGAGATGCTCGGCGATTTTTTTAAAATCTCATAATGATGAGACCCCGCACTCACCCAAGTGCGTGTGTAGGATATCTGATTTGCTTTACGATCTATCGTATGTCACAATCCACGATGGAAATCTCGCTTACCACGGTGGTGTGTGAGTATGAGTACATAGAATGAGGAGAAAATCATGTCTGAAAAAAACAATGAGGTTGCCCTCATTGCTGTGGGTGCCTACGGCCCCACTGCACTTCCTGTCTGCGTCAAAAAGGTAAATCAGATGAGTCTCGGTTTAAGTATTGACGGAAGGCCACAGGTCGGGATAACCTTTTCGGTCGTTTCTCAATACGGGAGGCCGATTACCATTGACGATTTCAAGGAAACGCAACCGGAGCATCTGAGCATTCTGGGGAAACTGCGACGTTTCTTTAGTTCCAAGAAAATTGATCTGCATGATGTACTTTCGCTCTGTAGAGCGAAAGTGGCACACATTACCAACGCATGTTTTCCTCATGACACAGTGGAAAGTTGTTTTGGGTCCGGATCCTGTCATTTTGATGAAGACGGAAGGGCAGAAATCAGATTTTCCATTATCGGATGGCAATCTCCCCGATAGAGGAGGTACGGACGAGTATCCTCAGATGAGCGCTCGAACCTACGTGGTTTGAGCGCTTTTGTTTTTGTGCATGAGTGATTGACGCAATGT
>CAZNWG010000018.1:0-6529 GCA_964576905.1 uncultured Candidatus Saccharibacteria bacterium
GGTTCTTTCGTCTCAAACTTCGCACCGCCGAGAATGAAGAGTGATGGGTGTTCTGGTGTGAAAGTTTTCTTAAGTTCGGTACATTCCTCAGCAAAGGCAACGCCCGCGAAGCTCGGGAGGTACTTTGGAATGCCAATGACTGATGCATGATTACGGTGAGATACCGAGAACGCATCGTTCACGTAGTAGTCAGCATGCCGCGCAAGTGCGTGCGCAAACTCCTCATCATTTTTTTCTTCTCCCTCGTGCGTGCGGAGATTCTCGAGGAGCACCACCTCTCCCTCTTGCATCTTCGAGAGTGCGGTATCCACCGCTTCACCAAAAAGCGCCGGTATGTACGTGAAATCGAGGTACGTGCGAAGCGTTGGCACAATGGGTTCAAACGTATTCTTCGGGTCACGGCCGATGTGTGAGATGAGAATGACCTTGGCGCCGGCGAGCATGAGGTGGGTAATGGTCGGGAGAGAGCGCACTATCCGAAACGTGCTCTGCACCTTGCCGTCGTTCATGGGGAGGTCAAAGGGTACCCGCACGAGCACACGCTTCCCGCGTACGTCCGGCATGTCGGTTATCAAAAGGGGTTCTGTCTGTTTCATACATTTCGTACCGCTTTTACAATCGCAACAAACTCATCGATGTGTAAGCTCGCGCCACCCACAAGGAAGCCATCCATCATGCCGTCGCGGTGGAGCTCTGCGGCATTTTTTTCTGAGACGGAACCACCGTAAATAATGCGAACCTTCTGTGCGAGATTTCTTCCATAGAGGTCAGAGATTATCTTCTCTATAAAAAGTTTCATCTCGTGTATATCCTCAGATGTTGCATTCTTCCCCGTTCCTATGGCCCATACCGGCTCATACGAAATGACCACTTGTCCGAGTTTTGATTTTGTAACCTCGGCAAGCGCTCTGCGCACCTGTGTCTCAACATGCGAGAGGTAGTGTCCGTGGTGGTCTCGCACACTCTCCCCAACACACACGATGCAGGTGTACCCCGCCTTCAAAACCGCGAGCACTTTCTCATGAATGAAAGCATCTGTTTCGCCGAGAGCTCGACGTTCAGAATGTCCCACAATAAAGTACGTTACACCGAGATCGTTGCACATTGGTATCGATACTTCGCCCGTATACGCACCGAGTTTTGCTGGGTGAACATTTTGTACTCCTAAATGAAACGTATCGCTTCCGTTATGAACCTTACGAACTGCATCTAAGTGTATTAGCGGTGGTGCAATCACCAACTCCACATCTTTTATACCTTGAGTTTTTTTCTTGAAGTCTGTCACCATCCGAATCGCAAGTGCTACTGACTGCGGATTCATCTTCCAATTCCCGACAATGAGCGGGAGAATGCCTTTTTTCATAGTATATATATTCTATCATGGTGTGGAGAAAGAAAATGCCCGTCGCCCCCATAGGGGGCGACGGGCATTTTCACCCTTATTCCACCTCCTTCCATGAAAGTACCGTATACCCTCCTCCGGGACCACTCGTGAAGAGGAGGTTCACGAGTCCGCTCTCGTAGGTAATATTTGAGCTATTTGCAGTCTTAATCTTGTATCCCGTAATTTCCTTGAGCGCGGTGCTCTGCGCAATATCGATGAGCCCGTGCGGTGCGTACACGAGGAGCTTCCCCGTAGTCGATTGACTCAAATCTATGGCTTTTTGTACTCCCCCAAGCTCCGCGCTGTTATTCATCGAAATGATGACCACGTACGACTGTGCGTTTCCTGAACTGAAATTGGTTGATTGATTGACACTGACCTGACTACTTGTCGTGCGATCGCTCACCTTGTCCACAATCACCTGCACACTGCGCGTTCCGAGAGATGAGGAAGCGACAATGTTTGGTCCCTGTGAGAATGAAAGATTTCCCTTTATCCACACCGGTCCGGCAATGATGAGGTCGGTCGAGTTTTTGCTCACACCGACGTTGCACTCAATAAGTACGTTGTTGAGCGTCGTGTCGGTATTGATGGTGTAGGTGCCACTCGAGCACTGTGATGATGTTGCAGAGATAATCGTCCCCGTGTTCTGAATATCAGTTTTCCAGTCATCAATCATCGAATCGGGAATGGGCATGGTCGCGGTTGCTTGATCGGCGCTTCCAGGGTGACAGTGTGCGTTCACGCACACTGAACCCGATACGGTTGAACCGACGATGGATGTATAGTATGCATCTTTGTCGATTGTTGAACTTTGTATAGTGTGTGCCCACGCGGAACCGGTCGCATGTACCGAATCCATAAGCCCACTTGGTCCCGCAGCGATCACATCTCCCCGTATCAGATTGCCCGATGCACTAATGGGGCCATTTGAAAATACATTACCGGTCACACTTGAACTATTGAGCATGGTAATCCCACCATTACCACTTTGCATACCAAAATTAAACGATGCTCCTGTGCCGATTGCGAGTGAGTTTTTACTGCTCCGTACTGCATTGCGTTCATTCCCCACCGCCACGAAGTCGTAATAATCGGTAAATGCTGTCCGCGTGACCGAAACTGCTGTATCCATGAGTGTGAATGACTCACTGTTTGAGTAATTTTTTGCACGACGGTGACGGTACACTGCATCCTCAATACCCGCTTCGGCACCGTAGAAGCTCTGTTTCCCTGCAGAGAGCACACGGTATGCAGCGAGATCCTCATAAGCACTCTTCCCTATCGTGAGGGTAAGCGTGAGACTCACTGCCATGAAAAAGACTACAAATATGAGGAGCGCCGCACCATGGTTTTTTGCTATTCGTATGTTATTCATAAGTGCCCCGCAATACTGCGCTCGTATAAAAAGTACGTGTGCTCGACGACACACGGCTCACAGCGCTCAGCGTGAGCGTCACACGAACCATGTCGGTCGTACTGCTCGTGAAACGATGAAAAACGACATCCTCAACCGATACCACATCACTGGTGAGTGGTCCCTGTTCTACACCATTCACGCTCACCATGAGCGCATCTCCAGAAACATAGAACCGTGTGGTCGTTGCACTCTCCGTAACAGCGAGTGCTCCGAGTGAGGTATCGAGTGAGCTCAAGCCCACGTTGACCCCATCAGCACGCATGATATCGCGCGTCATGCGCTCGAGAGAGGTTTGCGCTCCTCGCATGAGTGCGCGTTCGGTTGCATTGCGCGCGTACGTCGTGTTGAGAGAGAGAAATGATGCAATGAGGGCTCCCGCGAGAATGACCATGACGCTCACGTACACGAGCATCTCGATGAGTGAAAAACCTCTTGTTGTACTGGGTGAATTTCTCATGGTTCAATGTGGGCGAGTATGGTTGTGAGTGATACGGTATCACTGCTTCCCCATGCCACCGTCATCGTTACGTATTTTGAACTGGTGTCCACGGCACTGCCACCCGTTGTACTTGCCACGATGTCGTCCGTAGTTGTATTCCGATACACATTGCTCACGGTGAAGCTACGCGTAAACTCTCCAATGGTTTCTGTGGATGTAGTCGGGAGTACATCGGTGCTCGTTATGTCGAGATACCGCGTAGTATTCTGTGGAATGCCACTGAACGTTGCCCAACTGTCATCGCGCATAAAGCGGACGAGCTCGAGCCCTTCCTCTGCCAGATAGAGTGCCTGTGTACGGACGGTGACGTCGCGTGCGCTGTTTATAAAGAGTGCCACAGCACTCATAGCAAATGTGAGCAGTACGCCGGCAATACTCACACCGATCACCACTTCGAGTACACTCACTCCTCGCCCGTACCTTTTTGCATACATATTACTCATACTCTATCAGACCAGACCCATAAATCGTGACACTCGAGGTGCTCAGACCATTTCGTACATAAATAGTACCCGTTGCAGAGGGTTTCCCTGTGAGTCGCTCAAAGGTGATATTGGCATTTTGCATCACTAAGGTACCCGTTGCTGACACAATACTCCCAAATGTGAAAACGGTGTTACTCGCACTCCCCGCACTATAGGTACCTCCCGCAAAACGAGTCACTGAGGATGTCGCGAGGTGTACACCGTACACGGTATCATTTTCTGATGCGAGTGTGAGCTCGCGCGCCCGTGTAAAGGATTCATAGACGTCACTCGCGGCTGCACGGAGCGTCGACGCTTTGTGCATATTCACAAAAGCCATCACCGATATTGTTGCAATAATTGCAAGTATGGCAATCACTATGATGATTTCTACCATCGTAAACCCTTTGTGCATTCGTGTGTTTCTCATACTAAATACCATCCCCGATAGAGTATATCGGTGCAATCATCGCGAGTGCAAAGAACCCTACTCCTACGCCAATGACCACCATGAGAACTGGTTCGATAATAGTCGAAAGGTCTTTTGTCTTCTGCTCAACTTCCGTTTCATAAAAATCTGCAATCTCAACGAGCATGTTGGAAATTTGTCCCGTTTCTTCACCCACAGACACCATCTCGCCGACAAGGATGGGGTACAAATGTTCATTTTCTATAAATGTTTCAGAGAGCGGACTTCCCTTTTCAACGCGTGTCGCCGCTAACCTGAGTACCTCTTTGTAGTAGACGTTTTGCACCACATCTTCGGTGATGGTGATGGCGCTGATGACGTCCACCCCAGCAGAGAGGAGCGACGAGAGTGTACGCGCGGTGTATGCTGAGTTTGTCTGTTTCACCAAATTGCCGATGACGGGAAGGTGAATGAGTGTATAGTGTATGACCCGCTTCCCTGTACCCGTACGGCTGATACCAATAACCCCAAGGACAAAAAGTATTACTCCTGCGAGCGTCAGGAGCCCATTTTCAGAGAGAAAATCACTAACTAGAATAACGATACGTGTTGTAAGGGGAAGAACAATATTGAGTTGTTTGAATGTAGAGGTGAGCGTCGGTACGACGTAAATCATCATGAGCACTCCAATGAGACACATGACAGAAATAACGATGGCAGGATAAATCATCGCTCCCTTTATTTTTTTCTTGAGGCTCGATGAACGTTGTAGTTGGAGCGCTATGGTCTGGAGAGCCGGTACCATACCTCCACTCTCCTCTCCTGCGCGTACCATAGCAACATAGAGGGGTGAAAATGTCTCAGGAAATGCTTGCAGTCCAACGTGGAACGGATCTCCTTTATTGATACTTTCTCGAAGGCGCGTCATTGTCCCTTTCGTTCGAGGATTTTTGCTCTGTCGCTCAATGACCGAAAGTGCACGTGAGAGCGGAAGTCCCGCCTTGAGCATTGAGCCGAGGTTACGGGTGAGCATCACGAGCTCATCTGATTTAACCTTACTCAGGAAAAAATTGATTTTCTCAAAATTAAAATAGCGCACTATCGAAAAGGCACTCACCTCTCGTACCCCCGCCACCGTATGACCATTCGTGCGAGCAATTTCATATACCGCATATTTATCTGATGCATCAACAGTTTCGGAGATTTTTTCTCCTTCTTTTGTAGTCCCTGTGTAGGTAAATTTTGCCATACGCGTACACTACTCTGATATCACACGCAGTACCTCCTCGATTGTGGTCTGTCCCAGTGCCGCTTTAAAGATTCCATCTTCGAGCATAGTCATCATACCTTCTTTGCGTGCCTGCGCCTCAATAGCATCAGCGGTGCCTGATGCGAGTACGATTTCTTTAATCGTTGGTGATACGTGGAGCACCTCGTGGATGCCGATGCGTCCCTTGTATCCATCGTCTTCTCCCGATGGTTTTGGATGATAGAACGGTATGCTGTTCCACGTCGCTGTCCCTTTCACGATACCTTCCTTTTTCAAAATATCTAAAATGCGGTCGAGGTCAATGTGCTTTTCAAGTTCTGCGCGCTCATTAGCGGTCAACGTATATGCTTCTTTTGTGTCGGTAATTCGCCGTACAAGTCGCTGTCCCACAGCAACACGAAGTGTCGACACGAGAAGGAATGTTTCAACTCCCATATCGAGAAGACGAGCGACAGTAGCTGAAGCCGAGTTTGTGTGCACGGTGGCAAGTACAAGGTGTCCGGTGAGCGCCGCATTGATGGCGAGCGATGCTGTCTCTTGGTCACGTATCTCCCCCACCATAATGATGTCGGGGTCTTGTCGCATGAGCGAACGCAAACCGTTTGCAAAAGAGAATCCAATCTCGGGCTTCACCTGCGTCTGATTGACTCGCGCCATCTGGTACTCAATCGGATCTTCAATAGTGGAAATGTTCACTTCGGGGGTGTTCAAAATATCGAGGACGGTATAGAGCGTCGTCGTCTTTCCCGAGCCGGTCGGTCCTGTCACCAATATAATACCGGTTGTTTGCTTTGTTGCAGTATGAATACGCTCCAATGCTTGTCCATGAAAACCAAGCCCTTCGAGCGTGTATCCAGAGCGTCCCTCACGCAAGAGGCGCATCACAATCTTCTCACCATAAAAAATGGGGAGCACCGACACGCGAAATGCCACCTTTTGTCCATCCATCTCCATTTTGAAACGTCCATCTTGCGGGAGTCGCTTTTCATCGAGCTTGAGATTTGAGAGTACCTTGATACGTGCCGAAATGGTCGGCGCTGCAATCTTGGGAAGTGACATGGCGTCATGGAGGATACCGTCAAT
>CAZNWG010000018.1:6629-16377 GCA_964576905.1 uncultured Candidatus Saccharibacteria bacterium
GCCGTATCGAGCATTGCCACTTCGAGGACATCCACCGCCTTGCGATACGCCACAATGTTGTGATTACGTGCGATGGGTTCAGGAATGAGCGAGAGCACCTCAAACGGTATCTTCATATCCTTGAGCGAGAGGAAAGGAACCCCGAGCACATATGACTCAACACGGCGCAAATCATCCTCAGACATAACCCCGCTCGAGACGAGCGCCTCGGCGAGCGTGCGCTTCTCTTCTTTCGCCACTTTCTCGGCAGCATCAACATCCTTCCGAGTTGCCAAACCCGAATCCATCACAAAACGCTTAAGCTGTGTATCTTGAATACGCATCGCCTCCAATGCTCGCAAAGAGCAGTTACACGAGTAGTATAGCATCACCACTCTCACGTATCGTGTTTTTTATCCGCACCGCGTGTGCATAGCAGAGAATATTTTCTAGCAATTTGACTTTTGTCGGTTTTCATCTATTATTGTAAGCACACAGGAAGTCGGCTCTACCAGCCGGCATTTTTGTTATCAAAAAATAATATTAAAAGAAGATTAAAGAGGAATACCTCGTGCAAAATCGCAAAATTGAATGAAGTTCAAGGAAGAACAAAGTTTGCGAATGAGCCGTACTTGAATGTACGGTGAAGAGAAAACTGCAGTTCTGACACAGAAGTTCGTCAATTTTACGATTTTGCGAAATTATATGTTTGACTTAAAGGTAATAAATTCGGTCTTAGACCAAATGGAGGACGAGCGCGGAATCGCTCGCGAGAAGATGATTGATGCAATCGAGCAAGCGCTCGCGACCGCATACAAAAAAGAATTTGGAAAGCGCGGGCAAATTGTGCGCGCACACTTTGATATTGCATCGGGAGCAACCACATTCAACCAAATAAAAATTGTTGCTGATGACACGACGGTGCGCATCGACGAACCTGTTGTATACGATAATGAAACTGACGAACGGCACGCCCCGGAAGAAGAGGCCCTCGACGGTGATCTCCGTGTGCGCTTCGATTCTGAAAAACACATTCTCATTGAGAACGCACGCCTTATCAAAAAAGATGTGACGGTGGGAGATGAGCTCGTCTTCCCTCTGGAGCCAAAAGATGATTTTGGTCGTATTGCAGCTCAGACCGCAAAACAGGTTATCATTCAAAAAATTCGGGAGGCCGAAAAAGAGTCGGCGCTCAAAGAATTTGGCCAAAAAGAAGGCGACATTATCCTTGGACATGTACAGCGTTTTGAACGAGGCAACCTATACGTCGACCTCGGTCGCGTGACTGGTGTCATGCCGTACGACGAACAAATTCCTGGGGAGCGATTTCGCCCCGGAGAACGTGTCCGCGCACTCCTCATTGCTGTCGATGAAACACCACGGGGTATCTTCCTCAAACTTTCCCGTGCACACCCGGAGTTTCTTGCAAAACTTTTTGAGATAGAAGCTCCCGAACTTCAAAATGGCTCCGTAGAAATAAAAGCAATCGCGCGTGAGGCCGGTTCTCGTTCAAAGATAGCGGTCTTTGCACATGATGCGCACATTGACCCAGTCGGTTCGATGGTTGGTCAGCGCGGTGTACGAGTTTCTACCGTTATGAGTGAGCTCGGTGGCGAAAAAATTGACATCATCGAATGGTCAGAAGATCCACGTACATTTATTGAAGACTCACTCTCTCCAGCACAGGCACTCAATGTGGAAATAGAAAGTGAAGCGGGGGAAAATGACGCAGACAATCGAGGTCGTGCAGTCGTTACGGTTGCACCCGACCAACAATCGCTCGCTATTGGACGTGGTGGTCAAAATGTTCGTCTTGCAGCAAAACTTACAGGATGGAAAATAGACATCATATCAACACAGTCACCGGTTGAAGACGCTCAGAAAAAAACTCGGGATGATGTGGATGCAACTGAGCCGGAAGCATAAAAAATTACGTATCAATTTATAATTGTAAACATCTCACTATGAATCTACTTCACGACATTCCTGCAGGATCTGCAGACATCATGAACGTTATTGTTGAAATTCCAAAGTTCTCAAAGAATAAATACGAAATTGATAAGGAGACGGGAATGATTGCGCTCGATCGCGTCATGCACACGGCGCAAGACTACCCATTCGACTATGGGTTCGTCCCACAGACACTCTTCGATGATGGAGATGCGCTCGACGTAGTACTCCTCACCACCTATCCACTCTTACCGGGTATTCTTGTGAAGGCACGCCCTGTGGCAATCATGGAAATGATTGATGGTGGCGACCGTGATGACAAAGTCGTAGCAGTCCCTGTTGATGACCCACGTTGGAGTGAGGTGCAAGATCTCGCTGACCTCAACAAGCACTTCATCAAGGAAATGAGCCATTTCTTCGAAACCTACAAGAAAATCCAAAACAAAGAGGTATCTGTTGGTGAATGGCATGGCAAAGATGTGGCGCGTGACGCGTTCACAAAAAGTGTTGCCCTCTACAAAACAAATAAAGCACAATAATTCTCACATACGGTGTGTACAAACAACCGCGACCAAAGGTCGCGGTTGTTTTATACTTAGGATACGTATACGTACGTCTTACGGCCTACGCATGAAGTTAGCCATAACTATACACACTACTATGGAACATCGCGGTATTTTGCATACACTACTATTTACAGGAACACTATTCCTCTGTTCGCTCTGCCTGGGAATTCTCACGGTCCGCGCAGAGACGACCACAGTGCCCCAAGCAGACACTCCCGTTCGTGACAATATAGAAACCCGCCAAGAAGTACGCTCTGAGCGCCGTAATGCACTTTCACGAGCGATACAAGATCGCATCATCAATCTGGCACTCAATACAACAAACCGACTCACCTCTGCAATCAATCGTCTACAAAATATCACTGACCGGCTCAGTAGTCGCATTACCATCCTCCGTGAGCAGGGCGTTGATACTGGTACAGCAGAGACAAAGCTCGCAGAATCAAAAACAGCACTTGAACAGGCGCGTACAACACTTAATTCACTCAACACTATTGCTGCAGTAATTCGTGGTGATACTCCTCGTGAGTCATTCAGTGAAATTCGGGTAAAATTTTTTGAAACGCGTGATGCACTCATACAAACACGAACTCTTTTACTCGATACCGTTGCACTCCTCAGAGGAGCTGTCCGCACCACTCCAGATACACAAGGGGTGAGTGACGCGGTACAAAATGCGGATACAGCATCAACATCTAACACACAATAATTGTATGACTGATACACCAATGCATATGCCTGAAGGATATGAAGAGACACACCACAGTCGTGCGGGAGCACTTCTTGGAATTATTGCAGTTATTCTTATTGCCATTTTGAGCGGTTTTTTCCTCTGGGGGAGTATGTTGCACAAAGAAGTCGCTCCGCTTACCCCTCCTCTTCCCAACAATGAACCCGAGACACCACGCGCTACTGCTGATCAAGCCATTTTGGAAACACTGAGCCCCTCAAATGAACTCGATGCCATAGAAGCTGACCTCACAAGCACCAATCTCGATTTAATCGACACTGACATCACCGCAATAGATGCTGAGCTCGGTATATAAACTAGTGTTTCAAAGTCCCCCCGACGCGCTCTCTGCGTCGGGGGGTTTTGTTGCAATTCAACAATTCCCGTGTACACTGTTCCCGTTATGCAACAAGAAACACTGAAACAATTTACTCTTGAAAAAAAGCCAGGGTCACTCATTGTTATTACCGGTGAAATTCCTTATGAGGAGCTCATTCGCCACCGTGAGTCAGCCATTGCTACTGTGGGTAAAGATATAGAAATTGATGGTTTTCGAAAGGGACATATTCCCGAAAAAATGCTCATAGCTCGTGTTGGAGAAATGGCAATTATGAGCGAAATGGCAGAAAAAACTCTCCATGAATACTATCCAGCAATAGTCACTACACACACTCTCGATGTGATTGGGTACCCTCACATCAGTCTCACCAAGCTTGCACCAGAAAACCCGCTTGGTTTTACAATCACAGTGGCAATTGTTCCTGAGGTAACCCTTCCTGACTACACTGCAATTGTAAAAGGACTCAATGCAAAAAAAGAATCAAAGGAGGTAACGGACGAAGATGTTGAGAAGCAAATAGCGGATATTCTTCGTCAGAAAACTGCATATGAGCGTCTTCAGGCAAAAGCAAAGGCAAAGGCAGATGCGGGAGAAGCGGGTATCGAGGAAGAAAAAGATGCTAAAGAATTTGATAGTAATGCGCTTCCCCTTCCCGAACTTACTGATGAGTATGTAAAGACACTCGGAAAACCGGGACAATTTGAATCAGTGACACAATTCCGTGAGCAGATACGTGAGCACTTAGCCATTGAAAAAGCACAGGAGGTGGACTCGAATCATCGTGCACACATCACGGATGCAATCATCGAAAAGACAACTATGGATCTCCCCCAAGTACTTGTTGATGCTGAAATAGATCAAATGTTGGCGCAAATGCAAACCGACCTTGAGCGTGCACAGCTTAAAATAGACGACTACCTTGCACACATAAAGAAAACAAAGGAGGACTTGATACAGGAATGGACACCGAGTGCAGAAAAACGAGCAAAGCTCCAACTGGTGCTCAATGAGATTGCAAAAAAGGAAGGTATTGTGGCAGACCCATCTCTTGTTGACCACGAAGTTTCACACCTCCTTGAACAATACAAAGACGCCGACGAGAAACGCGTCCGCGTGTACGTGGCTTCGGTACTCGTGAATGAAGCAGTCCTGCGGAAACTTGAAGAAACGGTGTAACAGAAACGGTATAAAACAATAAACCGGCACCCTTTGGGTGCCGGTTTTGCATGCTTCAAGCATTTTTTCTTCTAGCGTATTCAGCAGTAACAGTTTGGTAAATACTGCTGACGTGCTCCATTACTGCTGCCTGTATCATGGGAGCTGTCGGAAGGTGCACAATCCCACAATCGGGGCACGAGCACTCTTCATATAGTATAAAAAGTACTGGTTTTTCATTAACAAGAGACGTGAGTCCTTGCCGAATATAGTAAACCTTCCCGTCACAACATGAACATTCGAAAATAGGAATAGAAAGATTTGCACTTCTGGCAACCTTTTCACATTCTATTTTCCAGAGCGTACCTCTTTTTTCTAATTCTTTTTTCACCAATCTGTCCACCGTGAGCCGTACAGGTGGATTCGGATTCAACACCCTTCTCTTACGCATATGCTTCTCCTTGTAGTTTGTACAGACAGACACGGAATACCAACATCTAAGAGAGATGCTAGCACAACAAATTACTTTCTGCTACCATACGAGTTATATGGAAAAAGAAACAATCACAAACAACTATCTCGTACCAATGGTTATCGAGAAAACACAAGGCGGTGAGCGCGCATTCGACATTTTCTCCCGACTCCTCAAGGAACGTATTATTTTTGTAACTGGCGGAATTGAAGACCACATGGCCAATCTCATCGTCGCTCAGCTCCTCTTCCTTGAAGCCGAAGACCCAAAGAAAGACATCTTTATGTACATCAATTCCCCCGGTGGGTCGGTGAGCGCTGGCTTGGGAATTGTGGACACTATGAACCACGTGAAACCCGATGTCGCAACAGTGTGTGTGGGGCTCGCAGCATCTATGGGCTCTATTATTCTCTCCCAAGGTGCTCAGGGGAAGCGGAGTATTCTTCCGAATGCCGAGGTGATGATTCACCAACCGTGGGGTGGCACGCAGGGACAAGCGACCGATATCGAAATCACCGCACGACACATCCTCCGCACCCGTGAGCAACTCAACAAAATGCTCGCGAAAGCATCGGGTAAGTCACTCGCGCAGGTAGAAAAAGACACCGACCGCGACTTCTTCATGACCGCAGAAGAAGCGAAAAAATATGGCTTGGTAGATACTATTCTTAAATAGTATCTACCAAGAGCCGGAGCGATATGAACCCTATTCCTAATGGGTGAACCAGCGAGCCCGGGGAGAAAGTTCTTAGTGAGCGTAGCGAGCTTAGAAACTTGACCCTGGTGGACACAATTCTCAAATAATATCCACCAAGAGCCGGAGCAATGCTTTGCCTATTCATAATGGCAAAGCAAGCGAGGCCGGCTAGGAAGTGCTTAGTAAAATTTACACAGAGTATAAATTTAACTTAGCAACTTGACGGTGGTAGACACTATACTTACTTAGAAACTTGACCCTGGTGGACACAATTCTCAAATAATTTTACGACCGAAAACCCCCGTGGCGCCCTTTGGGCGTCACGGGGGTTTTATTAGACACACTCCCCTTCTTCTGGTACTGTGATACTGTCGATTTATTGAAAGGAGTAATCCGTGATCGACAGCGTTCCCGTAGATTCAGAATCGCAGTCGACACATAAAAAGTATGCCAGAATCATTTGTATTCGCGCTTGGCGCAGGAGTACTCGGCATCGCTATTGGATATTATCTCAGATACATACACGCACTCACACAGAAGGAGTCCATTGAAATTTCCCTTAAGGAACGTGTTGTAGACGCAGAAGAAAAAGCAATAAAGATAATTGAAAAAGCTGAAGCGAAGGCCGAGACTTTAGAAAAAGAGAAGAAGCAGGAGTTTAAAGAACAAGAAGAAAAGTTAGGAAAAACTGAAGAGCGTCTTATCCGTAAGGAGGAAATGCTCGATAAACGACAAATAGATGTCGACTCACAAATTGAGTCGGTGCGAAACAAAATAGAGCAGATTAAAGACATCAAGGCCCGCCTTGATGAACGTGAACAAACTATCGGCACAAAACTCGAAGAAGTCGCAGGACTCACGAAGCCAGATGCCTACACACGACTTATTGAGCAGGTTGAAAAAGAATATGAGGGAGATCTTGTGTCTCGTATCCAAAAACTCCACATGCGTGGAGAGGAGCAATTTGATGAGCAAGCACGGAATATCATCACTTCAGCGATTCACCGTATTGGAAATTCCCTCCGTGTAGACATTATGAGTTCGACTATCGAACTCCCAAATGATGAAATTAAAGGAAAGATTATCGGAAAGGAAGGACGCAACGTGCGTGCCTTTGAGCGAGCAACAGGCGTTGATGTTCTCATCGATGAAACACCGGGACATATCACGCTCTCCTCATTCGACCCAGTACGCCGTGAAATAGCACGCGTTGCACTCGAAACACTCCTTTCTGATGGCCGTATCCAACCAGCAAAAATTGAAGAGGTGGTAGAAAAAGCACGAACCGAGGTGGGGACCATAGTTCGCAAGATGGGTGAGAAAGCAGCCTATGAAGCAGGGGTTACCAACCTCCACCCAGACCTTGTGAAGATTCTTGGTCGACTACACTTCCGCACCAGTTATGGACAGAACGTCCTTTGGCACTCTGTGGAGATGGCACACATCGCAGCAATCATCGCTGAGGAAGTGGGTGCAGATGTATATGTCGCACGTGCAGGGGCGCTCCTCCATGATATTGGAAAAACAGTGAGTCAGGAAGTTCAAGGAACGCATGTCGAGATTGGTATTCGCATTCTACAGAAGTATGGTGTTGATGAGAAGGTTATCATTGCAATGCGCGCTCACCACGAGGAATATCCATACGACACACCCGAATCAATCATTGTACAAGTTGCCGATGCAATCTCAGGAGGACGCCCTGGTGCTCGTCGTGATTCTATCGAAAATTACATCAAGCGTCTTGCAGAGCTTGAAGAAATTGCAACAAAGATGCCTGGCGTTGAAAAGGCATTTGCAATTCAAGCGGGCCGTGAGGTTCGTGTTATCGTCAATCCTGAAAAGATTACCGATATCGAAGCACACAATCTAGCGCGCAGTATAGCCACTGATATTGAAGAAAAACTCAGATATCCTGGTGAAATTAAGGTTCATGTGATTAGAGAATCACGTGCAGTAGAGTACGCTCGGTAAGAAAAAACGCCTGTGCATGTAAAGTTACCTTACTTTTATCACAGGCGTTTTTCTATTCCACTGGAGACCTCTTTGTATTAGACCACACGATGATATCTGTGGGTAGTGTATTGCGCATTATGTACTCTCCTATATAATTGTTTATAGCCATATTCTGGCACCGGTGCAACGCACATTATTATTCACGCCTATTAGAACAAATTTCATACACTATGAATAAGGCAGATATCATTGACAAGGTACACGAGGTCGTAGGTGGCACTCGAGCAGACGCAGAGCGAGCAGTGGAAACACTCATCGACTGTATCTCAGTTTCCTTAAAGCAGGGTAAGGAAGTATCAGTAGCAGGTCTCGGAATCTTCGCAACGAAGACCCGAAACGCACGCACAGGTCGTAATCCACGAACTGGCGAAAGTATTGATATTCCAGCAATGCGCGTACCAAAGTTCCGCGCTGCAAAATCGCTCAAAGATGCAGTGAAGTAAATATCACTCCATTTTAAGAAAGCCCCGACGCCTACAGCGTCGGGGCTTTCTTATACACCCCCTATCCCCACTATGCAGTATTTTTCCAGGTGATATACTATAGGAGTAGCGGAGGTATTAACTCGGTTGCATGTACGCCGAGTCGCTATACGAGAAGTAGAATGTTTAGTTCTATGTCTCACCACAACAAAAGCCCCACGCGAGGGGCTTTTGTGTTGGTGCAGGTATGGGTTGCTTTTTTCTTTTCACCGCGTACTATTGCCTTCGGATTCATTTAAAAAAGGATTTTCGATGCAAGATGACAATTTTGTTCTTTGCCCAGTTTGTAAAAAAGGGACAATCGTCTCCGTTATTGGGGATACATCAGTCATGTTCAGACCAACGGGTCTAGGTGTATTACCGGGAGTACTGCGTGATGCACTTATTTTCAAGTGTTCAACTCCTGGTTGTACGGGACAGTTTCTCGACTCACTTGGAGAACACCAGATTACTGAGGAACAGCTGTAGCAATACCTGTGGGACACAAAAACCAAGGGATCTTCCTTGGTTTTTCATTGGTCAAAGCTTTTGCATACTACGGCGCATCTTTCGTGCCACCGCTGACATCTTTTCTATCAAGCGACTTATCTCGGCTCCTGTCTTGGTGAGGTAGTAGTAGTGCTGGCGCGAGTCCTCAGTGCACTGTCTACGTGCTATGAGATGTGCACCCTCGAGTTCACGCAAACGCATCGAGAGCGATGCAGTATTAATATGAAGTAGTTCCTCGAGTTCCACAAAGCGCTTCTCCCCTCCCGTGAGTGTATAGAGAATGAGAAGCATGTGGCGCTTGCTGAGGAGAGTGAAAAGTTGCGTCGCGGGGCACGTATTTTCTTTTTCTGCTTTCATCTGCACACTATAGCACAGACCTATCACTTTACAAATTAAAGTGATTTGGTATACTACATGCAGACGTTTATTTCGTCATAAAAAATAATTTTTATACTCATGAAACACTTACACATCTCCGAAGACGTGGCAAAGCTCATCCTCCGCCTCACTATCGGTATCCTCGTACTCTTCCATGGTATTGCAAAATTGCAAAACCCGGAAATGATTGCCTTCATTCAGGGACTCCTCGAAGCGAAGCACCTCCCCAGCTTCATCGCGTACGGTATCTACATCGGTGAGGTGGTAGCGCCCCTCATGCTCATTGTGGGCTTCCGCACGCGCTGTGCCGCATGGATTGTCGCATTCACGCTCTTCATGGCGATATTCCTCGCGCACCTCGACCAAATCTTCACCCTCGCCAAGATGGGTGGAGGATACGCGCTCGAGCTCCAAGCACTCTACCTCTTTGGTGCCCTCGCGATTGTCGGTCTCGGCTCAGGCAAGTATGCCCTGAAGCCCTGCAAGCCGTGTGAATG
>CAZNWG010000019.1:0-5594 GCA_964576905.1 uncultured Candidatus Saccharibacteria bacterium
CGAGGTGTGAAAACCGGTCGAGAGCTTCGCTCTCGACCGGTTTTCTTAATTTCTCTATGTACCTGGAGTTCTTATCCAATCTGCTCGAATTCTATAGTAAACTAAAATCTTATTTATGAGATTGTCAGGGGGAAGATTTTTTGCTTCTTGCGCGTATGCCATACATGCACGTTCAAGAAACGATTCCATACCCTCTCCGGGTTTCGGTTCAATACGCATAGGTGGCTGTGCCACCGTTTTTGCGAGCTCTTTAAATTCATACATCACTCTCCCTGAATCCGGAAACGCGATACTTGATCCATTATTGAGAAAATTCTCAGCACTCATACCATAGACCAACTTCGTTTTCTCACCGAACAAATTCTTGAAGTGACCTTCAACTATTCCAGCATCTCTCGCTTCATAAAGATTAGCATCGGGATATAGACCGATCCACCGAGCAACTCCTCCTCTTGCTTCTGTTAAGATGGCTTTGCGGGTCGGTAAATCCTCACTGGTGTATGACGCCACATCGTATCGTGCAACAAACTGATTTACACCGGGTGCCTCTGGTGTGGGGATGACTCTTGCTTCGAGGGTTACAGACGCGCCACTCGGTGCTACTTCAGGGGCTACGGGCGCACCACTCGGTGCTACTTCAGGGATACCTGCAGTCGCTGGTGGCTGTATTGCTCCTTCCGTCACCGCGTCGGCAGGAACTCCAAAGCGCGATACAGCACCTTCAATGACTGACTGCCGAGATTCGACAATCTTGTGGAGAGCGTCCATGTCGATTCTGTCTCCCGCGTAGATGAGGTTTGGATTACCGCTTCTTATGCCAATCTCTTTCATTTCTTCAGGAGTGAGCCCGCGGAGTATGTTTGCGAGCGCGTTCTCCTGTGCCGGTCCTCTACCGAGCCCTTTAATTTCTGGCATCTGCTCTTTGAGTATCTTCGTGAGCGTATCGCCACGCTGAATCTCATAAGACCCAAACGCATTCGGTCCAACCTCGCTGTTTGTGAGTGTTTCCGACACACCATTCATCGCGGGAGCTTCCTCGGCATACGGGAAGTTCATTGCGTTTGGACTCATGGGGGCATCCTCAGCGTACGAGAAGTTTGCGGCGTTTGGATTCATTGGTGCGTCTTCAGCAAAGGGGTAGGTTCCACTGCCAGTCCCTTCGGGTGACACAAGGTTCTGTGCTGAAGGAGGAGTATTTTCCGAGAGCGATGAGCCGGTGAGTGATTCGGAAGGCTTTCCCATTATGCCGAACTCTTGCAAATGGGTCGCTACGGCAGTACCGACGTACGAAGACACACCCGCGATGAACGCACCCTTTGATGCATCTTTTACCTGACGCGCGCGTCGCTTATTCTGAAGCTTGTCTTCAGTCTTTGACAGTGCCTCTGCGAGTTTTTTCTCTAGTGAAACCGGGCTACTGCGCCACTTCGGTAATTCCTCCTTTGTCTTAGGGAAATCACGGTTTTCTGCAACAATCATCTGTGCGGTGGCGAGCGTCCTGTAGAGTTTTGCCATCTGTGCGGGACGTTCCTCTCTATCTCCAAAACTGATGCGATTGAGCCGTTGCTTATCTTCCACGTATGACGCACGGACTCTGATACTCTCAAGCAGTGCGTTCATGTCTTTTATATACTCTGGAGACGGAGGGCCTTCAATGTCGTACTTCTCTTTGAGTGTATTGTATTTATCGATAAGGTTCTGAAGCTTCTGTGTCGCGCCCACCTCATACTTCTCTTTGCCTACTTTCATTGTCATCTCAGCGCTCACGATGTTGAGTGCTTCTTTTGAGGTGTCACGAACACCCATACGAGCTGCACGATCGCGCTCGCGTATTTCTGCTGCACTTTTGTTCCACGCTCGGTGACCTCCGATAGCCACACTCACGGTCGGTGCCGCAAGGACACCCGTCACACCCGCAACGGCTGCTCGTCCCACAAAACCGAGTGCTGCATAGCCAAATTTGTCCCTATGATCGTATAGTGACCTACCAATGGTCTGCCACATATTTGCATCGGGAATGTCTTTAATTGCTTCCACTGCATCGGGAGATGTCTGCTGGAACTGAAGCATGTAGACATTTTTGTCGATATCAATCAGTCTTTTCACTACCTGATCTTCCTCAAATCCCGCTTTGGTCAGTAATTTACTCAAGGTCAACTTTGCGTCCTCGTACTCTTTCTGAATTTCTTTGTACTTATTGTACCGTTTCCGTGAAGGTGAGAACTTGTCCTTCACAAAGGACATCACTTTTGACTCATGCTCGCTGTGCGTACCTATTCCATCTTCTTGCCATGACGCAGGAGTCTTACACAAGCTGTGTGCAGCCACATTGAGCGAATCAAAAACGTGCTTCCATTCTTTACGTTTCTCGCCGCGTGGAAGATCCAGTCCCACAAAATCGACAGCGATCATGCCATCTTCGCCTTCATGCACCTTTGGCCCGTAGAGATCTACACTTTCGACAAGCTGTGTGAGCGTGGAGAGCGTCGGCCCGAGATCTTTTTTCACAGGAAGCTTCTCTCTGATACCCTCCCACACCTTGGAGAGGTAGGGGGTTTTGTCCCGTTCAAGGAACTCTTTTAGATTCTCACAGACAAGTATCTGCTGTCCGGGAGTGAGTTTTTCACTTCTCGGTATCTTTTCCCACATCTCTTTTGTGACGCCAAACTCAGTTTCAAAACGAGTGTTAAAGGCGTGCGGGCGGCGGGGTGCGGGCGGTGCTTCATTCGATGCAGGTTCTTGTGGATCTTCCTCTACCTTGGGTTCCGCCTCAGCGCGATTATTCGGATTTTCGGGTTCTGGAGTTTGCATATCCTCTGGTGTTTCCTTCCCTACAACTTCAGGCGACTCTACTCCCTCCTCTTCCGCTCTAAGGATTTTTGCCCGTATTTTTGCCATTCTTTCAGCATTTTTTTTCAGAACAGTATCGCTCATGACTTCTGTGGGCTCCGGTGAAACAATTTCCTCTTCCACAACGTCAGTGAGTATAGGGACACCATCTTCATTCACTTCCATAGTTTCACCAACGGATTCTTCTCCACTCGCCTCGGCATCATCTTGTGGTGCACCAACTTCAGGTTCACCTTCTCCAGCAGGATTTATTGGCGTCTCTGGAACTTGTTCTGGTGGTTCGGAGGTCTCTGACAATTGTTGTGCATTATTTGTTTCCATCGCCTTCAAAAACCGTCCTCGTTCCTGCTGTTCTATAATTCCCTGAAGTATCTCTGCCACTTCTTTTGTCGATCGTCTACCGAGTGTATAGTCATTGCCATTATGTTTTTGTGAAAGCTCGAGCATGTCACCAGGTTTTTCGGGTATACCAAATGATATAACTTTGACATCAAAACCAGCTAATTTAAGGGCAGTACGAATTGGTCCAGGAGTTCTAACCCAGTTTTTTTCTGGTTTTTCTCGTAAAAGCTCTAATGCTTTTTCGAGCACGTCCTGAGGAATCTCTGATGTTGTAAAAGTCACTGAATCAGGGGTTGTTTCATTTTTAGCTCTGGTTCCTTGCGTAGATTTAGCAGAAACACCCGGGGGTTTAGTGTTTCTTGGGCGAGGACCCGCTGTTTTCTTTGCAGCGTATTTTGACCTTGGCTTTTCTCCGCTTTCAGACAGCGGGCCATCGGGTATTACCAACTCCGGTTCAGGTGGGGGTGTAGACATATCGGAATTATGTTTCCATTTTCCTCGACGGGCACGTGAGCTTTTTTGGTCCACTCCTCCACCTACATTACCTCCAAATGTTTCCATAATATGCACATTGTAGCATGCGGGTGTATACGGATTGTGATGAGCAATGTGTAAAAATCTCAGCAGAGTCAAGAACTGTACTGAGCTTCTTCCTTTAATAGTATTGAAAAACTTTCTCTATCGCTGTATGCAATTCTCCAAGTGTCCCATCATTTTGAATCGTTACATCCGCCATACGTATCACGGCATCAATGTTTTGTTTATTGGGGTCATCAGAGTGCATCTCACGTGCCTCCTGCGCCTGAAATTCTTCAAAAGTCACTTTGTCGAGTGCACTCCCACGCCCACAGATACGCGTGTAGCGTGTACGTTCCTGAGCGTCCACCGCAAGGAGTATTCCGCCACGCTCCTTGAGTGCCTCTGCCTCCCCCACTGTGCGAATGGATTCTATGACTGAAGAATTGTCACTTGCTTCCGCTTCTGCATAGAGCGTATCAAAGAGATGTCGTGGACCATTTTGCTCACGAAGCATATTTGCAAATGCTGTCATGGTATCGCGGTTGATGGGGGCAATCCCCTGCTTTTCCATTTGTGAAGCAAAGTAACTACGAGCAGAATAGTGGGTGAACCCCTTGCTACGTACGAGATAGGAGACGACCGCGCCCTTCCCCGCACCGAGCGTACCGGTAATGCCGATTATCATACGAATAGAAAATTATTGGTATTTGGGGTAAATACGGGCGCGGATACTCCTTTCCTTACTTTTGCAAGTGAGAGTCTGATTGCTTGCAAGCAAGATTCGAACACAGCAAAAGAAAACTTGTTTACAGGAACTGTACACCTTGTCGATATTTTCCTATCGGCAGTAGCCTCAGAAAATATCTGGCAAGGTCTTGCGCGACCAGATTTTCTTAACGCTTGCGTCATAGAAAATCGAAGTACTCTTGTGGTGAACGTGCACTGCACGTTCTCACCCGCCCCCAACGTACCGGTAATGCCGATTATCATGGCTACTTCTTGTTTTTTGTGTCCTTCTTCGTCCATTTTTCAGCATAGACGAGGAGTGGGCTCGCGAGGAATACCGAAGAGTAGGTACCTGCGACCATACCAATGATGAGCGTGAGTGAGAAATCTTTGGTGGACTCTGGGCCCCACACAAAGAGTGCGACGAGCATGATGACCACGGTCACGGACGTATTGATAGAACGTGCCATGGTCTGCATGATACTGCGCCATACCACATCTGCAAATACTTCCTGCTTGCGGTGTTCTATATTGAGGCGCAAGTTTTCCCTGATGCGGTCAAAGACCACGATGGTATCGTTGATTGAGATGCCGAGCGTCGTCAAAATAGCCACAATGAAGAACACGCCCACCTCTGCCCCGCGCGCATACCCGAGGTACGCAAAGAGTCCGGTCGGAATGAGGATGTCGTGGAGGAGTGTCACAATCGCTATCACCCCATACTTCCACGAGGACACCGGCTCTGACACATGGCGAAATGCGAATGCAATGAAGGTGATGATGGAGATGGACACGAGCACAATTGCCCACCATGACTTCTCGACAATCTCGGCACCGATTGAGGGGCCGACGGAATTAAACTGAATCTCTTTCACCGTACCAAAAGTACCGAGCGCCTCCATGAGTGCCACTTTTTCTTCATTCTTGAGCTCACGCTGGCGAAGCATGAAGTCGTTTTCTCCCGATGCCTGTACGCGAATTTCACCGTAGTTGAGCTCTGCGAGTTTTGTATTTACCTCTTCTACTGCAGGGCGATTTTCATACGACACCTGGAGCATAGAACCCCCCGCCAAGTCGATACCGGGCTTCAAACCCCACAAGAGAATTGCAACGAGTGAAATGAGCGCAAAGAATGCAGGGAGAATAAAGAGCAGGTA
>CAZNWG010000019.1:5604-8834 GCA_964576905.1 uncultured Candidatus Saccharibacteria bacterium
TGCTTTTAATATATCATCCGTGCCAGTGTAGTCAAAGAGCAGGTACTGATTTTGTTTTATATTCATATAATTATCGTGAAATGCCTGAGCTCATAAGGAATTTACTTATTTTCCCCTCTCCGCGGATAGGGAGCGCGATAAGGAGTGTACGCGACACGGTGATTGCGGAGAACATGGAGACGAGGACACCAACCCCAAACACGAGCGCGAAGCCCTTGATGAGTGCCGTACCAAACCAGAAGAGGATGACGCCCACAATGATGTGCGCGATGTTGGAGTCGCGAATAGCGAGCCATGCACGACTGAATCCCTCTTTGATGGCCTCGTCAATGTGCTTGCCTGCACGAAGCTCTTCTTTCATACGCTCTGCGATGAGAATGTTCGCATCCACCGCGAGCCCCACCGAGAGAATAAAGCCAGCGATACCCGCAGCGGTGAGCACGACCGGAATGAGCTTGAAGAGTGCAAGCATGATGACGATGTACACGACGAGTGCGACGACTGCCACTACCCCAGGGAGTCGGTACCAGAGGATGAGAAAAATCGAGAGAATGATGAATCCAATCACACCCGCATACACACCGGCATGGAGCGCTTCATCACCCAAAGATGAGCCAATAGTCTGTGTACTCACGAGTGAGATAGCTACAGGGAGCGCGCCGAAGTTCAAATTGCGGACGAGCTCACGTGCTTCATCGGGGGTAAATTGACCTGAGATAATCGCCTTGCCTCCACCAATCGCTTCATTGATGACCGGAGAGGACATGACGTTGCCATCGAGGAAAATGGCGAGTTGCTTGCCCACGTTGTCACGGGTAAGTGTCTCAAACAGTTTTGCTCCCTCTTCATTGAAGGTGATGCTCACGATTGGCTCATTCGAGAGTCCTCCACCACTTCCCTGTCCAAAGACCAGCTCTGCACGTGTGAGGTACCGCCCCGTGAGCCCTGTATCCATGTACGGATTCTTCAGGGTCGAAGGATCTGCGTCAGGCCCCGCTGCGACTGCTGCATCCATTGCTTCTTTGTCGACGAGCTTGAATTCAAGGAGTGGTGTTTTACCAATTTCCTTCACTGCTTCATTGACATCAGCAACACCGGGGAGCTCCACGATGAGGCGCTCTTTCTGTGTTTCTGCGACAATACTGCTCCGCTCCACCTGCACGTTTGGTTCCGAAACTCCAAAGACGTTGATGCGTCGCTCAATGACCTCGCGGAGCACATTCATGAGGTCAGGGACTTCAGAGGGTTTAAGTGAGGAAACATCGGCCTCATAGACGAGGTGACTCCCACCCGCGAGGTCGAGCCCGAGCTTGAATGGATACTTTGAATCAGTATTTGTGGTTGATATATACACAAAATATCCGAGCGCAACAGCGCATAGAACGACGGCAATCGCACGAAATACCCTGATGACTCCATCTGCATTACCCTCTGGTTTCTCTCCGTGACTCATATCTTACTCGAAAATAAAGATTAATATGAGAAATACTATACCACAGAAAGCCGTTTCTTAGCGCAATCCAACACATTTCGAAGGAGTATGGCAATAGTGATGGGTCCGATGCCCCCCGGAACAGGGGTAAAGAGTGAAGCTTTCAGAGCACATGCAGGGTCAGCATCACCTTTGAGCACTCCACTATCTTCGGTTGTGCCTGCATCGAGAATAACAACACCTTCTTTCACCATATCGGGTGTTACCAGGTCCGGCACACCCGCTCCACAGACGATAATGTCCGCAGGACGCGTGTAGTAGCCGATATCTTCTGTATCCTTTGTGACGACGCTCACCTGTGCACCGTGTGCAGAGAACCATGCGTGCGCAGGAAGTCCCACGAGCTTTCCATTACCGATAATGGTGACGTGCTTCCCCGTAGTGGTAACGCCATGCGTGAGGAGTATTTCATGAATTGCACCCACCACCGGCGAAAGGACATCAGCTGTCTGTGAGTTGAGAGCGTCGACGTCGTGTGTGGGTGGAATGGCGGTGAGCACCCGCGGGGTATCAATATGCGCGGGAAGCGGGAGCTGTACGATAATGCCATCCGCACGGCTCTCCCCCTCGGTGCTCGCTGTCATAATCTCCTCAGTGGTCGCGGTCGCATCGAAACGGAGTATGTCTATGGTAATCCCCACTTCGCTCGCTTTTTTCTGTTTCAGCGCGAGGTAGCGCTCGGTCTCAGGAGTTGGAGCACAGGAAATAATGAGGAGTCGGGGCGCGCGAGGAAGCATTGCAACATCAGTGCGTATCTTTTCAAACACCGCTTCTGCGATTTTCTTTCCGTCTACAATCATGTGGGTAACTATAAGACGACATGCATAAAAAGTCACGCGTTGCTTCTCCGGCTTTATGAAAGTCCTAATTGTTTCTTAAGTCCCGCGATTCCCTCTTCGATAGTGATTGTTGGTTTCCACCCAAGCACCAAATTGATATAGCTTGAATCAGCAAGTGTGTGTTTTGGTTCAATACGCGATGCAATGTGTTCAACGGGACCACCCACGAGTCGGGCTACCTCATTGATTGTCACATTGTGGCCCGCACCCACATTGAAGACTTCCCCGTGTCCGACTTTTTCACTCACCGATGCGCGAATGATGGCGTCTATCGTATCGTACACATGGGTAAAATCACGTGACTGTTCTCCGTCACCGGTAATAGTGAGCGGTTTATTTTCCAATCGTTGCTGGAGGAATTTTCCGATGACGAGCGCATAGGCACCATTCGGGTCAAAGTGTGGACCGTACACGTTGAAAAATCGAAGTGAAACGGTCTCAATACCGTGAATATCAGCCCAGAGTCTCATCATGACTTCTCCGTAATACTTATGGAGACCGTATGGGCTCTTTGGCTGGGGCATCATTGTCTCTTTGAGTGGCATCACGTCTTGGTCGCCGTACGCAGAGCTCGACGCCGCGTACACGATGCGTTTCACCTGTGCAATACGCGCCGATTCGAGAACCGAGAGTGTCCCGTCGACGTTTGCGTGCTGTGCTTCAAACGGGTGCTCAATCGAAAACTGCACGCGTGGGAGCGCTGCGAGGTGCACGACCACATCCACTCCCTCCATCACCTTTGTGAGTTCAGCAGTATTGCAGATGTCGAGCTCATGAAAGACAGCTTCTTTCGGAAGCCGTGCCGGGTCAGCCCCCCCTGCGAGGTTGTCAACAACAACAACCGTATGCCCCTCGCGCACAAGTCGTTCTGTAAGATTGGTTCCGATGAATCCCGCCCC
>CAZNWG010000019.1:8934-15804 GCA_964576905.1 uncultured Candidatus Saccharibacteria bacterium
GCCCCCCCGGTGATAAGATATATTGACATAGTTATTGTGTGTGAAAATAGATTATACCCTTCTGTAACGTAATTGCGAGCAAAATAGTTTTTCATATTCTCTATCTTCTATTCTTTATTCCATATTTTCTATTCTCTATTTTCACGTCCCCGTGCGCATCACGAGTGTGTTGATGGTCTTAAGCGCAATTTCAATATCGAGGAGGAGCGACCGGTGTTTCAGGTAGTACAAGTCAAACGATAGCTTGTCAATCGTACGCTCAACATCCACTCCCCCGCGTGGTACATCGAAGTTATTAATCTGTGCCCAACCAGAGAGCCCCGGCTTCGTGAGGTGGCGCATATTGTAGTATGGAATTTCTTTTGCGTACACATCTACAAGGGTGGGGATTTCTGGTCGCGGACCGATGAATGAAAGATCACCGCGCAAGATATTCCATAATTGTGGCAATTCATCGAGTCGAGTCTTGCGAAGAAATGCGCCCACGCGCGTAGCGCGTAACGTACTTCTGAGTGCATCCTGAGGATCGTCACGACCGGTCATGGTACGAAACTTAAGGATATTGATGATTTTGTTGTATTGTCCTATTCGCTCAGCGCGATAGAAAAAAGCATCCTTGTCCTCAAGGTAGATTGCGCACATGATAAATGGAAACAGAATGAGTGTCGGAATGAGGAGGATACATGCCCCCAGAATATCGATACCCCGCTTCACCATGTCGTACGCATAGTGTGGTGTTCCCGCAGTAACATTTTCGAGAAGCCAACTCTCTCCAATCAGTAATGGTGGCACACGATGATACAGCTGTTCATACACCGCGGGAAGGTTGAGAAAAATCGTCCCGCTATTGCGAAAGGTCAGTGTGTAAAAATCGGGAATGAGGCGCGTTGCGTACGCATCACGCATGTCCGCAATCACAATGTCTACTCCACCTTTTTTTACAAAGCGGAGCAATGACGATCGGTACTCCTCAAAATCAGGGATGTCATTTTTACTGAGGAGAAATGGTTTGATGTTTCGAAAAAAAGGGCCCCGCGCAAACATGCGCGCAATCGCAAGTGCTTCATCGCTACTCCCCACGACGAGTGCACGCATGGGCTTTCTTGTGGTGATGAGTGGGTATACATAGAGTCGCCACACCACCACACATATCGTTGAAATGATGAGATAGATGACAAGGTTCGTTTTCGGCTCAATACCAAATGGAAAAATGAAAAACATCAGTGCAGCACAGAGGATATTGAAAAATTGTACTTTGAGAATAAAGAACGGGATGCGTTTGCGGACAAGTGAAATGTGGCGATCGTAGAGCCCCGTAATAAGAAAGGTGAGCGCCCACACTATGAAAAGAATGCTAAAGGGATACAAGTGCTCATTGATAATATCTGATGCAGGAATCTCCTGATAGCGGACGAGGAGTGTCAAAAAGAGCGCACTCAAAAAGGCGATTACATCACCCAAAATTAAAAGTATGGTGCCCCCGCGGACAAAAATATGCATGTAGGTATCATACGAGAAGGTGCAGTTTGTGCAAGGTATCCACAAAATGTACCCAGACCCTCTCAACTACAGTTATCACCAAAAACGGCGTACAATAGTTACATAATGGAAATGACCCGCAAAAAGAAAATCCTCTTCATCATCACCAAATCCAATATGGGAGGTGCTCAGCGCTACGTGTATGAGCTCGCGACTGGCCTCCCCACTGAACACTACGAGGTCGTGGTGGCATTTGGCGGAAAGGGGCTTTTGAAGGAAAAGCTTGAGGGAGCCGGCATACGCACCATATCGCTCCACTCGCTCGAAAGAGACATTCATGCACTGAGAGAACTTCGCGTATTTTACGAGCTGTATCGCCTCATGAAAGGTGAACAGCCCGATGTCGTCCACCTCAATAGCTCAAAAGTGGGCGGGAGCGGTGCATTTATTGCACGGCTCTGTGGTATCAAAAATATTATCTTCACCGCACACGGGTGGCCTTTCTATGAAGACCGTGGCTTTGTGTGGCGTGGGATTGTGTGGTTTTTCTCATACCTCACCACACTACTCTCACACCGCGTGATAGTGGTGTCACAGCACGATTATCGTGGCGCGCGCATGCCCGGCCTCACCAAACGCATTTCACTCATACATACCGCGCTTCCCGATATTATCTTCGAAGAACGTGTTGATGCGCGCGCTGTACTCTTCTCTCCTTCGGTAATCGACGCACACCAAAATGACATCTGGCTCGTCTCTACGGGAGAGCACACGCATAATAAAAATCTTGGCGCGCTCATAGACGCACTTGGACAGATGCAACAACTCGGTCACACCAATCTCTTTCTTACCCTCATGAGCGATGGCGAAGAGCGCGCGCACCTCGAGCACCTCGTACGAATACACAACCTCGGCGAACACGTATGCTTCACCGGCTTTGTACCCGAGGCGCGCACCTTCCTCAAAGCATTTGATGCATTTCTGCTCCCCTCGTGGAAAGAAGGGTTCCCGTATGGACTCCTCGAAGCTGGCGCATCAGAACTCCCCGTGATTGCAAGCAACGTCGGCGGGATTCCCGAAGTAATCGAGCACGGAGTCACTGGCTACCTCATTGACCCGCGCAAACCCGACACGCTCATCGCTGGCCTCAAAGTACTCATAGAGAATCCCACCATGGCACACGCGTGGGCACAAACCCTCCACACCCGCGTCACGACCGCATTCCGCATAGAAACCATGCGCGCGCATACGTACGCGCTGTATCAGGAATAACATAGCAATCTGCATCAAGGCGTCGCCTTGATGCAAGTTACTACTCCACAAGCAACTCCCGTGCGACGTACTGCTGTTTCGTGTAGCGGGCCATGGCGATGACCATTCCCACCCCGAGGAACTCGGTGAGGAGGTGTGAGCCACCGTACGAGAGGAAGGGTACCGTCGTACCGGTGACCGGCAGGAGACCGATGTTCATACCGATATGAATGAAAAAATGACTCACTATGAGTATTGCAACACCGGTCGCGAAAAGTTTCTCGAAGTTTGTTGCGCCATTGAGTGCATGAAAGAGCAATCGCCAAATAACTACCCCAAAGAGTGCAAAGAGAAGGAGAACGCCCACGAGCCCCCATTCCTCGGCGAATGCGGCAAAGATGAAGTCAGTTTCGTACTCAGGAAGAAACTGCAGTTTTGACTGTGTGCCGTATCCCACCCCCTTTCCCAAAAGTTGCCCTGAACCCACGGCAATGGTGGACTGGTACGCGTTGTACCCCGTCCCTTGAATATCAGCAAGTGGATGCAAGAAGGTCATGATGCGGTCTTTCTGGTATTCTTGAAAACCAAAGTTCCAGAGCCCCAAAAAAGCAATGATGCTCACCATCCCTACTACCGCGAGGTGTCGGAGGGAAATTCCCGCCACCAAAACCATTCCGAACCAGATGAGAAACAGAATAGCTGCCGATCCGAAGTCTGGTTGTACAAAGACGAGTCCGATGATACCGAATGCATACACACCCGAAATGAGGATATGTCTAAAGTCACCAATGAGCTCATGACGCTTCGAGAAATACTTTGCCAAGACTGCTATGAGTACCAATTTTGCAGGGTCAGACGGCTGGAGTGAAAATATCACGAGGTCAAAACGACTCTGTGCACCCTTCACTGTTTCCCCGACAAAGAGCACGAGGATGAGGAGTGTCAAAATACCAAGGTAGATAAAGAATGTAGTATTCCCCACGCGCAAAAAACGATAATCGGGTATGAGCGCAATGGAGAACCCCACAAGCGCAATCCCTATCCATGCAATTTGTTTTTCAAAATAAGAGTTGTCACCATCAAAGGTGTACATTGTGACGAGCCCAAGCAGGGTAAGGAAAATAACAGCTATAGTAAGCCTCCAGTCTATTCCTCCCAAGACTGCCCTCAAAAACCGCATACCCCATTATGCGGGAGTGTGCGATTGTTGTCCAAAGTCTTATTTTGTGTCAAAACTGGTGCTCGGTTTTGCAATTACTTCAATAACCGTTGCACCGTCTTTACAGATGGAATTGGAGATTGTGGTATAAATACCCTCAACATCTTCTTTGTTTGGTGCAATAAATGCCTTCTGTGCATCAGTTGCCATAGTGCGCAAAAAATCACGGTTGAGTGATGCCCCAAGACCTATGGTGAAGAGCGTGATTCCATTTGCTTTGAGCTCACTCGCAGCTTTGAGCGCGTATCCTTCAGGATCAGGATCTGGTTCATTTGCTAAGCCGTCTGTAAAAAGTATGAGTACTTTGTTTGCGTCTGGGTTATGTCGTTCAGTTGCAAACTCTTCACCGATGCGTTTGAGTGCATCTCCTGGATTCGTACTCCCCCGTTCTTCTTCTGGTTCTATCGAAAGCGCCCCCACTTGTTCAGCGACACGCGCCCTATCACTCGAAAGAGCGGAGACTGTTTTTGCATTTGTTGCATAGGTGGTAACACCCACCTGATCATCTTCACGAAGACTTTCCACAAATGATTTTGCTGCTGAGAGCACCGAACTGATTGGCTCAGGTGGGGTACCACCATCATTGTTCATACTACCCGAGAGATCAATAGCAAGCATGACATCTGATGGAAGCTCACAGGACTTGAGTGTTGACGCTATTGGCTCTGGCCATGTGAAGACAACGGTCTGTGTTGACCTCCCGGGGAAGTTTTCGACAACGGTGCGTGATGCGGTGAGTGGTTTCCCTGTTGAGTTGAATATAGTCGCAACAATTTCTACTTCTTTCGTTTCTTCGAGAAGTGTACTACTCATCTGTGCAGTAAGTCGTGGTAAATCATCAGCACCGGTGAGCGCACGTTCTCCAAGTGAAAACTTCTCTCTCCCCACAGGTACCGGTATCCAAACCACATCCTCTTTTTTGTCGAGTGAAATAGATACTTCTGTAGGTACACGCTTCCCCGTCATGACACGCCCCTCAAAAATAGGGTACGTTCCGCTCGACAGTATCGTAGTACCTTTTCGTTCAACGATAACACCCTCTGCATCAGAGAGCGTAAACGTGTATGGAAGCGAGTGTGTACCAATCTCTCTATTTGCATTTTCAATGTACGCCACGAGGTTGTATTGCCCATCCACAATTTTAAATGCCTCAGCCCATAAAACCTTTGGTGGAATGACTTCATTCCAACATTGTCGTGCGCACACGCCACCACAATCCATCCCATGTTCTTCACCATTATGCATGCCATCAAAACACGTCGGGCCTTCATATATGAAAATGTAGTACCCACCAACACTGAATAGTGAGAGCACCATCATCCCCCATATCGCATACTCGATGCGTCGCCACATTGCCCAGATACGTATCATGTACAGTATTGTATCAGAAAATCCCCGCGAGGCCGTAGACCTCACGGGGATTTTCCATTGTTAGATAAAACACAAAAGACCTGGAGAAATTCCAGGTCTTTTGCTTTGAGTGCTCTGTGTGAAGTAAGCAAACGAACGAAGTGACTATTGCGAATTTCTGCCCCACTTTCCTCTACCCAGAGGAAAGTGCTGGGCGAAGTCGAGCTACTTTTCCTACAGAAACTGTCCACTCATTGGGTATTTTGTTTCGCTTCACTCACAAAATACCTCAATGAGTCTTGCGACAGTCCCCCGGACTGTCTCACCCCCCACAGGAGTACCATCGCCTCAGAAGAGCTTGGCTTTCAAATGAGTGAGCAACATGAAAGAACACTTTCTTTCATTTTTGAACGAATGCAGAAAGTTTTATTTTCCGTGTTCGGAATGGGAACGGGTGAGAAGTGGGCTGGGGCCCACTTCGCAAGAGGTTGTCGATATTTTGACTCGCCAGCTGGCGAGGAAAATATCAAACAACCTGAACAGCGCCTGTAAGGCGGACCCTCTTCGATAAAACACAAAAGACATGGAGTTTCTCCATGTCTTTTGCTTTGAGTGCTCTGTGTTGGCGTCGAGCTACTCTCCCCCTAAAAGGAGTACCATCGCCTCAGAAGAGCTTAACTTCCGTGTTCGGAATGGGAACGGGTGTACCCTCTTCGATAAAACACCAACACACAACACTCAAAATATTCAATTTTCAATACGTGTGTATTACATGCAGTAATACATGCGAAATTGCATATTCTATTTAGGTAAAAACATTTCTCTTTCAAAAAATTGTCTAGGAAATATTTACTGTTTAGTATTTATTATTTCCTATTTTACAGCCACATACAGCATTCCCTATGGGAACACGTCTGATTAGTACACCTCGGCTCAACACATCACTGTGCTTCCACCTAGTGCCTATCAACCTGATCATCTCTCAGGGGACTTAATGATTCCTCATCTTAGAGTTGGCTTCCTGC
Source organism: uncultured Candidatus Saccharibacteria bacterium (assembly GCA_964576905.1). GTDB lineage: Bacteria > Patescibacteriota > Minisyncoccia > Phycocordibacterales > UBA918 > Damh-18. Next base: position 15,259 of record CAZNWG010000019.1, read on the forward strand.
TTAGATGCTTTCAGCAGTTATCCATTCCCAACATAGCTACTCAGCGGTGCCACTGGCGTGACAGCTGATAGACCAGAGGTCAGTTCATCCCGGTCCTCTCGTCGTGAACATAACTGGCATATATTTGCCAATTACATACTTCCCCTATTTCTAGGAGCACAGACTATATCTTCACCCGGTTTTAGACAATGTGTCTAAATGAGGGTGATGGCATCTTACCCACACGAGCAGTCATTCTCTATGGAATGATTCCTCTACGTATGAGTCCGCGCATTTTTCAGCGCAAGTCGTTACGGGGTCAACCAGGCACATTAAACTAATGTGATACGGCGACTTCCCACGGTATTACCTTAAAGAGGTTTCTGGTCCTCAAGCAAATTATATCATGACTGGACCGTACATGATGTAATTCTCAAACCAAAAACATATGAAGGCTTCACCGTTATAAGCCATATTTTCAATCAGCCTTTCGGCTGAAAGTAGCAATTTCTTACTAGGGACAAATCTCTTCAAGAATCGACGCCTGCAGTAGATAGAGACCAACCT
>CAZNWG010000020.1:0-9049 GCA_964576905.1 uncultured Candidatus Saccharibacteria bacterium
TATGGTCGCATATACGAAATTGGTCCGCGAGACCTCTTTACCGGAGTAGTAAACGAAGCTTCGCTCATATCCGATAAGGCGAAGGTTATTGACCGTGTGCTCGAAAAGGAAGGGCTCACGCTCGAGGATTCGGTTGGTGTTGGGGATACCGAGGGAGATATACCGCTCCTCGAATCGGTAGCAACACCCATTTGTTTCAATCCAAATCAAAAGTTATATGACCATGCACTGAAGCGTGGGTGGCAGGTGGTGGTGGAGCGAAAGGACGTTATATACACACTTTGATTCTTCGTGAGCGCATACTTTCTGATGCTACGATCGACGAAGGGTAAAGTAATATGCATTCGGCAATGAATAGAAAGGAGGGAAAATTTGTGGAGACAGTATGGGAGTACTATCGACGCCACGGAAGGCGGAGCCTTCCGTGGCGTCGTACCAAAAATCCTTACCGTATTCTCGTCTCTGAGGTGATGCTCCAGCAGACGCAGGTGGAGCGGGTGGTTCCAAAGTACACTGTATTTCTTAAAAAGTTTCCCACGCTCGCTACACTTGCGAGTGCGTCGCTTGGAGATGTGCTCCGCGTATGGCAAGGGCTTGGCTACAACCGTCGCGCAAAGATGCTTCATCAGTGTGCACAAGCAGTGGTGAGGGAATACAAAGGGCGTTTTCCACACACGCACAGTGAACTCATGAGACTTCCCGGTATCGGTCACTATACCGCGGGAGCAGTGATGGCGTTTGCGTTCGGTGAGAGCGTGTCGGTTATCGAGACGAACATTCGCACCGTGTACATACATCATTTTTTCCATGATGACACTGATGTGCTCGATGCGGATATTCAAAAAATCGTCGCGCGGACACTCGATGTGACAAATCCGCGCGAGTGGTACTACGCGCTCATGGACTACGGGACATTTCTCAAGAAGACAGTCGGAAATCAAAACAGTCGAAGCAAACACTACGCAAAGCAGTCAACATTTAAAAACTCCGATAGGCAGATTCGTGGAGCGATTTTGCGTCTCCTTACACAGGGTACCTGCATACGCAACAAGATGCACAGCGCGCTTCCATTTGAAATTGACCGCATTGACGCTCAGTGCGAGAGACTCATTGAGGAGGGGATGGTTGTGTACTCGAAGGGGAGGTACGCACTCCCGTAGTGCTACTTGGTGTCCTTGAGCGCCATCGCAAAGAAGAGACCGGGAATCATGAGAAGTCCAAGTATTACGAAAAGAAAACTGAATGAGAAGTAATGGAGTGTGAGACCCCCCAATACCGGCCCCACAACATACGAGAGTGGGCGTGTGATACGAAACAGACTGATAACGTTTGTGTCCTTGCCCTGGGTATGCTTGAAGAAATAACTTTCAGTGGTGGTTTCAATAAAACTTGCGCCAACGCGAGTGAGAAACATCGCAGTCATCCAAAGTCCGATAGAAGCGTTATCGAGGAATACAAACCATGATGTCGCTATGGCGGTGATTGCAAAACCAACTGCCATCATTTCCTTTTCACCTATGTAGAGGTCTGCAATTCTGCCAATCGCGTATTCGAGGATGACGTATGCCATGAGTCCTACAAAAAGGACTGTGCCAATTTCTTCCCACGAAAGTCCAATAACGGTCGAGAGATAGAGGGGAGTGTATATGACCATCCACGTGAAAAAAATCTGCAGAAGGAAGTGTGCAAAAAATACATTTCTGACATCTCGGTACCTCCAAAATTCGGCTATACCTTCGCGAAACCTAAAGTGTGGGTAGATTGGATCTTCAAATTCTTTGAAACGTGAGAGTATGACGTACAGAAACGGAATAAGGAAAAATGCACTGAAGAGATAGACGAGTATAAAATCCGATGCACCTATGTTGATGTCGTGTGCAATACTGATGAGTTTGCCGAGCGCGAGCGGAGCGAGCGCGGTCGTGAGACTCATGATGGTGAGCAAGACACCTCGTTGTGTCCCCGTTGATTCTTCTCGCTCACCGATAATCACCTCCATGATGATATCGAGATTGAAGAGAATGAGAGGGACCACTGCCTGGTGCACGACAAAAAGCGAGAGTCCTATGTAGGGGTTTGCAGAGAGTCCCATGCCGACGAGCGCGCAGAACTCGATAACGGTGAGTACTTTAATGAGGAATATATTTCCAAACCGTGTGAGTATGTGTGATGCATACATGAAACTCCCAATGGTGACAACTGCCCCCACAATGTAGAGCATGTCGATGACGCGGTGCGATGCGAGTTGGTTGATGTACGACGAATTGATATAGAGCACGAATGCCCAGTGTAGAGAGAGAAGCAAAAGAGCAGTATAGTGTGCAAAGTGAGCACTTCTGCGTGAAGCGACACGATATTCAGGAGTTACGGGTGTAGGCATGATACCAGTGTACCAGAGAGAGGCAAATAAAAGCCGAAGAAATCCCCGAGACAAGAAAGAGTTTCGAGGATTTCTTGAAAATTATCTTGCGGATTAGATACCAATAAGTACCGGAATCACCATCGGGGTCTTGTTTGTCTTTTGGAGCAAAAAGCCCGATACCACCTTCGTAATTTCATCCTTTACGAAATCGAGATCAATGGGGTGTGATGTTTCTGTGTTTTGCTCAACAGTCTTTTTGATGAGAACACGAGCTTCTGAGAGCAGTTGTTGATTTTCACGAAGGTACACAAAACCACGTGAGATGATATCGGGTGATTTGCGGAGTGCACCAGTCTTGGTATTGATTGTTGCGATGATGACGAACATACCGTCCTCTGCGAGTGACTGGCGGTCGCGGATGACGACCTCCTGACGGGTACCCACGGTGAAGCCATCAACCATCATAATTTCAGACGGAACCTTTTCTTTGTGGACATTGAGTTCCAAACCGTTCTTGATATCGATGACCATGCCGTTGTCTGCAAGAATAATATTTTCTCGTGGGAATCCAGCTTCGATGTTGGCATACGCATGACAGCGTATCATTGAATGGTACCCATATGCAGGCATGACAAAAGTCGGCTTGACCTGCTCGCGAATCCACACGAGCTCACCCGAGTTACCGTGACCGGTCGAGTGGACGTCCGATGCGCGGTAGTGAATGATGTGTACGCCACGTCGGTAGAGGTTGTCCTTGAGCGTCTGCACCGAGAGCTCGTTCCCGGGAATGACCGACGAGGAGAGCATGATGGTATCGCGGTCGTTGAGCGTAATGAACTTGTGACGCTGTGTCGCGATGCGCATCAAAGCAGCAAACTCCTCGCCCTGTGCACCGGTTGCGAGCACCACAATGCGGTCTGAAGGGTAGTTGCCAATATCTTGAATTGGGATGATGGTATCTTTTTGGACTTTCATGAGGCCAGCGAGCTCAGCGATCTCGAGGTTGGTCTTAATACTGCGTCCCTCGAGTACGATTTTCTTTCCAAGCTCCTCGCAAATCATAATGATACGAATCATGCGCTCAAACTGTGATGCAAAGGTACCAACGATGAGTCGCCCCTTCACCTCGCGAATGATTTGTTCGATGTTGGTGTGGACGCGCATTTCAGGAATAGAAAAACCGCTCCGCTCTGCGTTGGTTGAGTCACCGATGAAGAGAATGTTCTTATCCTTTCCGAGACCACCCCACACGCGTTGCTCTTTTTCTGAAGGTATTTCACCATCATGTTCGAGTTTGAGGTCACCGGAAATTACCACGTTGCCGTGCTTGGTCTCAACTGAGATACCCATTGAGTCAGGGATTGAGTGAGTTACGGGGAACGGCTTGATGTACGTGTTGCCAATTTTAATACGTTGATCAAGCTCAACTACATGCATGGTCACTTTCGGTAGATGGGGAAACTCTTCCTGACGCTTCAAAATCATGAGTGAGGTTAGGTAGCGTGTGTAGATTGGTGGATTGCCAATACGTTCGATGAGGAAGGGGATACCACCAATGTGGTCGAGGTGACCATGGGTGATGATGAGCCCCTTAATCTTGTGCTTGTTTTCCTCAAGGTATTGGGTATTTGGGAGGATGTAATTGACTCCCGGTGCGTCACTTTCAGAAGATACAAACTGGAAGCCGGCATCAAAAATGAGAATGTCGTCCGCAGTCTCAACCGCAATCATATTTTTACCAACCTCTTCCACGCCACCCAAAGGTACAATGCGCACGGTGTCGGGGTCAGTGAGAGGCATGACGCGAGCTGCCTTTGGATCGAAGGGAGTCGGACGATGGGTAATTGCTGGGCTCGTGAATGAGCGACCCCTTTTTGCGTGATCTCGGTGCCCTGTACCGCCCGCGCGCGGACGACTCGAATTTCTTTGTGTTCGAGGCTGTCTTTGTGTTGCGGTTGTACCGGTGCTCGGTGCTGTTTTTTTAATTGTCGGTTCTCCCGTATGACGTGATACGCGAATTTCAGGGCGACGTATTGGTCGAGTAAAATGCGCGGTACGTCTACGACGATCCCCTTGTGTGTTCTGTGCATTATTTTGTGGTTCCATAGAGTTTGTGTGTTAATGAGTAATTAGTGAGTAAAAAATGGCCAAATTGATTCTGTGCGAATATACCAGTCTGTTACCGAGCTCCAACGTTCTGATGGGTCGCTCACTCCCTTGAAAGTCATGCCGATAACTTTGTTTGGAACAATGTAGAGGAGTTCAGGAGCGTAGAGGAAAATAGCTGGTGTCTCGGTCTGTATTTCATATGCAAACTTTTGTATTGCTTCATTTCGAATATCGGTGTTTGTGCTCCGTCGCATTTCAGAGAGTATTGAATCGGTGGTTATATTTGCGTAGAGTGCAATGTTGTATCCAGGGTCATTTCTTTGCGATGAATGCCAGAATGAGTAGTAATCGAGTGACCGTTCAAGTTGTGTTGCAAAGAGGAGGGTTTCGTAGTCACGAGGACGAATGACTGATTGTGTAAGGTCAGATTGTTCAAATTGCTTTACGGTCACATCTGCCCCCATCGCTACCCATGAAGCACGGATAAATTCTGCGGTGGCACCAAGCGTACTGGTGTTGCCGGTTGAAATACTGAATTGGAGTGGTGTCAGTACTCCATCAATTTTCTTTTCCCAGAGCTGTGTATTTTCGTTCATTTCCCAGCCACCTTCACGAAGTATTTCACGTGCACTGTCAGCACTTGCTTCTGTTGGTGTGTTTGATGCGGTTATACCAAATCCGGACGGAATCGGTGAGGTGAGCACATTCGCATAACCACCAAGTGTTGTGTCGATGAGCGCTTTACGATCTATGGCACTATCGAGCGCCTTGCGCGCAGCGGGGTCGCGGAGCGCTGCTGATTTATTTTGATTTATGAACACTGCATATGTGCGTGGAAGTGGCATACGCTCAATGTGGGAGAGTTTCTCGGTAAGTTGAAATTCAGGGATGAGTGCATAATCAACACCGACAACACTTTCTACACGTCCTTCACGAAAAGCATCAATGAGTGATTGTTCGGAAGAGAAGAAAGAGAGTGTTATTGTTTCAATCTTCGGTGTCCCACCGTGATAGTCAGGAGAGGCACTGAGCGTATACATTTCTGGGATACCCGATGTATTGCGCGCTATTTTTTGAATTCGATATGGACCAGACCCCACCGGTTCACTGTTGTATTGGCTAAAGGGGAACTCCTCACTATTCGCATTCTTCCAGATATGTTCAGGGAGGATACCGAAGGTAAGGTTTTCAATAAAAGGACTATATGCTTCAGGAAGCACAAAATTGAGTTCGAATTCACCAATTTCCTCTACAGTGATACCGCTCCAATTAGCGAAAAGCGGACTGTTGAGTGCAGGATCTTGAATACGTAAGACAGTGAAGACGATATCTTTTGCGGTGAGTTGGGTGCCATCATGAAAATAAATGTCTTGCTTTAAAGTGACGTTGTAGGTGAGTCCGTCTTCTGAAACAGTTACTGATTCTGCGACACTTGGGACAAGGGTACCGTCATTGCCGAGGCGCATCAGACCATCATAGACAAGAGCAACAAGATCACGATCAGCTTGTGTTGCTGCAAGAACCGGATTTACAAAACGTGGTGTGCCGACTACTCCTTCAGAAAGTACCCCACCAGTTGCTGGAATAGGGACCGTTTTACTCATACTGAGTTGGGCAAGTGTAAAAAGTAAACAGATACTGGCAATAAAGAGCATGATACGCATAAGAAAAGCGTCGCTCGCACGAAGTTCATGGAGCCATGCAAAGTATGAGTTGATAAGTGATCGTCTTTTCTGAGTATAGGGGACGATAGGATCGTGAAGTTCCATAGACAGGTGAGGAGGTGCACACAGTTATGTGTACACAGTAAAAATTATGGTAAATGATGCCAGACGCACGAAAAACGTGCATGACAGTACTTTAGATAATAATGCTCAAGAAAGTAGATGCTACAAACAAAATAGCTACTACAACCGAAAAACGAAAGAGGAAGAGCTCTGCTCCTCGTCGTGTATGGTACGTCGCGCTGAAGTTATCTCCCCCAAAGGCACCGCCCATGCTTGAGCCTCGCTGTTGGAGCAAAATTGCCGCAACGAGCAGGATGGAGAGAATAATTTGTGCGTACGGTAGTATGGTACGGACTATTTCCATGACTCAAAGATACTAGCACAGCGTGAGCAAAAAGGGAAGGTGGGGTGTGGAATTGTTAAAAATAGCTTCAAAAAGCTCACAGAACCTTTTTGGCGCTCCTAACATTGTGTAACTTGTATCAAGGCGTATCAAGGCGACGCCTTGATACGCCTTGATATGTGTCATGGGGATAGAGAGTCAGAATCGACTTTTTTCAAAACTAGGACATCGGATGTCCTAGTTTATCCGTTACTCCTTGAAGGGTGTTGCATTCTCTGTTGATTTTTCATTCATTTAGCGTATTGTGCTCGCTAGGTATGCGGGTCGAATGGGTCGGCTCGCGACTGTTCCTAAGACAATTGATAGAGAGGAATTCTCATGACTAGAATTAGATCACTGGACGATTTTGAAAAAAAGTTTGGGCGCCCCCAAATTCCGTCAGGCGAGGCAGGGCCGTTTCATGAAGGAAGTGATCTTGTGATTCCTTCAGGTACTTTGCAACGACCGAATGAGTCGAATGTGGGCCCCATAGATCCGTTGTTTGAGCGAAGAGTTGGTAAGGCTCGGACAAGGGTTTCTTTTATAGCCCGGGCGCTTGAAGAGGTCGAGAGACCGACTGTGCCGGAAATGACCAACGCACACCAATTCATCGAGTTCACGATGGAAATAGATGCGTTGCGTTTTGGCGAATTCACGACCAAGGCGGGGCGACGTTCTCCCTATTTCTTCAATGCTGGACTTTTCAACGATGGTGACTCAATCGCAAAACTTGCGGAGTTCTATGCCAAGCGTACGTTGAAGGCTCTGTCGGAAGAAGGTCTCGAGTTCGACATGCTGTTTGGCCCTGCGTACAAGGGAATTCAACTCGTCGTCGCACTGTCGGTGATGATGTCACGCTACGGCATAAACTTGCCGTTCGCGTACAACCGCAAGGAAGCAAAGGACCACGGAGAAGGCGGTGCATTCATTGGTGCACCGCTTCAGGGTCGGGTGCTGATTGTCGACGATGTCATCAGTGCAGGGACATCCGTCCGTGAATCGGTCGAAATTATTCGCAATGCTGGTGCAGTACCCGCTGGGGTGCTCATCGCAGTTGATCGGCAGGAACGTGGTCAGGGACAACTCTCGGCAGTGCAAGAAGTGACGAGCACGTTTGGCATTCCCGTGTTTGCCGTGGCGACACTCGACGACCTCGTCTGGGTTCTCAACGATCAGCTGGAAAACGATGATCAGTTGGACGACCGCGCGCAATTTATTCTTGACATGATGCTCGCGAAAATTCGTGCCTACAAGGCCGAGTACGGCATCTAATCCTGAAGTACGAACGTCAGGCGACAAGGTCCCGTGGTGGCAGTATTGCACCGCGGGCTTTTTTTATCTTCGTTATCACTCCTACTCGCATACTCACGTATCAAGGCGACGCCTTGATACGTGTGGTAGATGAAGACAGGTAGAAGGTACATGAACCATTACCTCGCCCCTTACGTGGTGTTTTTGTACTCAAACTGGACAGTAATTGATGTCGCTCGTATAATACGCCCGCATTATAAGAAGTACGAATCTATCCACAAACCCTCAGGTACGAGGCATCGAGGAATGAAAACATGAGGCATATTCAATATATGATGAATGTTTGAATGACGAAGATAACAAAGTAGATGAGGTTTGCGGATAGGTTCTAAGGAAAATATATTTGAATATGAGTACAAATACAATCAAGCCACTTCAAGACCGAGTCGTCGTACGTCGATTGACCGAAGAAGAGGCGGGAACGAAATCAGCATCAGGTATTATTGTTCCTGATACGGTGAGCAAAGAGAAGCCCGAGCAGGGTATTGTCGTCGCGGTCGGTGATGGAAAATGGGATGAAGACGGCGAAAAGCGTATTCCCATGGATGTCAAAGTAGGTGATAGGATTATTTTCTCAAAGTATGGATACGATGAGGTAAAAATTGCAGGAGAGGAACTATATATCGTGTCCGCATCGAGTGTTCTTGGAATTATTGAATAAGATTTAGTTCAGAATCATTAAAAACGAAACGAGCTTGTGAATTATAGAGCTGGTGCGTCGCAAAATTTATTAGGAATAAAATTTTGCGACGGCTAAGATTTTTTAATTTGCTTACGCTCATAATAAAATCTAAGCATGTCAACAAAAGAAGTAATCTATGGAGAAGATGTAAAGAAGCGACTCAAGAGAGGTGTGGATACCGTTGCAAACGCGGTCAAGGTGACCCTCGGCCCTCGCGGGCGGAACGTCATCATTGATAAGGGCTACGGTGGCCCGATGATTACCAATGATGGCGTGTCGATTGCAAAGGAAATCACACTCAAGGACAAGTTTGAAAATATGGGGGCAGAGATTGTGAAGGAAGTTGCCAACAAGACGAACGAACTTGCGGGTGACGGTACGACCACAGCAACCATTCTCACCCAAGCGCTCCTCACCGAGGGGCTCAAGCACACGACCATGGGTGTGAACTCTATGGCGGTGCGTCATGGTATGGA
>CAZNWG010000020.1:9149-15664 GCA_964576905.1 uncultured Candidatus Saccharibacteria bacterium
GGGTACGTATCCCCATACATGATTACAAACACTGAACGCATGGAAGCCGAGTACAAGAACGCGCTCGTCCTCATCACCGACAAGAAAATCAGTTCAGCACAACAAATTCTTCCACTCCTCGAAAAGGTGGCGCAGACGGGGAAGAAGGAGTTGGTGATTATTGCTGATGATGTGGAGGGAGAGGCACTTGCGACCTTTGTGGTCAACAAGCTCCGTGGCGGGTTCTCAGTCCTCGCGGTCAAGACTCCGGGATACGGTGACCGAAAGAAGGAAATCTTGCAGGATATTGCGGTGATGACGGGAGGTCAGGTAATCACCGAGGAAATTGGACTCAAGCTTGAAAGTACAGAACTCACCATGCTCGGCAAAGCGGGCCGTATCGTATCAACGAAAGACAAGACGGTCATTGTGAGCGGTGAGGGAAAGAAGGAAGCAATCACCGCGCGTGTTGACACGCTCCGTGCACAACTCGCACAGACCGACTCAAAGTTTGACAAGGAGAAGCTCGAGGAACGCATTGCAAAACTCTCGGGAGGTGTCGCAGTCCTCAAGGTGGGTGCGGCGACCGAAACCGAGATGAAGTACCTCAAACTCAAGATTGAAGATGCGGTCAATGCGACAAAAGCTGCGATTGATGAAGGTATCGTGCCCGGAGGAGGAACCTCACTCACGCGCGCAGCATCGATGGTGGAGGGTCGCGTCAACAAGGAGCTCGGTCGTGATGAACTCATCGGCTACCGCATCGTGCTCAAGGCACTCGAAGAACCACTCCGCCAGCTCGCTGACAATGTGGGCAAGGATGATGGCGCGGTCATTGTGCAGAAGGTGAAGGAGGCAGGTGGAAACGCCGGATACGATGCATCAAAGGCGATGATGGTGGACGATATGATAAAGGCAGGAATTATCGATCCGGTGAAAGTAGAGCGTGCCGGTGTACAGCACGCGGTCTCAGCAGTCGCAATGCTCCTCACCTCAGAGGTTGCAATTGCCGATGCCCCAGAGCCAGAAAAGCCAGCTATGCCTGATATGAGCGGAATGGCCGGTGGTGGCATGGGTGGAATGTATTAAAAAATAGAAAATAGAGAATAGAAAATAGAGAATAGAAGATAGAGAAAAGACACACAACCCCCGCGCCGAAGGCGCGGGGGTTGTGTGTACAGATGTCCGTATGTTTTTTTAATGAAGCAATGTAGAAATCGATACAGATGATATACTGATTAGATAGTGAGGATGTAATTATTATTTTTTTGAGTATCATATATGGAAGACGTATTAGTAGAACAGGTTGCAGAGACGCCGGTGGAGAGCACACCTCCCAGATTTTCGAGCTTTCTGACGCTCATGAGGATTTCGTGGGAATGGTATCTCACACGTATTGGCTTCATTAGTTTTATTGCCACTGTTACTTTTATTGCTTCCATAGCGTTTTTATTGAATGCATACATACACCCTATTCAGGCAATAATTCTTTCGTTCGTAGCGCTCATAGTCAGTATGCTTATGCAATTTGTTCTTTTTTCTTTTGTCGTCGATGGTATACAAGAACGTGCACATTTTTGGAATCGTATTCGTACAACGTTTGTATCGTATTTATGGATAAACTTTCTCAGTACCCTCGCGACACTCGGTAGTGCGGTCATTTTCATTATTCCCATTTATTTCCTCGTGACACAATACCCATTCCTTCGATATGCTCCCGTGTTCCTTCTCATACCACTCATTTTTGTAACCGTTATTTTTTCTCTCTCAAATTTTGTACTCTTTGCGGAGGGAAAACGAGGGGTTCAAGCGCTCCAAAAAAGTTGGTTCTATGTTGAGACATATTTTTGGCGAGTAACGGGGAGACTGGTAATTCTTTTTGCCATTTTTATGTTTGCACTCTTCGCCATACATGGCGTCCTCGACGCATTTGGAATCCCTACAACCATAGGTGAGACGCAGACCACAATTGGGACGATAGTCGAATCATTTTTCGGAACCTTCGTAGTAACCCCAATTGGTTTGATATTTTTGTACACACTGTATCAGGCACTTGTCGTACAAAAATCATCTGAAGACGAAGCACGTACAGCGCCTCGGCGTACCATGTGGATCAAAGTATGTATTGGCCTTGGTATTCTCGGGGTCGTCATTTCGATTGCCCTCGTCGTCTTCATTCTATACCAATACAGTTTCCTTCTCGCACTTCTACCAGTAGGACTACAATCTATAGCAACAGGTATCTCTGCTATGCAAGATGGCATCGTTCCGTTTGGGTTATAAGTGCAGAGAATAGAGAATAGAAAAGAGAAAAGAGAATAAGGAATAGAAGATAGAGGATAGAACCGGCGCGACCTTTGGTCGCGCCGGTTTGCTCTATATCACCACTTTTATTCCTATTTCACAGTGATATACTGTATGCACCTTTAATTATAAGGAGGATTTTAATTTTATGACACCTACATATATTATTTTAGCCGTTGTTGCAGTCATAGTCGTATGGGCTATTGTTGCGTACAACAACTTTGTAAAACTCATCCAGCGTACGAAAGAAGCGTGGGCAGATATTGATGTACAGTTGAAGCGTCGTTACGACCTCATCCCTAATCTCGTTGAGACGGTGAAAGGGTATGCGACGCATGAACGTGAAACCTTTGACGCGGTCACCAATGCACGTGCGGAAGCCACCAAGGTACACGTCGACCCGAGCAACATCACACCCGAAACACTCGCTGTAATGGCGGGTGCAGAAGCGGGGCTTGGGCAAGCACTTGGGAAATTGCTCGCCGTTGCTGAGGCATATCCAGACCTCAAAGCAAATACCAACTTCCTTGAGCTCCAACGTGAACTCAGTGACACTGAAAACAAGATTCAAGCGGCTCGTCGTTTCTACAACGGCAATGTACGCGACCTTGCTATCGCACTCCAGTCCTTCCCATCAAATGTAATCGGGAAAATGTTTAATTTTAGCGGACAATCATACTTCGAGCTTGAGGAGGGAAGTGAAGAGAAGGAACCAGTAAAAGTTAGTTTTTAAGTATGACTCGAGAGCCAATAGTTCTGAACGGCCAAAAAATTGGTCGTTTTCGTGCGAGTAAGCTACTCTTTACCGAAGCATTTCGGTTTTTTTGGGCAGACAGGGAAATGCTCTGGGTGCCTCTCATTGCACTCGTTGCACAATTCTTCATTCTCGGTGTCGCACTCTTTGCGGTGTGTATTCCTGCGGGGATGTTTGTTGAGGGTGGCAACGATGTCTCTTTCTCAGCACCTGAATACGCAGTGCTCTTTGTGCTCTATGTGGTGAGTGCATTCGTCCTCGCGTTTTCGCAAGCGGTGATTACGAACATTGTGTATACGCGTATTCACGGAAGTGATGCAACACTTTGGGATGGGATAAAAGTAGCTACGGCACATTCATCAGCACTTTTTGTGTGGGCCTGTATTACAAGTACAGTAGGAATACTATTGCGTTCCATTGCGGAACGCTCACAGTTACTTGCAAAGGTGGTCGTGGCAATTGTGGGGACAATGTGGTCGGTACTCACGTACTTCGTGGTGCCAGCAATAGTGATCGATAAAAAATCCGCGTTTGGAGCAATTAGTCACTCAGGGAATGTATTCAAGCGCACATGGGGTGAGACATTGATTGCCAATATTTCCCTCGGTCTCGTGTTTGTGGCGTTCTTCTTTGTCATTATCTTTGCATTGATTGGAGTCATTTTCTTTGCGAAGGTATCTCCTGGAGCTATTCTCATTGCGGGAGGAGTGCTTATTGTCGCGGTCATTCTTGCAAGTCTTTTGAGCGCGGTTTTGGAAAGCGTCTTACGGACACTGCTCTATGTGTATGCATCCGAAAACATTGTCCCGCAAAACTTTAATCGGGAATTGCTCGAGAGTATGCTCGGGCGCAGGCCTGTGGCTACACCTATTCCCGAGTCAGTACAAGCGGTATAATGCTAAATACACAGAACGTAGATATTAGATAAATAGAACATAGAACGTAAATATTAAATATATGGAAAAGATTTACTATTACCGAATGAGCGAGCAAAATAAGCAAGATATTTGATTATTTTCGAGCGAATGAAGGTAGAAAGAAATTGTATAACTTAAATATAAAATATATGGAAAAGATTTATTACAACAAACTCTGTCGAGACAAGGTACCTGAAATTATCCGGGGGAAGGGATTTGAGTGTGAGGTACGCGAAGTAGATCACGATGAGTACAAGCGTGAGATTATTCGCAAAGTTTTCGAGGAGGCAAGTGGCGTTTCCAATCACTCCGGTCGTTCGAGCTTGCTCAAGGAGCTTGCCGATTTGGTCATCACCATTGATGCGGTGAAGAAGGAATACAAAATTACCAATGAGGAACTCAATGAAGCTATTGAGCACAGCATCGAGGAAAAAGGTGGCTATGAGGATTGTCTGTACATCTCATGGTCCTCTGATACAGAGTACAATTCGCACGACCAGGGGCACGGATTTGACGATTAGACGCCTGTCCCACGTACGCGGTATACTGTACACACTATGCAGTCACGACTCGGTCATTTGAGAAAGAGCATATACGCAATTCTTACGTGTATGCTCTTTGTGTGTGTACACAGTGCGCACGCGGGAGGTGTTGAACGAATTTCATCATTCAATGCAGATATCGAAATGCAACAGAACGGTGATTTTTGGGTTACCGAACGTATTACCTATGAATTTCCTCAAGCGAAGCATGGCATTTTTCGCTGTCTCCCTACGCTCCATGCCGAGCAACCATCTTCGCTCATCCGAGAACGGTATATTGATATTACCTTTGAGACAGTGACTATGGATGGTGTCGACGTGCCGTACACGCGCGAGCGCGAGGGGAAAAACACCTGTATCCGTATCGGAGATCCCGACAATATGATAAGTGGGACACATACATACTCTATCCACTACGTTGTCGGAGGTGCACTGTCATACCTTGAGTACGGTGGTGCGGAACTCTACTGGAATGTGACCGGACATGAATGGGAAGTACCCATAGATGTGGTTGAGGTACGGGTGTACGGTATTGACGGGCTCCTCTTGCGCGAACGAGCGTGCTATCGAGGTATTGTCGGTGAAGAGGCGTCATGTGAAATACGGACTGATGACACAGGCGTACCAATCTTCGTGGCTCGGAATCTTTTTCCTGGTGAAGGAGTGACGGTGGCACAGGCACTCAATCGTTCCAATATTCCCGTCGATGTGCGCGAGCGATACAGTATGGCGTGGAAGGTTGTCGCATTTGTCTCCGTACTCCTCCTCGGTTTCGGGATAGGACTCTACCGGTACAAGACAAAAGAAGACACCGATGCGCCCATCATTCCACAGTATGAGCCGTATCCGGGGGTAAAGCCGATGTACGCGGGGTACCTTTTCGATAGACGTCTCGATCCGCGCGATATCACCGCGGGCATCGTGTACCTCGCAGAGCAGGGGTTCATTCGTATTAAAAAAACAGAAACGAAAGTGCTCTTTTTCTTTGAAGTTGATGATTTTGCCCTCACGCTCCTTCGACCTATGGAAGAGGCACGTGATATTTTTGAAACACAGCTCTTGCAGGTGATCTTTGGTGCCGGAGCATCCGTCGGTATCAGTGTGACACTCGGCGACCTCCGAAATAATCTCTCCATTCAAACCCGAAATAGAGCACTCATCCGACAGCTCACCGAAGCACTGCGGAAAGACATGAAGGCGGAGGGTTTCTATACGGGGTTCAGCTTTGCCTCAATGGGTGGGCGCGCGTGGGCCGTGTCGGCACTCGTGATGAGCGCTATAGCGATATCTATTTCTCGTGAAGTCTTTGTGGCAACAGCCGTCTTCATGCTCGTCATTTTCGTCGCGCTCATTGATGGTCGGAGGACAAAAAAGGGGTACGAAGCACTCGACCACCTCAAGGGCTTCAAAGATTTTTTGCAGGTGACTGATTCACAGAGATTTATTTTTCATAACGCGCCGGAGCGCAACGCAGAGCACTTTATGGAGTACCTTCCGTATGCCATTGCATTTGGAGTGGAAAAAGAGTGGGCGAAGACGTTTGAGGGGATTACCATCCCAAATCCCGAATGGTATGAGGGCGGTGCGAGCGGAAGCACGTTCAACGCGCTCTCACTCACGCAGAGCCTCGGAGGATTTGGAACAGCTCTCGGGAGCGCCTCAGGTACATCAGCATCATCGGGTGGTGGCCACGCGGGTGGTGGTTCTGGAGGCGGAGGAGGTGGCAGTTGGTGACCCGAAAATAAGGAGGCAGAGCCGACTATATTTTCGGAGTGGCCCGAAATTACAGAGCGAAGCGACAATAATTTCGGAGTCTGTCATAATTTTGTATTCCTAATCAAAATTATGACCAAGGAAGAAAATTTTATCCCTAATAAATTTTCAGACGTACCGCTCCAATATTCAATACACTTTATTACGAACCCATCATTCAATTTAAAGGCCTCGAGCAAAACGAGGACATCGGATGTCCGAGTTTTCTGCTTTTGGTCTTGTCTTGGAATGAGTGAATGTGCCCTG
>CAZNWG010000021.1:0-11177 GCA_964576905.1 uncultured Candidatus Saccharibacteria bacterium
AGTATAGTATGCCCTTTTTTAACCGTTTTGTCTTTTGAGAATACGCTGTACTACACGGCGAAGATAGTGATCGAAGGTTTCATTATCAGTATACGTGATGCCTTGCTCGTGGCGCCATGCGTCAATGTACTGTTTGATTATTTTAAGTGTTTTCGGAGTTGCTTCATCCCAGCGACCTGCCATAACCTCACCCATGGTGAGATTGGATAACTTTTGGTACAGCGGGTGTTCCAAACCACCTGGTCCCATACCAAATATTCCACTTCCGCTAAACACACTCCACTTCTCGAGTAGGCTATTGAGCGCGGTCGTAATCTCGGGGAGTGAGAGTTCCGACTGCTGTACCATAATCTCTGCAGTATCAATACCATGTTCTTCTTGAAGTGTTTTGGGATCAGATGTTGTCGCGATTCCTTTCTTCACCCATTTATTTTCTCGAGGTGGTAATGCTTCATGCGGAGTCTCTGACATCTTCGGTATTGGTGCGTCAAGAATTGTATCCACCGTTGCACTCCAGTTATCATATCCGCTTGGTTCATTCTTGGTGAGTTCGATAACCGAATCTACCGCGAGCGGTTCAAGACTTTTTTGGACTGACCCGAGTACCGCCGAAATAGTATCATCGGTAGTATCAAACGACGCTCTCATTGAAATAGCTCGTTCAGACAATGCGGGCTCTTGTTCCGGAGGAACAAATTTATATCGTTCGGTGACTTGTTTCGGTTCAGTCTTCTCGACTACTTTTTGAGTGAAAGAGGATTGAGGGATTGCTTTTACTTTTTTCACCTCCGGAGCTTGTGGTCCTTCGGCACTCGGTGCTACAGCGACCTCTGCTTCAGATACTGATACAGGGACATGTGGTACTTCCTTTGTGAGTGCAGAGAGAGCAGTTGGGGGTGTGAATTTTGGTGTTGTCGGCTTTTTGATTTGTTCCGCTTGCTTCGGTTCTGCATGTCCGTCGGGTTTTGTTTCTGGTACAGGTGTCGACACGAGAACAGGTTCCTGTACGGAGTCATCCACGACAACAGGGGAAATAACAACTGGGGATGGCTCTACCGATATGGGAGATTCCGGTTCTGGTGTTGGTTCTTTCTGGAGCTCTTTTTCCGGAAGTGGTTCTGAAACTGGTGGTGTCACCAATTCTGGTTCTTGTTGCGGTGCGACAACTACCGGTATCTCAGTGTGTGGAGTCACTGCATCAAGCACAGCTGGTGTCTGTTCATTTTGTGCACCCGTGTCGATACCGAGCATGTGTGCTGGTGTGAGCAGAACTGAAGATGAAACAGGAGGGATGGATGGTGGGGTGTGCGTTTCCACAGACACAGTGCTGTCTGACGCAGACAGCGGTGGCGTCATCGTATCGGGGATAGGTGTCGGTTGCTCATCTCGAATTGTATCCTCGAGAGGTGGGACCGACAGTACCTCACTCACTTGTACTGGCTCAGGTACTGGTGTTGGTGGAGCAGTGGTCTCCGAGGGCGGTTCGGGAGCAAGTGGTATCTGGACTCTCGGTACACTTTCCTCCGCTCTGTGTGCTTCCTCTGGTGCAGACACACCGCCTTTCATGAGGGTCATAAATGCCTTCTCGAGCGAATCCATCGCTTCATCAACACCAAAATTTGCTCCCGGACCGACTGCCTTGAGTGCGGTGAGGAGTGCAGTCATGTAGATTTTCCCTGCACCTCCTTGTACTCCCATAAGTGCAACGGGATTACCGTAGTGCACATTGACAGAGCGTTTTATTTCCGCAATGCGCTTTTTGCAATCATCGAGATTTGCATACCGCTTAATCTCTGTTGTCTCTATTTTTTCTGGTTGAGTGGACGGGGTTACTTGTACATGCTTCTCCACCTCGGGAACGATTGCCTCATGCACCACCTCTATAGGCGCCACCGGTTCTGGTATAGGTGTGGGTACGACTGGTGTCGGTTCTGGTTTTGCCTCTTCCTGTTTTGGAAGATCTTCATCCTGAGGTGCTATAACAGGCACTTGGATGGGTTCGCTCTGCGTGGGTAGCGGGGACAATACACGCTCCTGTTCTTTGTGTACCTCAGGTAGTGCAGGAGGCGTTTCGGGTTCCGCGGTGACTTCAGGTGCTGAGGATGTCACGGGGACAGATTGTATCGGTATCTTCTTGTCAACAACTCGCTCTGGCATGGGTTCTGCCTGCTTTTTATCTTCAGAATGAATAGCTACTGGTATGCTCGGTACAGGAACTTCGACAGGCGATTCGTTCGGTTCGTGAGCTGGCTTCTCTTCCTGTGTGTGTACCGCTTCAGATTTGGGGACCACTACTACTTCATCGGGTTCTCGAAGGGGCTCTGGAGCTTGTTCCACTACTGGATTTTCCACTTGGGAAGCATCTTCCGACTCATCAGCGTGTCCCTCAGTCTCACTCATTACAGCAACAGGTTGTGTGTCAAAGTGCGGTTGCACACTTCGTCGCAGGCCAATGGGGTTCACCACCGGCTTTACTGGTTCCATTTCAATGAGAGCTTCACTCTCAGTCGGGTTCTCGGTGGGAACTCCATCAACTTCGAATTTGCCAAACGTCTCAATGACATCATCAATCCGCTTTTTGAACTCAGCATCACCCCCATGTTGTGCATACTGGAGTACGAGATTACGAAACTCTGCATAGGCATCAGGCTTGAGTGACTCCTTCCCCGCCTTCAGGACCTCAGTGAGCCCTTGCCAGCTCTTCAAGTCAAAACGATCCACACCGATTTTCCCTGACACATCTGCGTCTTGCAATGTACTTTTACCTCGCATATTTTTCGTATTGTACCACTCAAATATCGATTACTTATTCTGTAAGCGTTGATAACTATGCGCTACATGTTGTACCGAGCGCGTATTCCTGCATCCACAACACTTCGCGGTGTCCCATACTTCAATGATGAGTATTCGATCAACTGCTTTACATACTCGAAGTCGGTCTCATGAGGCTTCATCGTATGGAGACTAAACGGTGTCGTGGGAGTACCGTTTGAGAGTAAGCGTACATACGCATTTCGGTTTTCAATATTCATCAAGTCACTTGCGGTGAATACGGGGGTGAATTGTTTTTCAAGGAATGTCGCATCCTCAGTACCCACACGGAACACCGCCATGGAACCAACGTTTCCGAATACCGCATCGCGAATTTTTTCATCTATCTGGGCGATGAATTGGTGCGCAATGGTGAGGCCCAACTTATACTTTCGTGCCTCAGAGAGAATTGCAGCGATTGAATTCGTAGTAACGTTTTGGAACTCATCAATGTAGAGGTAGAACGGTGGATATCCCTGTGTCAAATCATCAACGCGTGAGAGTGCAGCCATGAGTATCTTTCCCACAATAATCATTCCAATGAGGTTTGCATTAATTTCCCCGAGACGACCCTTTGCGAGATTGACGAGAAGGATTTTTTTTGAGTCCATCACATCTCGAAAATTAAAGGTCGAAACCTGCTGTCCGATAATCGGACGCATGTAATCGTTCGCGGTGAGTGGGTCAATCTTTGAGGTGATGTACGGTACGATATTTTCGAGTGATGCGTCACCTCCCGCTTTTGTAGCAATTTTTTCCCAGAATTGCTTCACGACAGGGTTCAATGCTTTACTCAATTTGTAGTTGCGAAAGGCAGTGTCTGACATAACCCGTGATATATCGAGCAGTGTGCATCCCGATGCGGGGTCCTCCATCACGAGGAGTGTTGAGTTTCTGAAGTACAGCTCAAACATAGGACCCATGGACTCAGGGTTGGCGCCATACAATTTTTGGAAAATAGAGAGGAGTTCGTTCACAATGAATGTCCTCTGCTCGGGGAATTTTTCATCAAACTCGAGCATGTTGAGTCCGATAGCGGTCTCCATATTCGATGGGTCGAAGTAAATGACATCATCCATGCGCTCGGGTGGAATTGCAGAGAGCACGTCGACTATGTCGGTACCATGGGGGTCGATGAAGCACACACCTGCACCTTCTTGAATATCTTGCACAATCATATTCTTCAAAATGGTTGTTTTACCTGTACCCGTTTGTCCGATAACGTAAAAATGACGGAGTCTATCGAGTGGTGTGAGGTACACCTTTGTGGTCAAACCACGGAAATCATTCTCCCCGAGGAGCGTACCGTGATTGGGCAAATCAATTGGTGCTGCGGCGTGCTTCGCTCGTGACTGCTTGAATTGCGGAGTTGACTCAATACCTTCAGCCGGAAAGTGGATAATCGTCGCAAGCTCAGTGAGTGAGAGTGGTACCGCATATGAAGAATTAAACTGACGAAATGAAAAATCACGAAGCATGGCTTGTTGCTTTCCACCCAAAAGACGTTTAAAAGTGCACTGATTCCCCTTCATGTCTTGAAACTGATTGAAACATGACTCAAGTTCGGTCAAAATTTGTTGAGCGCGTATTTGTGTACTTGCGGATACGACAAGGCGGATGTTCGTATCGACAACTGGTGACGCAACCTTTTTGTTGAACGTTTCAATTTTTTCGGTATCAACATGATTGTCGGGATTGCTTGGGTCATCTTTTTTATTCTTATCGGTCGCAAACTCTCGCATCATCTCATACACCGAACCGGTGATGCTACTTTTTCGAATAGAGGCAACCGCTTTCTCCCCTTTCTCCATGCGCTTGATGATATTTGTGTACGAGTCATGGTATTCCTGTGCATTGTCGCCCACCACAATCTGGATTGCAGCACCTCCACCATCACGTTCAATTTTTGAAAATGCATTGAGGATGACATTTAAGGGGTCTTTCTCAAAAGTCTCATGGAGTTTGATGGGATAAATGGGGTGTTTTTTGAGCTCAAGCACCGATACCATACTGGTACCACCCTCCACGAAAATGTTGTAATCATTTTTTTGTGCATGCAAAACTGCATGAGGGAAGAGTGAGAGTGCGTGTTTTTCAAAGAGATTTGAAAACTCATCGGGGACTGCAACATAAAAGATGATGTCATCACTTTTGTCTGAAACTGCCACTTCGAGGGTGTAGCACAAGTGACTTTTGTGGGCAGAGATAGTCTGCATGCCCGAATAAAATTGCTCCATCGCAGAAAAAATTGCTTTGATATTATCTTGCTTACTTTCGTCTGGATTATGGGGGAGTGATATCTCAAACAGTGACATGCTGAATACTTTCCAGAGTGGCATCCCCTCCTTGAGGTCTGCAACCTTTTTCTCATTATGAATGAGCGTCACAAATGCACGATGCACCTCATCAGTGAGAAACGGGTCGTTCATGCGTTCGAGCACCGAGAGCGCGTTACGAACTCCCTTCTCCTGTGCAATATGGAGGATTTCTTCAATTTTGTGTGGCGCAAGCTCCACTGAGCCATGCGCTTCAGCAACCGCAAACGCAGGAAGTTGGTGATTTTTTTCAAGCACCATTGAGGGATCATGCTCCGCATATTCGCGCACCACTTCTTTCCCCACCGTCTCACGGTCAGCATCGTCCATTTCCTTATTCCGCGAAAATAGGTCTTGTTCTCGGCGTGCAATCTCTTCGCGGAGAAACGCAATTTCCTCTTCGGGTGTTCTAAATTTCTGCTGTGGTATTTCCATAGTACTAATAGTAAATAGAAAATGTGAAATACGGAACAGTACTCGTTGTATAACTCAACGTGCGTACAACTCTATAAGACTCATCCACATGAAAAATCGAGTATATCGTCACTCACGATTGGATATTATCGCTTTGCCATGATGGTTCGCTTGTAGGTATCGAGGTGCTCGAGTGCTTCACCTGTTCCCTTTGCAACACAGAAGAGTGCTTGATCGGCGAGCATTGCTTTCACTCCTGTACGGCGCTTCACGAGCTCGGGGAAATTGCGCAGTTGTGACGTACCACCCGTCATGATGATACCGTGGTCGATAATGTCCGAAGCGAGTTCGGGTGGCGTATCTTGAAACACATCCTTAATGGCCTTTACCATCTCACGAAGCTCTCGTGAGATAGCGCGTACAATTTCATTTGTCTTTATTTCTGCGGTGCGAGGGAGGCCCGTGAGTATATCGCGTCCACTCACATGCATATGGAGTTCTTCCTCAAGCGGTAGTGCCGAGCCAATATTGATTTTAATATCCTCAGCTGTTTTGTCACCAATCGCAAGATTGTGTGTTTTTTTTACATGATCGATAATCGCCGAGTCTATCTTATTTCCAGCACATTTCACCGAGTTTGCTGCCACGATACCACCGAGTGAGATGACCGCTACATCGATGGTGCCTCCACCGATGTCGACAATCATGTGTCCCTGTGGCTCGTAGATGGGTACCTTCGCGCCAATCGCTGCAAGAATGGGCTCTTTCACCACGTATACATTCCGCGCTCCCGCCTTCAAGGTTGCCTCAATCACTGCACGTTTTTCAGTCGAACTGACCCCAGCAGGTACCGACACGAGCACGTCTGGCTTAAAGATATTAAAGGTGCCGAGTGCCCGTTTCAAAAAATAGCGGAGCATCGCTTCGGTCACACGGTAATCGGCAATCACTCCATCCTTCATAGGGCGATACGCGCGTATAGAGTCAGGCGTACGTCCAATCATGCGTTTTGCTTCACTCCCCACCGCAAGGACTTCATTTGTTTCAGAAACGGCTACCACCGATGGTTCATTGAGTACAATACCCTTTCCATCCACAAAGACGAGCACGTTGGTCGTGCCGAGATCAATACCTATTTTAGGTGTAAGTCCAAAGTACATATTATAGAACAGTGGTGTAATAGTACCTGCTTCTTCACTTTTTACAATCCACATACAAAACTTTCCTATATAGCATAGATGCTATATTATATGTGTATATGAAATCATCAATTGGACAGCAGATTACCAATCTGCGAGAGACCCAAGGCATGACGCAGGGTCAGCTCGCGAAATTACTCAAAACCACGCAGAGCGCCATCGCGCGCATCGAGAGCGGAAAACAGAACGTCAGTACCGACATGCTCATGAAGTTGAGCCACGCGCTCAAGAAAAATCTAGTCACACTCTCCCCCGGCACGATGAACCTCAGTATCAATGGCGGAAAGAAGCTGAGTGGAACCATTGTGACGAGCACCTCAAAGAATGGTGCGGTGGGACTTCTCTGTGCTTCCTTGATGAACAAAGGCAAGACGACACTTCGCCGTGTCCCGCGCATTGAGGAGGTACACCGTATCATTGAAGTACTCCAGAGCATCGGCATGCGCGTCGAGTGGAATGGGAGTGACGTCACCCTCACTCCTCCAAAGACCTTCGCGCTCAAAAAAATTGATATTGAGGCAGCGCGAAAGACCCGGAGTATTGTCATGTTTATCGGGCCACTCATTCATGCGCTCCCTTCATTCTCACTGCCACAGTCGGGAGGGTGCAAGCTCGGCAGTCGCACGGTGCGCCCTCACTTCTACGCGCTCGAGCACTTCGGCGTTGACATACAGACGACCGACACTGACTTCAAAGTTTCCGTCACACCAAAAAAACCGACCGAGATTATTCTCTACGAATCAGGTGATACGGTGACTGAAAACGCGCTCTTTGCTGCCGCACTCACCCCCTCGACGACCGTCATTAAGTACGCTTCGGCGAACTACCAGGTGCAAGAAGTGTGCACCTTCCTCCAGGCATGTGGCGTACAGATTGAGGGTGTTGGGACCACAACACTCACGGTGCATGGTATTTCTGAACTCAAGAAAGATATTGAGTACACACTCTCCGAGGACCCAACTGATTCCATGTTTTTCCTCGCCACGGCTATCGTGACAAACTCGAGCATCAAAATCGAACGGTGCCCCATCGAGTTCCTCGAGCTCGAGCTCTTGAAACTCGAGAAGATGGGATTCAAGTATACGAAGTCAAAGGTGTACCTCTCTCACAACGGGGTGACGAAGCTCGTCGACATCGTGACGAAACCCTCGAAGCTCACGGCGCTCCATGAAAAAATCCACCCCTCGGTGTACCCCGGGCTCAACATCGACAACCTCCCCTTCTTCGCAGTCATCGCGACGCAGGCTGAGGGACAGACGCTCATCCACGACTGGGTGTACGAGAAGCGCGCGCTCTACTTCACTGAGCTCGATAAGCTCGGTGCCGACACCGTGCTCGCCGACCCACACCGCATCTACATCACGGGCCCGCGCACGCTGAAGCCCAACGAGCTCGTCTGCCCTCCCGCACTCCGCCCCGCCACCATTCTCCTCATCGCCATGCTCGGCGCGAAGGGACACTCGGTTTTGCGCAACATATACAGCATCAACCGCGGGTACGAGAACCTCGTCGAACGGCTCACCTCGATTGGCGCAGATGTGCAGTATCTGGATGAGTTTTAGAAATGAGGCAAAAGAAAATCCCCGGCGCATTTACGTGCCGGGGACTGGTTTCATTGAGATTTGCCATTCAATCAACGTAAGTGGCAAGGATTTGGAACAGGGCTTCCCTGTCTTCGGGGCTCATTCCGTCGACTTCCAAAAACTTGGTCTCAGAATCGGGCCCACCTACTGGACAACCGAGCTTATGTGAATCGCTTTCTTCTGACCCTGTGGGGGTTGAAACCAGGGGAATTACAATGTAAGTTTTCATGGCACTCTTTCGATGAACGTAACCCCGCCATAGTACGCAAAATGGGAGGGAATGCAATAACCCCGTGGTGCCCTTCGGGCGCCACGGGGTTATTGCCCTTTTCCTTTGGAAACCGGCACCCATTTGCTAGAATACCGAGGATGTTTGTAATTACCGTTGTTCCCTTGCGCCGAGGCGTCACCGTCGATTCACTCTCGTATTTTTCGAGTGTCGCGTATGAGCTGGGAAGTCTTGTCACCGTACCTATTCGAAACGCAACCGCTCTCGGCCTCGTCACCGAATCAAAGGAAGTAAGCAAAGCAAAAACCGCCCTACGTGCTGCCACATTTTCACTTAAGAAACTTCCGGTGCAACGCAACGTCCCCACGCTCGGAAGCGCGTACATCAAAACTGCGCAGGACCTGAGTGCTCACTACGCAACGTCTCTCGGTGCCGTACTGTACAGCTTGCTTCCCCCGGAAATTCAAAATGGAGAAGTGTCGATTCCTCACACGCACCATCTCATCCCGAAGACGACACACCCCCCACAGGTACTCGAAGCAAAAACGACCGACCGCCATCTCGCGTATCGTTCACTTGTCCGTGAGACCTTTGCACACAGTGGCTCGGTACTCATGGTGGTACCCTCATCGATTGAGGCCGACGAACTCTATACCGCACTCTCCTCGGGTATCGAGGATCGCGTCATCATGATGACCACGGCGCAGAGCGCGTCACACATAAAAAAAGCATTCGCCCAGCTTGAAGATTTCAGTAAGACAAAGCTGATTATTGTCACGCCAACGTACGCGCTCATTGAGCGCCACGACATCACCGCGGTAGTCATTGAACATGCGCGTTCTTCATATTTTAAAGAGCTCACCCGCCCGTACCTCGATTACCGTGACGTGCTCCACATACACGCGCGTCACACCGGAAGACAACTCATCTTTGCCGACATGCTCGTGCGCACCGAAGAAGAAGCACAGAGGAGGAGCGATGTATATGCCACCATGGGGGAAGCACCGAAACGTCTGGAACTCCCTGGCACACTCACGATCATAGATACAAACCCAAAAGACGATGCCGAGCACACCACATTTTCGCTTCTCTCACCTTCTGTTGTTACTGCGATTCAAGAAACCCGAAAGAAAAAAGGTCGTATCTTTATCTTCGCTGCACGGAGAGGACTTGCACCGCTCGTCGCCTGTATGGACTGTGGGTATATCTTCCGCTCCCCAGAGTGTGGTGCTCCATACTCACTCATTCGTACGGTAAAGGGCGGTGTCGAAGAGCGATGGTTCGTGTGTGGCACAACAGGCGAACGTATCCGAGCAAAAGACGCGTGCACCGCCTGTGGCTCGTGGCGACTTCGCGAGCGTGGTATCGGCATCCAGCACGTCTACGATGAGCTCCACAAGACACTCCCCGCAATCCCCGTCACACTCTTCGATCACATCACCGCGAAGACATACAAAAAAGCGCTTTTTCTCCGTGATACATTTTATACAACTCAGGGTGGTATTTTACTGGGCACACACATGGCGCTCCCCTACCTCAACACCCCACTCGATTTAAGCGTGGTCATCAACATGGATGCACTCCTTGCCACACCAACGTGGCGACTTGAGGAAGAAAATCTTGCGCTCCTCCTCCGTCTTCGAGAAATAACCAAGGGTTCTGTACTAGTGCAAACACGTACTCCCGATGTGCCGACACTCATACACGCTCGGCATGGATATCTCGAACAATTTTATACTGAAGAGCTTGCCCTTCGTGAAAAATTTGCCTATCCACCCTATACTGTTTTTATTCACCTCACGTGGCAAGGAAATCCAGAAACGGTAAATGCTATTGAACAAGATATTCAGTCTCGTTTCATCGCGTACAAACCATCTACGTATCAAAACCCAACTTCATCAAAAACAGCACCTATCATGTATGCGCTTATGCGTATCCCTACAGCACAATGGCCAGACACAAAACTCGTTACACTGCTTCGTTCACTTCCCCCCTCGGTACGTATCGTTATCAATCCAGATCGAATTGTATAAGATATTTATTTTGTACCAACTTTGCGCTATAGTGAGCATATATAACCTATGTCAAAATTAGTCTCACAAAATCATCCTGCGCTTCACAGCACCGCAGATGAGGTTCCCCTCGAAGAAATCAAGACACCTCGTATTAAGAAAATACTCAAGGATATGCGTTCCGCGCTCGATACATACAATGTCGAAGGTATGAATGGGGTTGCTATCGCTGCACCACAGATAGGTATTCCCCTTCGCATTTTTTTGGTACATAGCACAAGTACTGACCCAGAAGATGCACACACACTTCCCGACCTCGTTGCCATTAATCCACGCATTATAAAACTCTCAAAACGGTCTCGGCTTGTCGGTGAGGGATGTCTTTCGGTGGGAGAGCAGTATGGGTCTATTCGTCGCGCAACCCACGCCACCATTCGCGCGTACGATGAAAACGGTGTCGAATACGAGCGTGGTGCGAGTGGCCTCTTGGCACAGATTTTCCAGCACGAGGTCGATCACCTCGACGGGATTCTCTTCGTCGACAGAGCAGAGCGGGTATGGCACAAGGATGATACGGAAGCACAAAAGTATCACGAAGCTACCTAATCCATGAG
>CAZNWG010000021.1:11277-14607 GCA_964576905.1 uncultured Candidatus Saccharibacteria bacterium
GGCACAAGGATGATACGGAAGCACAAAAGTATCACGAAGCTACCTAATCCATGAGTACACTTCCTTCTATTGCTTTTTTTGGTACACCGCAGATTGCGGTGTGGGTACTTGAGGAACTTGAAAAAGCGGGAGTGATACCAAACCTCGTCGTCACCAACCCCGATGCTCCGCAAGGCAGGAAGATGCTCATGACGCCAACTCCGATTTCACTGTGGGCAGAAGCGCACGGCATCGAGACGCTCAAACCAGCATCACTTCGGGATGGTGCGGTAGCTGAGCAACTGCGCACGTCCGGGTGCGAGCTCTACATTGTTTCCGCGTACGGCAAAATGATTCCCGACTCGATACTCGAAATTCCAAAATATAAAACACTCAACGTGCACCCGTCCATCCTCCCCAAGCTCCGTGGCGCGAGCCCCATACGCTCCGCGATTCTCGCCGACATGAACCCGACAGGCGTCTCCATTATGGAGCTCACCCATGGTATGGATGAGGGACCACTCCTCGCGCAAAAAGAATTTTCTATTGCACGAGAAAAGTGGCCCCTCCGCGGTACCGAGCTCGACGAGCTCCTCGCAAAAGAGGGTGGGGCTCTCCTCGCTTCCCTCTTGCCCGACTGGGTGGCTGGTGCCATCACACCCACTCCGCAAGTGGGTGAACCGACGTACTGCGCAAAAATTACCAAGGAAATGGGAGAGATTGACCTCACCCATGACCCCTACCAAAACCTCCTCAAGATACGCGCGTTCGACGGCTGGCCGGGAACATACTTTTTCATTGAAAAAAATGGTGTGTGCGTGCGCGTCAAGATAGTGGATGCAGAACTACATACAGACGGCTCTCTCAAAATCCTCCGCGTCATTCCCGAGGGGAAAAAAGAGATGGCATACGAGGATTACCTCCGTGGATAATTTTCATTAGCAATATAAAAGAAAAGCCCGGGAGTCAAACGACAACCCCGGGCCTATTTTTTTGTGTTTTGTCACTGAACGGGACCATTCCCATTCATCACCCTCCAGCAAAATTCAAGCGGGAAGGTTCCACTATATTAGCACATCCATTTCAGTTGTCAAGCGTTTTTCATCGATTTTGCTCAAAATCACCAAAAAAGCCCATTTTCTGGGCTTTTTTGGTGATTATTTTATTATTTTTCTCTTTTCTTTTTTCCTACTTCCCAAACCGCATCATATCCTTAAGTGCCTGCCCTCCTCGACGCACGAGACTGTGGTGTTTACCACTTACACGCAAAAGTTCTTTTTTTAATTCATTACGCGCACTGTCGATTGCTTGTTCCATTTCTTCCTCGGTTGCTTCAGTACGGAGAAGCTTTCCATTCACCGTGAGGTTTACCTCCGCGCGATGAATTTTTCCTGATTGATGATCCGTGATTTTCTCAAGCTCAATCTCGCAGAACATCTCACCTCGTTCATCGAGCAATTTTCCAATCGGCGCAAACTTCTGGTCGAGGAGATTCTCCAACTTCGGAGTCATGGTGAAGTTAGTAGTTTTTACATTGATATGAGGGAACGTCATATTGTATTGGATTAAACTAATACCTACTTCGTATCTACACTATACATTTTACTCCTACTTTGGTGTCCTGTCAGTAGGGTAATCTGTGCAAGCGGGACGCCACATTCGTCAGCCAAAATTTCACGAATTCTCTTATTGGCAAAATTTTGCTGTGCCGGCTCCTTCACCGAGATGGTGTACACGCCCTCCGCGTCCTTCTTGACCACTTCCTTTTTCGCTCCGGGGAGCGCGTGTACGCGTATGTACATACAAATATGTTTACAATAACTCCTTCGGGATACAGGTATTCCCCGTTCCTTTTGATATGTGGATGGTGGGGTTCGATATCTCTTCATCTTGGATTTCCTCACCGTACGTCTTTTCAATGTACGCGACAATGTCTCCCGATTCATACATTCTCACCTCACCATCAATCATGTAGGGGACCTGTCGCTTTCCTCCTTCACGGATGAGTGCTTCTCCAATCACCTCATCCGCTATGTTCTTCTCTTCAAATGGTACTTCGCGCGCACGGAGCGCTCCGATTACCTTTGCGCAGTAGGGGCATCCTGTTTTTGTGTAGAGTGTAATCATATATATGTGTGTTTAAAAATTTCAATAATGCTCATCGTTCTACTCGCTCGTATAGGCCCGTGAGCGTCGTGCTCGCGAGTACCATGCTCGTGAGCGCAGACTCCACCTCGTCGAGCGTTGGCACTTTCGCAAAGTCTAACACTCCGCTGAGTGCGTACAGTCTGAAACGGTACCGGTGCTCCCTATCTGGCGGGCACGGGCCAACGTACCCCACCTCCCCGAGTGATGAAACTCCCTCGGTCCCAACCACACTTCCCTCTCTGATAGTCGCCGTATCTGCGGGTATGTTGTACACCACCCAGTGATCAAACTTCTCAATCCCCCGCGTCTTCTTTACCGACTCGGGAATGTCGGGGTCGTCCATGAGGAGAACGAGTGACTTCGTCCCCTCGGGCACGTCGCGTATGCGAAGCTCCGGGCTCACACTTTCTCCATCACAGGTAAACCTCGATGGAATACGCTCTCCTTCATTGAATGCAGATGATGTAAGGGTAAGTGACATAGACGATGTATCATTATGAATGACGATTAATTGAGCCGGCGCACCCGCTCTCTGAAACACGACAAACGCTCCCACAAAAACAATGAGCGTCGCAATTCCCAAAAGCATATACGCGTATCGCATACTCATCTCATATTGTACACCACTTGCAATTTTAGTAATTTAGTATATAAAGTCCCGAGCACTGGTAGGTCTCTCATGACCTACTCTTTTGTTTTTATCAAAGTACCCACCGTTAGGTCGGTTTATCACCATCACTCTCTAAGGGTGATGTTTCCCCAGATATAGCCGACCTAACAGTGGGTGTTTTAAAAAATAAAATTTTGAGCCCTACATTTGACAAAACTTTTGACATACTTTTTTCTTTGTATCCGTGTATAAAAAGTATTGCATTTTTTATTGACTTATGAAATAGGAGGAACATACTATATGCACTCTTAGTCAGTTTGGCTGGGGAAACCAAACGGAAGGAGGTTCTTCCTATGTTGTGTCTTCCCTTACAAAAGTTGACGTCAACAGTTTCGCTCCGCTTCTTTGCTTGCGCTTAGAATGCGGTTTTTTGATGTCACCCCAACGACCACGGCATACCAAGAACAAACCTACATGCAGATGCGTGAGGTTCTTCGTGCATCCCCATGTGGGCTTTCGGACAGTCGGTCCCCGAGTCCATGTGTTTATTGCTCCACTAAAAAGCATCTTTATTAGCAGGTATCAATTAATTT
>CAZNWG010000022.1:0-10573 GCA_964576905.1 uncultured Candidatus Saccharibacteria bacterium
GTGGTCTCGCCGACCACTCAGACAAAGTGGTTATGTACCACACTGCCACGCACCTCCTCCTCGCAGGGCTCAGGAAGGAACTCGGTACCGGTGTCCACCAAGCCGGCTCAAATATCACCGGAGAGCGCCTCCGCTTTGATTTTACCTACGACGAAAAGGTGCCCGAAGAGGTCCTCCGACGAGTCGAGGCATTTGTCAACGAAGCCATTTCGCACAACGCACAGGTACGCGTTGACACACTTTCTAAAGCAGAAGCAGAAGCTGACCCGAGTATTGAGGGAAGTTTCTGGGATAAATACCCCGACCAAGTGAAAGTGTATTCAATCACCGACGATGCCGGAGTAGTGTACTCCCGAGAACTCTGTGGTGGTCCACATGTGGAGACGACAGGTGCCATCACCGGCACCTTCAAGATTCAAAAAGAAGAGTCGTCTTCGCGTGGTGTACGACGTATCAAAGCGGTTCTCCTCTAAACTGTAGATTACTTTCAATTTCAGACATACGGCACGGTATACTACTTGTGTATGTTTCACTTTCGCCACAAGGAGAGCGGTGTGGTATATGGTGTGCTCATTGATATCAGTTCTGGCACCGTCGGTGTTGCTATTGTTGCGTCTGAACTCGGAAGCACTCTCCCAAAACTCATTTATACACATCGCATTACTATGCGTATTACAAAACACGGTGCTGAACGCTCCGAAAATATTCGACGTGTCCGTGAAGCGCTCTTGTCTGCATCACTTATCATCTCCCAAGAGGGTATGCAGGCGCTTTCTGCATACGATTCATCTGCCAAAATTTCAAAACTGTACGTTACCTGCTCGTCTCCATGGTCCTACACCCTTGCACGCACTGTTGCATATAAAAATGATACCCCCTTTAAAGTGACGAACTCACTCATTGGAGACCTCATCCAAAGTGCTGAATCTGAAATACTCGAGTACCTTGACAAGATTCCCCATGTTGCTGAACATAGTTTTAATGTAGTGGAGCGCGCAACGGTCGATATCACCATAAACGATTACCCCGTCATCAATCCTCTCGATAAACAGGGGACAACACTCGGTCTTACCCATATAGCGGGGCTCGTCCCCGAGGAAATTCTCGAATCTATTCGAGAAGTGCAACAAAAACTTTTTCCAGATACAAAACTGCGTACACATACGTACATGCTTGTGATGTATTGTGTGCTTCGAGATATTTTCTCAAAACTCGACTCGTTGTGCATCGTTGATCTCACGGGAGAAGCAACTGAATTTGCACTCGTTGAACACAAACAATTGATTGAAAATATCTTTATCCCTGAAGGCAGTAATTCCTTTATCCGCGATGTCATGGAACATACCGGTAAACCTGCTGAAGATGTGCAAACACTGATGACTCAGGATTCTCTTCATTTTATACATCATGATTTTGATGCTCACATTACCACATACGAACAAAGTGTCACTGGAGCAATCGAGCGCATGCGAGAGCACCACATCATCCCTACGTCAGTAGTCATTACTGTTCAGCGTCCCTATGAACATTTTTTTGTACCCATTCTCGAGCGGGCATTTCGCACGATTCTCGGTGTAGATCCAGAAATTCTTTCAATCAAACATGAGCTCATTGATGAAATATCACATGGAGCAGGGGATGACGTCTATTTAGCACTTGGAGCACGGTTTTTCCACAAATTACATGGTTGTGGTGAATTTGATGCCTCGTAAGGGTATATACTTATCATAATGGCACAAAAATGGAATTTACAAGACATTCGTCCAACGAATGCGGAACCACAAAAAACAGCACCGCGTGATATTGAATCACGAAAACTTCGTCAAGACATTGCTCCAAGAAATACACGGCATGTTGCACCACCACCAGTTTCAAATGCAGAGGAACCAAAATTCGATGATTCAGATATTTCCTCTCTCGATATTATTGATGGCAACGCCGAAAAGAAATCGAGGGTCATAATCACTTCAGTTGTTGCTGTCCTCATTATTGTTGTACTTTTTGGTCTGAACGCATTCTTGGGAGGAGCAATTGTCACTGTTGTGCCCAAAACAAAAGACGCTGTTGTTCAGTCGAGTTTTATGGCATATACGCAACCGCAAGCCGATCAGCTCGGATATGAACTCCTCTCTCTTGAGACAACGGGTGAGCGACAAGTTAAGGCGAGTGGAAAAGAAACTGTTTCAGTACGCGCAGAAGGTAAACTTTTTGTCTACAATACAGGTACTGCTTCTCAACGTCTCATTAAAAACACTCGTTTTGAAAGCCCTGACGGTCTCATATTCAGGATTAAGGAATCCATTGAAGTACCGGCGGGAGGAAAGGTTGTTGCAGATGTATTTGGTGATGCAACAGGAGAAAAATACAATATTCAACCAGCAAAGTTTACCGTTCCTGGACTCAAGGGAAGTGATCAGTTCAATAGTATCTATGGTGAGTCCACTGTTGCTTTTTCAGGCGGTTTTGAGGGAGAAAAGTACATAATTGATGATCAAGAACTCAATACAGCACAACAAGCGCTCCATGTCGAGCTCCGCGACAAGCTTCTCGCACAGTTACAGGAGCAAAAACCCTCAGGTTTTATTGTATATCCTGATGCTGTCACCTTTACCTATGAATCACTTCCTTCTACCGAATACGGTGACTCTCTTGCAACAATCAAAGAAAAAGCAATCTTGCATGTTCCACTATTCAACGAATCTGAATTTGCGCAATTTCTCGCAAAACGCTCAGTCCCCGATTATGCGAATGATCCTGTAAAGCTTCTCGACCCATATTCACTGACATTCACATACACCGATCCGTTAGTTTCTCAAAGTGACATTTCTACAGCTCAATCACTTGATGTAACACTTACCGGAAATACCAAAATTATATGGGCTTTTGATGAAGCGATGTTGAAAAATGCCCTACTCGGTAAAAGCAAGTCAGAAGCAAATCAGATTTTAAGTGGCTATAAATCGTCGATTACAAGTGCACAGTCCAAAGTTAAACCATTTTGGAAGAGTAGTTTCCCAAATTCACCGGATGATATAATCATCACCACAGAAGAAAGTAAGTAGTCAATATCCACAAAGTGGGTGTACACGTATTGACGTTTTATTCATAGTTTGTTACACTCTAGGCCGTTTGATGCAAGAAAAATCAGACAAAGAACAACTCGTCTATGGAACTGTAGAGGAGGCGCTCCCCAATGCGCTTTTTCGAGTTTTATTGGATGGAGAGGATAAACCTGTTATCGCATATCTTGCAGGTAAAATGCGGAAATTTAAAATCCGTGTTCTCGTTGGTGATAGGGTGGCTCTCGTCCCCGAACCATACGGCGGCAAGGCGCGTATATCTAAACGTCTATAATGTTATGAAAGTACGTTCATCAGTAAAAAAAATAAGCCCAGACGATAAAATCGTCCGAAGACGTGGTCGTGTGTATATTATAAACAAGAAAAAGCCGCGCAATAAGCAGCGACAAGGTTAATTACGTAGTATGAGAATTTCAGGTATAACAATTCCAGATACAAAGCATCTTGAGTACAGCCTTACAGCAGTGTACGGCATAGGACATTGCCGAGCGCTTGCTATTCTTAAAGAGCTTCAGCTTGACCCGTACAAGAAAGCATCAGACCTCACCACTGAGGAAGAAAATGCGGTACGTGAAAAGGTTGAGTCATTTACGATTGAGGGAGAACTCAAGCGTGAGGTTGGCGCTGACATTAAGCGACTCAAAGATATACAATCATATCGAGGAAGTCGACACAGCAAGCACCTCCCCGCTCGTGGCCAACGAACAAAAACGAATTCACGTACACTGAAAGGTGTCAAGAAGACTATGGGCTCTGGTCGTCGTAAGCTCGAGAAGACTTGATCTGTATCTGTTTTACATTATTTACTAAAGTTTGACCTATGGGTAAGAAACGAATTATCAAAAAAGGAGGCAGCGATGCAAATACATCTTCACGTGCTCTTGCACGTGTTCCCAAGAAGAAAGTTGCTGCTGGAACACTGAATATTCTTGCAACGTTCAACAACACCATAGTCACGCTCTGTGACAACAAAGGCAATGCACTCATTGCTGCATCAAGTGGCGCAATCGGTTTTAAGGGATCACGTAAGAGCACACCGTTTGCAGCTGCGAAAGTAGGTGAGATTATCGGTGACAAAGCAAACCAAATGGGCATGAAGGATGCAAATGTCATCATTCGTGGAATTGGCGCAGGTCGTGAATCTGCACTTCGCGGTTTTTCAAGCAAAGGAATTACTATTACCAGCATTGTCGACCAGACACCGGTTCCGCACAACGGTCCGCGTGCGTCTAAGCCACGTCGCATTTAATTGAATGTATTATGATCATTGGTCCAAAATACAAAATAGCAAAACGCCTTGGAGCTCCTGTCTTTGAAAAAACACAGACGCAAAAATTTGCACTCTCTGAAGCGCGGTCTGCTCGCAATAAGACACGCCGACCGGGCATGATGTCTGACTACAAGAAACAGCTCATCGAAAAGCAGAAGATGCGTTTCGGCTACGGTATCTCAGAAAAGCAACTTTCGAATTACGTGCATGAAGCGTTTGAGCAGGGTAACCAACCAATAAGTTCTCTTATTGCACGCCTCGAGTCTCGTCTCGATAACGTCGTTTTCCGACTCGGTCTTGCAAAATCACGTCGTCTTGCTCGCCAGATAGTTTCACACGGGCACATACACGTAAACGGACGTCGTCTCAATATTCCTTCTTATAAAGTTCGCATCGGTGATGTTATTTCTGTACGCGAGCAAAGTAAGCAATCACCACTTTTTGTGACACTTTCTGAAGCAATTGCATCACATACAGCACCACATTGGCTTTTACTAAATGCTAAAGAGCTTTCAGGCGAAAAGAAAGCAGAGCCAACATATGAGCCATCTGAAACTCTGTTTGATCCACAGCAAGTCCTTGAGTATTACAGTCGTTAATAAATTAATACCACTAATAACGTACTATGCTTGAAACCAACGTAGCATTACCATCAAAGCCACGAGTAATTAAAGAGGAAGAATTCTCAGGTGTTTTTGAGATTGATGGTCTTTACCCTGGGTATGGCCATACCCTCGGAAACTCACTCCGTCGCATCATTCTCTCCTCACTCCCCGGCGCAGCGATTACACAGGTAAAAATTGATGGTGTTGAACATGAATTTTCGACAATGGCTGGTATCAAAGAAGACGTCGTCACCATCCTCCTCAATCTTAAGCGAGTTCGCCTGCTCATGCACAGCGACACACCTCTTACATTGACACTCAAGGTTTCTGGCGCTAAAAGCGTAACTGCTTCTGATATTTCGACACCTTCGCAAATAACTGTACTCAATCCCGATCAGCATATTGCAGAAATTACGGACAAAGGTACGACACTCTCTATGGAAATAACCGTTGAACACGGTCTTGGCTACGTACCAAGAGAGGTACACCAAAAAGAAAAGGTTGACATCGGAACCATTGCCCTCGACGCTGTTTTTACACCAATTCGTCGTGTGAACTACGAGGTGGAAAACATGCGCGTAGGCGATCGCACCGATTACAACCGTCTCCGAGTCTTTATTGAAACAGATGGGACACTGTCACCTCGTACAGCTCTCGAAAATTCAATAGAGATAATGGTTCACCAGCTCAAGGCAATTATTGGCTTTCAAGATTCTTCGACAAAGCAAGCAGATTCTCTTGAGACAGTAGCAGAGGAAGCGGGGACTACCGATACGGACGTGCTCAAGACACGTATCGAAACACTTGATTTTTCAACACGCACATTGACTGCGCTTGAAAATGCAAACATTAGAACACTCGGCGGACTCGTGCGTAAGTCAAAAGAAGACATTCTTGCGCTTGATGGTATTGGTCCAAAGGGTGTCGAAGAACTGGAAACTATTCTTGAAAAAATGAATTTAGGGTTAAAGGAATAATATGCGACACAGCAATCAAAACAGAACATTTGGACGAACTCGTGGCCAGCGCACGGCGTTGCTTCGTGGTCTTGCACTTGCACTCATTGAACATGGAAAAATTCAGACGACTGAGGCAAAGGCGAAAGAACTTCGTCCCTATGTAGAAGATCTCATAACGAAAGGGAAAGAAGATACCGTGGCATCGCGTCGTCTCGTCTCAAGTCTCTTGGGCGAGCCCGATAACGCTTCAGTACAAAAACTCTTTAATGATGTTTCTAAGCGATATATGGAACGGAACGGTGGTTACACACGCATTATTAAAGCAGGCGATACCAAGGCGGGTCGTCGCGAAGCATATATAGAACTTGTATAAAACAGTATGGAAAAGAAAGAATACATCATAGATGCAACAGGAAAGCGACTTGGACGCCTTGGTACTGAAGTGGCAACTATACTCCTTGGCAAGAACACAACTCATTTTGCAAAAAATGTTGCTGAGCCTGTTTCAGTAAAAGTCACAAACGCATCGAAACTTGATATCACCGAAAAGCGTGCAGAGCATTCATTCCAGAGCTACTCAGGTTTTCCTGGTGGTCGACGCGTTGAGTCTCTCGAGCATCTTGCAAAGCGTCTTGGGTATAAGGAAGTGGTGAGTCGAGTTGTTGGTGGTATGCTTCCAAAAAATAGACTCCGCGCACAACGTCTTCGTAATCTTGAGATAACTGAATAATGAATATGGCAACAACAAAACAATATACAGAAGGAATTGGTCGCCGTAAGTCAGCAACTGCACGTGTGCGCATCTCAAAGTCGGGTGAAACTCGTGTTGTGGTAAATGACAAGTCAATTGCAGAGTACTTCAAGGCGGCAACACTCCAAAAGAATCTCCTTGCGGTTCTTGAAACAGAGAATGCAGGTATCGACTCATATGAGATTAGTGCACATGTACAGGGAGGTGGTCTTTCATCACAATCTGATGCTATCAAGCTTGGTATCGCACGTGCACTCGTCAAAGAAAAAGCGGACAGACGCATTCCGCTCAAGAAAGCAGGTCTACTCAAACGAGATCAGCGATCAGTTGAACGAAAGAAATTTGGACTCAAAAAAGCTCGCAAGAGCCCACAGTGGTCAAAGCGCTAGAAAAAAGGCTCCCTACGGAGCCTTTTTTAGCGCTTTGAAGCCGGAGCGATGTTTTTCTGTCAACATAGACAGAAAAACCGCGAGGCGTGCTCAAGAGTGCTTAGAAAAATTAAAGCGTAGCGAATAATTTTACTTAGCAACTCGGGAGTAAGTGATAAAAAAAGACTCCTCTTTACTAACAACCAGCGACACTAGTGTATAATCTTCAAAGGCAGTTACTTCATAAAGCTCATATACTCGGAGGTACACAATGAAACAAAAAATTGTTTTTGGACAAAATTCACTCGATGCTTTTAACAAAATGAAGAAGAATCCGAAGCCGAATGCATTAACACTTACGCCTGAGCAAGAAGCTGAACTCCGTCTGAGACTCGAAGAAATTGGCCGTGTCTACGATGCAATTTCTTGTGCGCAGTGTGTAACGCCACAAGATCTCCGTACAGTAGTTACCGTGTAAGAGTTATACATTCATACAAGGCCCTTCGCAACGCGAAGGGCTCCATTTTTGACACCGATAAAATTTGCAGTTATAATGCACAAATATGGTAGATAAACATGTTATTGATGAAGATGATGCGATTGTTACTGAAGATACAATCCTACCTGAAGATACCGAGATTGATGTAGAACATGAGGAGGAACGACTCAGTGACAAACTCAAAGCACAGCGTAAAAAGCTTGCGGAATGTGAGGCAGAAAAGCAAAAATATTTAGAAGATTTACAAAGAGCACGGGCAGATTTCCTCAACAGCAGACGACGTCTCGAGGAACAGTTACTACGGGATAAAGAGCGTGCGACCGACAAGATTCTCGAAGAGCTCCTCACCCTCGCAGATAGCTTCGACACCGCGATGGCCGACACGGCGCTCTGGGGGAGCATCGATGCAAAGTGGCGAGTCGGGGTAGAAGCAATCCAAACGAAACTCATGTCAATTTTACGCAGTAATAATGTGACCCCCATTGAACCGGAAGGGAAACGATTTAATCCAGAGGAGCATGAGGCGGTATCCAATACTCCGGTTGCAAATGATACAGACGTAGACATGGTCATGACGGTTCTGCAGAAGGGGTACAAGCGCAACGACGATATCTTACGCCCCGCACGAGTCGTCGTCGGCACAAAACAGTAATATGTATTATTTATCATCTAGGTTTTAGTATTTAATTCAAAACACTATGGCAAAAATTCTTGGTATTGACCTCGGCACCACAAACTCAGCAATGGCGATTATTGAAGGTGGTGAACCAACAATCATCGAAAACGCAGAAGGAAACCGCACGACACCATCCATTGTCGCCATTTCAAAGACGGGAGAACGTCTCGTTGGGCAAATTGCAAAGCGACAGGCGGTCACTAATCCCAAAAACACCATCTACGGTATCAAGCGCTTCATGGGGCACAATTTCGATGAAGAAGCAGTACAGAGTGACAAGGGCATCGTCCCCTATGAGGTCAAGAAGGGCACTGATGGAGGGGCTATGGTGCACATGGGGGAAAAGGACTACCGACCCGAGGAAGTCTCCGCAATGATTATCGCGAAGCTGAAGGCAGACGCAGAGGCAAAGCTCGGAGAAAAAATCACCGAGGCGGTTATCACCGTGCCTGCATACTTCAACGATGCACAGCGCAAGGCGACACAGGATGCGGGGAAAATTGCCGGTCTCGACGTGAAGCGCATCATCAACGAGCCAACGGCAGCTGCCTTGGCGTACGGTTTCAATAAGAAGAAGGAAGAGAAGATTGTCGTATACGACTTTGGTGGAGGTACCTTCGACGTCACGGTGCTCGAAGTGGGCGATGATGTTATTGAGGTGCAGTCGACTGATGGCGACGCGCACATGGGAGGCAGGGACATCGACCAGAAGATTGTGCGCTACCTCATTGATGAATTCAAGAAGTCCAATGTCGTCGACCTCGGCAAGGATCCGCTCGCACTCCAGCGTCTCGATGAAGCCGCAGAAAAAGCAAAGCACGAGCTTTCATCTACCGCAGAGAGCAACATCAATATTCCATTCATCTCACAGGGCAGTGACGGGCCACTCCACCTCGACATCAAGCTCACGCGCGCAAAGCTCGAGGAAATCGCGCACGAGTACATCGATCGCTCAATCGAAATCACCAAGCGGGCCCTCGAAGCATCCGGTCTCAAAAAAGAAGAAATCGATGAGGTGATACTCGTGGGTGGTCAGACACGCATGCCATTTATAGTTGAGCGCGTGAAGGAACTCTTTGGAAAAGAGCCCAACAAAACCGTGAACCCTGATGAGGTGGTAGCACTCGGCGCATCTATTCAAGCAGGAATTCTGCAGGGAGACGTCCATGACATCACACTCGTTGACGTCATCCCACTCTCACTCGGTATCGAAACCATGGGTGGTGTCTCCACAAAGCTCGTCGAGAAAAATACGCATATCCCGACGAAGCGCGAACAAATTTTCTCTACCGCAGCCGACAACCAAACATCAGTGGAAATTCACATCACACAGGGAGAACGACCAATGGCGAGCGACAACAAATCACTCGGACGATTTATCCTCGACGGTATTCCACCAGCACCACGCGGCATGCCACAGGTGGAGGTTATCTTTGATGTCGACAGCAACGGTGTACTCAATGTGACCGCGCGCGACAAGTCAACCAACAAAGAGCAAAAAATCCGCATCGAGGCAAACTCCGGACTCACGCCAGAAGACATTGAGCGCATGAAGCATGACGCTGAGGCACACGCGGGAGAGGACCTCAAAAAGAAAGAGCTCATCGATTCACGCAACATGGCAGACCAGATGCTCTACACTGCGGAGAAAGCGCTCCAAGACCACAAGGATGCCGTACCGGCTGATGTGAAAGCGGGTGTCGAAGAAAAGATAAAGGCACTCCGCGAGGTAAAGGATAAAGACAACAACGAGGATATCAAGACAAAGACACACGAGCTCTCATCAGAAATGCAAAAAATTGGAGAGGCGATGCAGAACCAAGCACCACAAGAAGGAGCTCAAAAGCCTGAGGAAAAACCAGAAGATGGCAACATCCGCGATGCAGAAACAGGTGAGAACCCAACTAACTAACACTCAATATGAAAGATTATTACGAAATCCTCGGAATTCAGAAAAACGCCTCAAAGGATGAGGTGAAGAAGGCGTTTCGTAAACTCGCTTCAAAGTATCACCCCGACAAAAAAGGAGGTGATGAAGCAAAATTCAAAGAAATCAGTGAAGCGTACGCAACCTTGAGTGATGACAAGAAACGGTCTGAATACGACACCTACGGTCGCTCATACGCGGGAGGTGGTGCAGGACCCCAGCAGGGGCAGTGGGGTGGCTTTCAGGGCGGTTTTGGCGGAGCAGGAGTCGAGTTTGACATCAACGATATTTTCCAGGGGTTTGGCGACATGTTCGGTGGTGGCATGCAGGGGGGCGGAAGACGACAGACGCGCGGTCATGACATTTCTGTGGACATTGAGCTCACTTTCAAAGAATCAATCTTTGGCACAAAGCGCACGCTCAAGCTCACCAAGAATA
>CAZNWG010000022.1:10673-14114 GCA_964576905.1 uncultured Candidatus Saccharibacteria bacterium
GAAATCAATGTCCCCGCGGGTATTGAGCCCGGTGAGATGATACGCATGACCGGTCGTGGGGAAGGAGTAAAGGGAGGAACGTCAGGCGACCTGTACATCAAAGTCCATGTACAGCGTCACCAAAGCATCCACCGGAGCGATAGCACCCTTGAAACAGTACTCAAGGTCAAGCTCACCGACGCACTCCTCGGTGCGACATACGGCGTTGAGACACTCGATGGCACTATCCAAATCAAAATTCCCGAGGGAGTGAAGCATGGTGAGATTCTCCGCATCAAGGGGAAGGGAGTCCCTGTCGGCTCATCGCGTGGGGATTTTCATGTAAAGATTTTCATCGAGATTCCGGAAAAGCTTTCGCGCACTGCGCGCAAGCTCGTTGAGGAACTGAAGAAAGAAGGAGTATAAAAAACGGAAAATTCAAAACACCACGAGCCCAATGGGCTCTTGGTGTTTTAAGTGTTACAGGCGTCTTCGGCCCGATGACCTAGTACTCTCGGTACGTCTTTTCACTTCTTCTTCCAATATCCAAAATGTCTATTTTTTCATCAACTCTTTTAAATATAATACGTACTGAGCAGACACGCATTCGAAAAATATTATGATGTCCAGTAAGTTTTTTTACATCATACTTATCAAGCGTATTTCCTTTCAAATCTAAAAGTGCTCGCTCAATGAGGAGAGTATCCGTACTACTTAGTTTTCGGAGAAATTTGATAATCTTATCCATTTATTTTTCGAAGTGCTTTAAGAACATCCTCGACAGGAACTCCCTGTGGATTAATTTTCGTAAAATCAACGATACTTTCCCATCCTAATTCTTCTTCATCAATGGGAGAGAGTCGAAATATCGGCTCATTTCGCCTGAGCACGGTAATAGACTCACCTTTACCGACACGGGTAATGTACGTCTCCATATTTTCTCGAAGCTCCTTGAGCCCGATGAAATTCTTTGCTTTTGTATTCATTGGCATAAGTTTATCTTAAGATTAACTTTAGTCAAGCCACTAAAAAACAAAACCGCCCAGACTTCGGGCGGCTTGTGACAAAACGCTGTCAACGGTTTCTTCGAGAACGCATAAAATCACGTTTATGTTTTTCTTGAGGTGGCAGTGATTGTGCACAGAGAAGGTACCCCAATACAAAAGAACAGAAAAAACAAAAACAAACTCCATACATACTGATCTGTATCACGAACTCATCAATGGGAAGCGATGAGAGTATATCTGTGTCGGATAAAAGAATGTATGGTGTAAAGAACGAAACTTGAAAAAGCGATATGAAAGCCATTATCAAACGTCCGTTTCTATTATTTTCTACCCTGTTTCGTGACACAATACTTTCGTGCAACCATGAATCGTATAGACCGCACACCGCAAGCTGAGCTGCACATGCAGTAGCCAACACAATGAGGGTGTATCCAATACTATGCAAAGAAAGCAATGTCAAAATGAGTACATTGCTCCATGTGATACTTTTTATAATGACGAGCAACAGTGTTGCAATCATTTTCTTTGTAAAACATGTAAACAGCTCAATAAACCAGACAAAAAATTGTGCCCACTTAATGAGCCAGTTGTCAATCAGAATGAACATGACGTTCTCCTAGGAGTTGAACTGGATGTAGAGTACCCCATGGGTGAGAATAGTCAACGCGCGTGGCGAAGCCACGCGCGTTCTAAACACCCCATGTCCCAAAGCCCCCACAAGCGGGTATAATACTCCTATGGATACCACAGCCGTCCTCTCCTTCCTCAAAGAATTTGCGTTTCTCCTCGCGGTCTTTGGTGTACTCCTCCTCTACGCGATGGCAAAGGGTCGCTACGCGCTCGTAAACGTCATTCTCGCGCTCTACCTCGCCTTACTCATTTCAATCAAGTTTCCGTACTACGACCAAGTAGCGCAGGGTGGGGGAGACAGTGCTGCAATAGCAAAAATTCTCATATTCCTCGCATTTGTCGTAGCGGGCGCGATGCTCTTCCGTCGGCACATCCCAGGCGACGACTACGAGCCAGCTTTCCACCGTTTCTGGAAGAAGATTCTCCTCGCCTCCATGGGCACCATACTCGTCATGATATTCAGTTTCCACGCGCTTCCCGTGACCGACATCATCACCCCCGGTACTCCCATCCAATCCCTCTTCGCCCCCGCGGAGAACTTCTTCTGGTGGCTCATTTTACCGCTTGCTGTTTTGTTTTTTGTGTAACCCTTACCAAATTGGCAATTATTTCCGAATTTGTTAGTATAGTAAATATAAATATGGCTACTAAGATTCTAAAAAAGAATAGGGAATTCACTGCATTTTTCGAGGAAAATGAGCTCGGTGGGTACACTATCACCGTACCTGCTCTACCTGGACTCGTGACTGAAGCAAAAGATATGAAGCATGCAAAACTTGTGCTCCATGATGCTATAACCTGCTACATAGAAGGATTAAAGAAAGCAAAAGCGGAAATACCAAATGAAAGTTTCGTTGCAAGTATGCGCTTACAGGTATCAGCATAGTTCATGCCAAAGCTTCCTGCTCTTTCACCTAAGAAATTAGTTAAGATTCTTCTTAAGAATGGTTTCTATATTCATCACCAAACGGGAAGTCACATCAACCTTCGTCATACAACAAACAATTCTTTGCACGTAGTTATTCCATATCATAATAGAGACCTAGCTCCCAAGACGCTAAAATCAATTATTCTTCAAGCAGATATTTCTTTGGAAGATTTGTTGAAATAATACTCAGCTTCCACGCGCTCCCCGTGACCGACATCATCACCCCCGGCACCCCCATCCAATCCCTCTTCGCCCCCGCCGAAAACTTCTTCTGGTGGCTCATCCTCCCGCTTGTTGTCTTGTTTTTTGTGTAAATAATTTTAGAAAAATGATACAATTAGATTATGAAAACCATTGACGAACGGAGTAAAGAACGCGCCATTAAACTCTTTGAGAGTCACGAATTGGCAATGTTCGAAGTGGGAACAACACGCGGTTTGCAACAGATACACGAGTTTCTTTTTAAAGGTTTGTATGATTTTGCTGGAAAGATTCGAACAAAAGATATCAGTAAGGGCGGTTTTCGTTTTGCTCCCTGTCTGTATCTTACTGAAAGTCTTATAGCAATTGATTCACTTCCTGAACTAACGTTCGATGATATTGTCACTAAATATGTGGAAATGAACGTTGCACATCCATTTATGGAGGGCAACGGGCGTAGCATGCGCGTTTGGCTCGATTTAATTTTGAAGAAAAATTTGTCTCAATGCATTGATTGGGAAAAAATTGATAAAATGGATTACTTAAACGCCATGGAACGCAGTCCGGTAAATGCACTCGAAATTAGAGAACTCTTGCGCAACGCACTAACCTCAAAAATTGACGATCGTGACGTCTTCATGAAGGGTATCGAGCAGTCGTATTATTACGAAGAGTCAGATTTCTACAAGTAAATCC
>CAZNWG010000023.1:0-10410 GCA_964576905.1 uncultured Candidatus Saccharibacteria bacterium
AAATGATTGTTGTCTACGAATCAAAATCAGGAAAATACCTCAGAAAAGGGTTCACACGAATCTGGCTACCCGACGACGTCAATATCGAAACGTTCACCCTTCAAGATGCACTCAAACTGCTCGGTCGCTAATCTACACAAAGACACTGTACGCCCTCTGCAGTATCTTCTTTGTGCGTCTCCTTGTGGTATACCCCAACCAAATGTAGAA
This sequence comes from uncultured Candidatus Saccharibacteria bacterium, assembly GCA_964576905.1. Lineage (GTDB taxonomy): Bacteria > Patescibacteriota > Minisyncoccia > Phycocordibacterales > UBA918 > Damh-18. The sequence continues at coordinate 211 of CAZNWG010000023.1, forward strand.
TGTGATTATGGCAACGCTCATCACTGCAAAAAACATCATTGAAGCTATGAGTGACTCCACCCAGGAGGCGAAGGATTTGATTACTCATGCGTACGAATTTGTTGCAAAAGCACATGAGGGGCGTACACGGTACTCAGGGGATCCTTACCTCGTACATCTTGCATCAGTGGCAAAGATGCTCGCAGAAATCGGCATGGGCGCACAAACAGTTGCTGCGGGTCTTCTCCACGATACTATTGAAGATACGAATGTTACTCCCGAGGAACTCAAAACAGAATTTGGAGATGAGATTCTTTTCCTCGTACAAGGAGTCACCAAACTTGGCTCTGTGCGCTACTACGGGAGCGATAGGCACAATGAGAGTTTGCGTAAGCTCTTTGTGGCCACCTCACAGGATATTCGTGTCCTCATCATCAAGCTCATCGACCGCCTCCATAACATGCAAACGTTGGAGTTTGTTCCGAAGGAAAAACAACTCCGCATTGCCCGCGAGACGCTCGAAATATATGTCCCCGTCACCCACCGTCTCGGTATGGGACGCATTCGCAAGGAGCTCGAGGACCTCGCATTCCCCTACGTATACCCAGAGGAATATGAACGCGTTCATGAGCTTGTTGGTCGCATAGCAAAAACGAGTGAGATTGATCTTGAGCGAGCACGCAAGACGCTTCAGAAACGACTCGCAGAGAGCAAAATCAATGACTTCCATACATCGTACCGATCAAAGGGACTGTACAGTTTATACCAAAAATTGAAACGCCGTGACTGGGACATGGACAAGGTGTATGACTACCTCGCCATTCGCATTGTGGTGCCCTCCATTGAACAGTGTTACCAGGTGCTCGGTATAGTCCACGAAATATGGCGCCCACTTCCCCAACGTGTGAAAGACTATATCGCTTTTCCAAAACCAAACGGCTACAAATCGATTCACACGACCGTTATTACCCCGCACCGGACCATTCTCGAAGTACAGATACGTACCGAAGCGATGCACCGTGAAGCAGAGTATGGTATTGCTTCTCACATCATTTACAAAGACAACCAGCAGGGTGCAACAGCAAACAGGAGTACTGCCTCATGGTTTGCATCACTCGTTCCCGCACTTTTCAAACCATTTATTTGGAAATCAAAATCTCCCCAAACCGAGAAGACGATTATCCAGGAACACAATCACAAGCAAAAAATCCCACGATGGATACAAGAGATTGCAGACACACACACAGTTGGTGATACCGAGCGTGAGTTTTTCGATGGTCATCGAGAAGATTTCTTTTCATATCGTATCTTCGTTTTTACCCCTGAGGGTGATGTGATTGACCTTCCAGTGGGTGCTTCACCTATTGATTTTGCCTTCGCCATTCACTCTGATATCGGTGAGCACACCGCTGGCGCAAAAGTAAATAACAAACTTGTGGAACTCAACACTGAACTCAAGAACGGAGATATTGTCGAAATTGTAACCGGCAAATCAAACAAGCCAACCCGCAAATGGCTCGGCTACGCAAAGACGTCGCTCGCACGCCGAAAAATTCGCAGTGCCCTCGCAGAGCAAAAAGCTACAGAGAGAAATTCTTAATCGCGTACAGATTACTATCCTCTTCCTCCCGGGGCTCGACACGAGCAGGAACGGGGTTTTCATTTTCTGTAACAGGAATGTCTTCCGTTACTTGCTCTAACTCTTCTTCAGGTGCAACTCCAAGAGACGTGATGCTGTACGGCGCATCTTCTTCAGCAACTTCGGCATCGAGTACCGTTTCTGGGGTCTCAGGTGCATAGAGGGTATCGTATTTGGTAAATACTTTTTCTTCGTATGGTGGATCCTCTGGAGAAGCAATGAATTGTGTTTCCTCAGTGCCGTCGTTTTCATTATATGAGTTGTTCAGCTTCATTCCATCTGCCTGTACGAGTGCTGTTGTATTTTCGAGATTAGCGAGCATCCTTGTGTGTGAACCACCGTACACAGAACTCTCTGCACGATGAATGAGTTCGAGTACTTTACGTAAATCATCGGGAGCAAAGTAGTCAATCGTGAGCTTTCCACCAAAATCAGTTTTTTGAATCTGGACGCGGGTTCCAAACGTTTCAGTAAACTGCTTTTCAATCTCAATAAGCTCGGGGTCAGAATCTTGCCAGTTTTTCTTTCGCACTTTATCGGTCGCTATCTTGCGTGAAATACGCTCCACCTCACGCACAGAAAGTTTTTTAAGGAGTATTTCACGATACACTACGTCTTGCTCTGTAGGACGGTCGTTCAGCATAAGGAGTGTACGTGCGTGTCCATCTGAAATAACCCCTTCACGAAGCCCGTTTAAGATACTCTCGGGAAGCATGAGGAGTCGAATCGAGTTTGCCACGTACTCGCGTGAACGACCCACTTTCTGTGCCACCTGCGAGTGCGAAAGTCCGAATTGTTCTGCGAGTTGCTTAAAGGCCTGTGCACGGTCAACTGCGTTTAAATCCTCACGTTGGAGGTTCTCGATAATCGCCAACTCAAGTTTCATGAGCTCAGACTCCTCACCAGAACGAATGAGCACCGGTACCTGTGTGAGACCCGCGAGCTTCGATGCGCGCAGTCGTCGCTCACCAGCAATGAGCTCATATTCAGAAGTAAAAGCACCATCTTCGCCAATAATTTCCCGTCTGGTGACCACGAGTGGTTGCAAAACACCGTACATGCGAATTGACTCAGCGAGTTCTTGTAACTTTGCCTGATCAAATTCACGCCGTGGTTGAAACGGATTTGGGACAATCTTCTCTACCTCGATCCAAAAAATCGAATTACTTTCGTACGCCATGGTGGATATTGTAGCATAGGAAATTCAATTTATAATCCACACTAATTGGATTAAATATTTTCCTCCTTACAGGAGCAGTACACCTTTCACAGAAAATGTTCAAGGTCGTGAGAACCTCCAAGTATTCGCTTCTCACCCTGTGTATAATCTGGTAGACTCATTAAGCCCCTATTTATGGTACATATTGGGGTGGCGGAATGGTAATGATTTGTCTGGGAGACAAATCATCCGTCATTGAAAACATTTGATGGGCATGTGGCGGAATTGGTATACGCTCACGACTCAAAATCGTGTGGAGAAATCCATGAGGGTTCAAGTCCCTCCATGCCCACCAAATGTTTTCAAGACATTCAAATTGACTCAAAATCGTGTACCGCAAGGTTAAAATAGTTTGGGAAACTATTTTAAAAGGTTGTCGAGATTTCCATTAGGAAATATCATACAACCTGAACAGCGCCTGTAAGGCGGGAGGGTTCAAGTCCCTACAGGACCTGTCCACTCATCAGGCTTTTACTTCACTTTGCTCGTAAAAATCCTCAATGAGTCTTGCGATAGTCCCCCGGACTGTATCACCCTCTCCCGACACAATATGAAATTATTACTCGTCGATAATGACACAAAACGCATAGATGAATTGGCAAAACTCATTCCTGGAATTGAGGATGTTCGCTCCTGGTATGAACTAAATGGCAATGAAGCTGAAATTTATGACCTCATTGTTCTCTCGGGAAGTAGCGATGCTTCTGTTGTATGGCACAACTCGTTTTTTAATAAGGAGATTGAACTCATACGAAATGCTCACATACCCATTATTGGAATATGTTTCGGCTCAGAATTGATTGCCTTCTCCTTCGGTGCGTCATTTAAAGAACTCAAAAATGAACATCATGGGGTTCGGGATATCACTCTTTCAAAGGAGGTTGATATTGGGGCAAACACCATTCAAGTGTATGAACACCACCGATGGATCATCTCAACAATGTCTGATGAACTGATTGTTCTTGGCTCATCTGAAGATGGACCAGAGCTCATAAAACACAAAAGCCTCCCTCTATATGGACTTCAATTTCATCCAGAACACCTTTGTAATGAGACAGACGGCAAAAAGATTTTTGAATACATACTTAAGGAAATCTCACTGAAATGAACTTGAAACCAAAAATCCTCGTCATCGTGGGTCCCACCGCATCGGGGAAGACTTCCCTTTCTGTTACACTTGCGGAAAAATCCAATGGTGAGATTGTCTCTGCTGATTCACGACAGGTGTACCGTGGTCTCGATTTGGGGACAGGAAAGGTAACCTCCGCGGAGATGCGAGGTGTCACCCACCATCTCCTCGATGTGGCCGATCCCCGTACGGTGTACACCGTCAACGACTATATCCGAGACGGTCGCAACGCAATTGCAGACATTCTCTCACGGGGTAAATTGCCCATCATCGTCGGTGGGACTTTTTTCTATGTTGACGCACTTCTCGGCATCGCTTCGATGCCTGAAGTACCACCCAATGTAGAATTGCGAAAAGAACTCGAAAACCACTCCACAGAGAAGCTTTTTGAAATATTGAAAGAAAAAAATTGCGAGCGAGCACAGACTATTGACCCAAAAAATAGTAGGAGACTCATTCGAGCAATTGAAATTGCATCAGCACTCGGCACCGTGCCAAAGACTTCCTCTGTGGAGCTCTACGACGCTCTCACGATAGGTATTCGTATCGAGAAGGAGGATTTGCTCAACAACATTCACACGCGCCTTGTAGAACGAATGAGGGCAGGTATGGTTGAAGAGGTTGTCACTCTCCACAAGAATGGTCTTTCGTATGAGCGAATGCAGGAACTCGGCATTGAGTACCAGTACATTGCACAGTATCTCCAAAATATGATTACCAAGGACGAGATGTGCGCACTCATTGAGACAAAAAGCTGGCAGTACGCAAAGAGACAAATGACATGGCTGAAGAGAGATGCGGGTATCGTGTGGGTACGGAAGGATGAGACTGAGCGGATTGAGAGATTGGTGAAGGAGTTTGTATCAAAACGTATCAAGGCGACGCCTTGATACAATTACAAGAGGGCGTAGGGGTTGGTGTCGCTTTTGTTTCGATTCTGTACCTTGTGTGGGATACTATATACTTTCCCTATCCTCTTTCATATGTACACCACCTTAAAACAATACTTCGGATACGACGAATTTCGCCCACTCCAAAAAGAAATCATAGAGCGCGTGATGGCAAGAGAGGACTGCGTCGTCCTCATGCCAACAGGTGGAGGAAAATCACTCTGTTTCCAGTTACCCGCCCTGTTGCAATCAGGTACCACCATTGTCATTTCCCCGCTCATCTCACTCATGAAAGATCAGGTGGATGCGCTCTTGGGGAACGGCATACCCTCTGCATTTATCAATAGCTCACTCCGCCAAGAGGAAATCACGGGAGTGATAGAACAAGTAAAAAACGGGTCACTCAAAATCTTGTACATCACACCCGAACGCCTCGCGATTCCACAGTTTGAAGCACTGTTGCAGACACTTCCCGTGAGCCTCTTTGCTATCGATGAAGCCCACTGCATCTCAGAGTGGGGACACGACTTTCGGCCTGACTACCGTAATCTTAAGTCTCTCCGACAAAAATTCCCTTCCATTCCCATCATTGCACTCACCGCGACGGCGACTGTCCAAGTGCGCGCGGATATCGTGAGTCAACTTGGACTTCTCTCGCCACATATTTTCACCTCAAGTTTCAACCGGCAAAACTTGAGTTATGAGGTTTTACCAAAAAAGGATTCCTTCTCTACTATCCTGTCACTGGTGTCTCTCTATAAAGGAGAAAGCATCATCATCTACTGTTTCTCCCGCAGAGACACCGAAACCATTGCAGAGAAACTGAGCAAGCAAGGATACAGAGCAGGCACCTATCACGCAGGCATGAGTGCCGACGCTCGCAGAGACAATCAAGAACGCTTCATCCGTGACGACATCCAGATTATGGTGGCTACCATTGCCTTTGGCATGGGTATCGATAAGCCCGATGTGCGATTGGTCATCCACCACAGTCTCCCGAAGTCAGTTGAAGGGTACTACCAAGAAACAGGCCGTGCAGGGCGAGACGGGCTCCCCGCGCGCTGTGTGCTCCTATTCTCCCTTGCAGACAAGTTCAAACACGAGTACTTCAATAATCAAATTAAAGATGCGAAAGAAAAACAACAGGTGCAGTACAACCTCGAACAGTCGGTGCAGTATGGGAAACTGAACGGGTGCCGTCGTAAATTTTTACTCAAGTATTTCAATGAGGAGTACACGGAGCCAAACTGTGGTAATTGCGACCACTGTGTTGCACCTACCCCACTCGTAATGCAAACACCGAAGAAAGTAGTACCAAGAGCAGTGGCGTCGCTTGTGCAAAATACTCACTACGACACCTCACTCTTTGAAACACTGCGCCAAGTACGCACGCGTGAAGCGACACGGCTTCGAGTTCCCCCGTACATCGTCTTCGGTGATAAAGCCCTCCACGAGATGGCGCTCCATAAGCCAAAAACAGCTGAAGCATTCCTCAACATCAGCGGTGTCGGTGAGAAAAAGCTCGCACAGTTCGGTGAGATTTTTATGGATGCGATTAGGGGGTATGATAATCAAAAGTAGTTTAAATAAATTGGTTTACTTATTCACATATGAAAACAATACTTGTAGATGCGGTCAATACCACCATCATAAAAGATGTATCTGGAAACTTTGTAAAATATAAAGAACTTTTCGACTTACTTGAGACCTACCCAAATACTAAACTCATTGTGACGAATGCCAATAATGAGCAGATGATTGCATTTGGACTAAATGATGTTCCCTATCAAGTCTTTACCATGAAACACGACCCAGACAAACCAGACCCGCTGTACTTTAAAACATTACTTGAAGAATATAATCTATTTCCATCTGATGTCCTCTACTTCGAACACAATCTGGATGCAGTCACTTCTGCACGCTCTCTCGGCATCCTGACGTATCACTATGATAAAGATGTGAAAGATATTCTTGGTCTGAAAAAGTTTTTAGATGAGGGATGTGGGGAGAAAGTAGTAAGTGCATAGGGCTTTGCCTTTGTAATTGCTCATTTTACAGTGCTTTTGGAAATGTTTAGTGATTCAAGGAAAATAGCTCTCTCTAAATCGTTTTCATCCCGTCTCCGCGCCTTAGTGTGTGTAATCCTGTAGCAGTTTGCGAGCCAGAGATTATCTGGGATTGGGTAGTGAATACCTTCAATATCAGCAAAATTATCGCCTAAATCTTCATCGAAGGTTCCAAGTTCTACGACTGTAGTGCCTTTCTGAAAAGAAGTCACCAAAAATTTACCATTATCTTTTTCAGAAACGAGACTGTATCCATTATCAGCAAGAATACCTTTGAATTTTGTATGTTCCTTTCTCAAAACCCCGCAGTCAACATCATGAGGCGTCGAGAAAAAATATCCATAGTATCCAACAACACCATACGTTCCATTGAACCAGAGCCTGATGTTGTTTCTATTCGCGATATCAACAATATTTTTCACAATCAACAACTGCTCACAAATCATTTCATTCATGCAGACATTTCCAAGATTGATTTTGCTACTCATATGTACACAAGTCGGTTAAAATCCTTATACGACAGTAGACGTGTTTCAGGTCATCACCTTCCCAGTGGGTTTTGAGGAGAACTTCATACTGACAAAATCGGCATTTCTGGATATATACACGCTACTCCACCCCATCAAACTGTGCGAGTAATGTTTCTTCACTCTGCAGAATATCCAAAATGGCCTCAGTGTCATTGTTTGCAAACGCGTCTCGCTTGTCGAGAAAGTTTTGGTACACAATCTCTATCCATGTTGCATTTTTCTGAAAAAGTTCCAACACTTCTTGAAGTGTATCGTTATCAAGTAATGCAAGCACTTCCAACAACTCGTGTCTCTCCTCGGGAGGAAGATTCGAATTTAGGACCAACGTTTCAATTTGTTCAAAATAGACTTCCATACTCAATTAAATTTACGCATATATCGCTGTCCCCCATAGTGCTGAGGTCCGCCGTACTGTCCGCCATGATTCTGTATCATCCTACTGTTAATCTCTTGGTACGCCTTTTCCTTCGCTCGGACAGAATAATCGCTTCGAAGCTCGATATCATGCAAAATGACATTAAGATAATTTAAATATGTATCATATCTTTCTACACCGTACCGTGTATTGAGTGTATCCAAGATTCCTTTTAAATGGAGTGCGTCAGTTTTAAGTTTTTCAAGGTCACCTGCTGAGAATACCCTATGTATACGGTGTGTATCAAATCGTTCCATTACCCCTTTCCCTGGGGATGGTTGATGGTATTCACGGACAAAACCGCCAATATGTATCTGAACTAACGTATTTGCATGTTCAGCATTTTTTATTAATCCCATATCACTCTCTGCTTTTATAACAAACTGTTTACCCCAACTTCCCGAAGAAGTGATCTGTTGTTCTTTCAGAGTTTCTTGATTTACTGCGTCTTCAAACCTCTGTGCCTCCAGTTGCCTTCGTTGTTCTTCTTGTAGTACACCTCTCTGTGCTAAGTCCACCCCTGTTCGTGCTTTATGCGCTTCCTGTCGTGCCGCCTTCGCTTGCTCGTACTCCGTAAGTCCAGCAGCTTGTACAATTCCTGGAACTGCAAAAAGTGCAGTGATAAATGCAAACACCCGAGCACCTCTTTGTGCAATACCAGAAAAGAGTTCAGAAAAACGTACCTCTTCGTCAACAACTTTTTTTGAAGCTTCAGATAGACCTTGAATGGCTTCTTGCATATTCTCTGGTAATGCATCAACAACTTTCTCCATACCCACATCAGAAGGTTCTTCAGGTAAATTTCGAATTGCCTCCTGAGCCTCTTCGGGTAATGTATCAATAGTAGCTTCCAACCCATTTTCTGTTGGCCTTCCTGAATTCTCTTCACTTTTTGGTGGAGTAAAGTTGGCTTCAAGCACAAAATTTCCTGCTTTGAATTCTTGCTTCCCTGTCTCATTTCCCCCACCAAAATCTCCAAATCGTTCATTCATACACACATTTTCTAACACATAGTAATAATCAACCTTCCCCTAAGCTTACCAAAAGCACATGATTACGCACTCTTTCGTGTGGACAAAATTTGATAAGACAATTAAATGACTAAATTTTGTCAAAATCGTTCACATTCCGTAATATCCCTGTGTTTTGAATACGTAATAGATATACTCAAACAATGAAATAATACGGGTTTATTGAGGGATTATTTCGTAATCTCTTCCATATATGTGCTAAGCACCTCAGTTGCTGAATCTGCCAATATTTTCGTTACCTCCTCTTGTGAAATGTCCTGTGCAAGCTCAGTAAATAATGTTTCAATATCTGAAGGAGGGTTTAGCTCCATTGAGGCCTTTTTTTCAACGGAAAGACGGTCTGCGAATTTATTCATGACATTCAAGATGATTGCTCCACTGAGTGCATTAAGGATTACCTCCCTTTGTTCGGGAGACACCTGCGCAACGTCAAACATTTCCTCAAACAGATCACTGATTTGCTGTTGTGGATTCATGGTATTAGAAAAATTATCACAATAATGGTTGATTACTTTTGATCAATGACACCACACCTTTTTTTCAAGTCTGCAATTTTTCTTGCAAAATAATCGTGGCCTATACCAGCAAATGGGGCAGTAAGTCCGGCAAAGGCACTTGTGATGAAAGCGTAATTATTTAGAGCCGAAGGATCTAACCCATATTCTTCAAAATTAACCCCAGCACACCGCGCAATCACATAGGAGAGAACAGGTATAAAGGTACCGGCACTACTCGAAAGTACTCCACGACATACAGCCATCTTCGTCTCGAGTTTTTCTAATTCTTTGTTACGTATCTCCTGAGCCGTAATAATCATCTTTTCTCTCATTGCCTCCGGTGATACTGGTTCTTCAATATTTACAGAAGCCACCATATCTTCTGATACATCAACCACATCAGGCATAAGATTTTCTACTCCAGGCTCTTGTGTTTCTCCACCAAAACTTTCAAATCCCTCATTCATACACACATTTTCTAACACATAGTAATAATCAACCTTCCCCTAAGCTTACCAAAAGCACACGATTACGCACTCTTTGGTGTGGACAAAAAGTGACTATGGCGTATAGAGGGTTCAAGTCCGTGCTCCTGTTTTCTAGACGAAAACAGTTGCGCCCTCGCGCCCACACTCTCACTGTGTTCGATTGTGGGCGCGAGAGGACTTGAACCGTACCGGTTCAGTACCCGTTTGGGATAGTTTTGTTCGGCTTCGCCTCCAAAACTATCTCCAAACGGCTTCAAGTCCATGCTCCTGTTTTCTAGACGAAAACAGTTGCGCCCTCGCGCCCACACTCTCACTGT
>CAZNWG010000023.1:10510-13315 GCA_964576905.1 uncultured Candidatus Saccharibacteria bacterium
GTTCGATTGTGGGCGCGAGAGGACTTGAACCTCCATGCCTTACGGCATACGAACCTGAATCGTACGCGGCTACCAATTACGCCACGCGCCCAAATAATGTTTATTCTACTACAAATGTGCTCAGAGTGGGGATCGGTCACAAGTTGCTCCTTTCAGTCGCACTCGCGACCCCGCCTCACTCCTTGCGTCGCTCCGGCTTTCGATTCCCTTTACCGAAGGAAAACGCCAGAGTTATCTGGCGTTTTCCTTCGGTGCTCAGAGTGGGGATCGAACCCACACGATCTTGCGATCACGAAATTTTAAGTCTCGCGCGGCTACCAATTACGCCATCCGAGCATTGCGGTATAATAACATAAAATCGCCCTTGTTTTTATGGTGTATCTTTAGTACACTTTTTCTGTTGCATACGGTTATGTAACTTTTCCGCCCATAGCTCAGCTGGTAGAGCAGATCGCTCTTAACGATAAGGTCCCAGGTTCGAGCCCTGGTGGGCGGACATATTACAAAAACCACACCTATGTGTGGTTTTTGTAATATGTCCGCCCAAGCGAGCAATATGTTTTGCTCGCGTCCAGGGCTCGAAAAGGTTGTCGATAATTTCGACCATGGGAAGAAATTATCATACAACCTGAACAGCGTCTGTAAGACGAGAGCCCTGGTGGGCGGACTCACGCAAACAAAAGGCATCAGTTTTCAAACTGATGCTTTTTGTTTAGCAAACAAAAGGCTTTGCGTGTGGCGTGAGTCCGCCCACCTAAGCAATTATGTGTATTATCGAAAAACGGCCAATACCCTCTATTCACAAAGAATGGCTTATAACAAAGAATTTTTTACAATTTTGAGCTTGACTTTTATATTGTAGTGTGGTAGTATACTGCCAGGTGGTAGTGGCACTCTGTCACTACCAAAAGCAACTTGAAAATCAACGCATAGAGGAGATGAACATGCCCCCCTTTGGATTTGGAAAAGCTTTAACTGAATTTGCAAAGACGTTTTTTGCTGGAGTAAGTCATGCCCATTCACTCTGGGAAGTCTTTGGAGCGTTGACGGGAAAAGATCTTCCCAACGATGCCTTTACCCTGGCAAAAGGTCTCTCGGGTGTCTTTGGTCTCAAAGATGAACGAATGATCACGACGCTGATACTTGCCCTCGAAAAAGAATGGTTGAAGAACGGGAAGAAATTTGGTGGTAAACGTGTCGAAAATCCACGCGAAATCTTGGCTGGTTACTTCGCTTGGCAGTTTCCGAAACAAACTCCTGAACAACGTCTACTTGCGTGGTGGTACGGCAACCAATTTCGGAATTTCTTAACCGCAATGGGTTCCTCCCCCGGAAAGAAGGAAGGGGAAACAACCAGCACGTGGCAAACCACAGAAGCTGGAGTGACCACGAGACATAGCAGGAAAATGGAACACGTGGGTGAGGGAATCAACAATCCACTCGACTACCTCCGAATGATGGTCATGGTTATCTGTGCTGAACCAACACAGGCACAGGAACCCCGTTATCTCCCTGGGTACCGAAAGCTTATTGCTCAATCACGGGCATTTGGGAATCCCCATGTTCCCGAAGGAGCTGAAGAGACCCTCAAAGGTTTCTTGGCAAATTTCCCTCGGCTTCGTGACAAGCTGATGGACAAATCAGCTCTGAGCGCTGAGTGGGTGCGGTCTCTTGCGAGTGACGAATTTAGGGAACTGAAGGAGTTACTCACCGAAATAAAGACAAGCCTCACCGAGGCCTTCAAGGCGAAGAAGCCTGAAATTGCACGTCTACTCACCGAGCTCAATGACACCATCACCGAAACCCTCAGGGATAAAGTGAGAGCGATGCAAAAACGGAACGCGGAGCTTGCGGAAAAAAGGTCGTGGATGCACCGCTTCATGAAAAAAATCGGTTGTTAAGTTAACGAAAGGAGATTCACCATGAGCATTACAACAATCGCGTCACTCCTCGGACAAACCAGTGTCGAGGCCCTAAAACGCCTCGAACACGAGTACGATGCCCTGAGGGCAAAGTGTTTCAAAGCACTCTTCATAAGCTTGGGGGTCATCGCAATAGCATTCGTGCTCAACAAATGGGGTCTTCACCAATGGAATGTCATCCCCCTGATCGGTGTGTTGGTGTGGCTGTTCATGTTTGCCACCAAATACCAGTTCATACTGGGAAGCGGGGCACTGGGAGCACTTGTGGCTCACCTTGGCGACACGGACAGGACACAAGGAGTATTGAGTGGACTCAAGTTCTACGCCACTGCCTACGCCGGAGTTGGCCTCTGGGTTACCCTTGTTCTAGGTACCGTGACCATCATCCCCTTCGAAAAAAACGGTGATCTTGCAGTTCCGATCTTAGTGGGGCTGTTAATCCTCGCATTCTGGGCCGCATTCTTCCAGACCAAGACGAAGTTACTGGAAACGTTAGTCTTCTGGTATGGCGGTGGCATACTGCTCGTCAGTGCCATTATGCTGGTCGGTGGGTACTTTGGTTTCAAGATGGGTCCTTCCGAACCTAAGTCTCGGCTCCAAAACCTGATGGTGCAGTACGAAGAAACAATGTATCCTCACGAAATGCTGCTACCAACCGACGCTGAGTGGCAACGGCCCCGAGATGAAGACGGCGCACTGCCCACAGGAGTTCGGTCTGAACCCGTACAGCTCCCTGGTGGGTGCAAAATTCGATTCCCGAATGGATGGGGTCACGCATTCACTGTGTGGGCCAAAAACACCAACCCGGGGAATGGATCTTCCATCGAAGACTGGAAGTCCTACGGCATCACTGCCGTGGACATCGTGGCAGACCAGTACGCCA